>NZ_CP032550.1:304078-608156 GCF_009735645.1 Microbacterium oryzae | reverse complement strand
CGAAGGCGTTCGGCGACCGCTACCCGCACGAGCTGAGCGGCGGGCAGCGCCAGCGGGCGAGCCTCGCCCGCGCGCTGGCCCTCAAGCCGCGGCTGCTCATCGCCGACGAGCCCACGAGCGCGCTGGACGTCTCGGTGCAGGCGCGCGTGCTGGAGCTCTTCACCGAGCTGCAGGAGCGCTTCGGATTCGCGGCGCTGTTCATCACGCACGACCTCGCCGTGGTCGACCTGCTCGCGCATCGCGTCGCGGTGCTGCATCGCGGCGACATCGTCGAGCAGGGGCCGACCGCCGAGGTGCTGGGCGCGCCCCGCGACCCGTACACGCGGCGGCTCATCGCGTCGCTGCCGGTGCCCGACCCCGTCGAGCAGGCGCAGCGGCGGGAGATGCTGCGCGGGCTGTGACCGGCGCGTCGTCTGCGCTACAAGCGTAGCGTAGTTGCAGAGTTGTATTCGCGTGAAAGGAAGATCGATGACCACATCCATCCGCGCCGCCGTGCTCCACGGGGTCGACGAGCCGTTCCGCTTCGAGGAGCTCACGCTCGCCGACCTCAACCCGGACGAGGTGCTCGTCAAGATCGTCGCCACGGGCCTGTGCCACACCGACCTCGCGGTGCAGCACGGGGACATCCCGGGCGCGTTCCCGTTCGTGCTCGGCCATGAGGGCGCCGGCATCATCGAGCAGGTCGGCGCCGCCGTGACCGGCTTCGCTGTGGGCGACGCCGTCGGCCTCTCCTTCGCGGCGTGCGGGCACTGCCGCAATTGCCTCGCCGGTCGCGAGGCGTACTGCCTGCAGTTCATGCCGCTGAACTTCGGCGGCGTCCGGGAGGACGGCACCACGACGATGACGGATGGCGAGGGTGCCGTCGTGCACGGCAGCTTCTTCGGTCAGTCGTCCTTCGCGACGCACGCGATCGCAGCGGCGAAGAACGTCGTGAAGCTGCCGGAGGGAACGCCCGTGGAGCTGGCGGGACCGCTCGGCTGCGGCATCCAGACCGGCGCCGGCACCGTGCTCAACTCCCTCGACGTGCCGGCCGGCGCGACCGTCGTCGTGGCGGGAACCGGCGCCGTCGGCCTGTCGGCGATCATGGGCGCCAAGGTCGCGGGCGCGACGACGATCATCGCGGTCGACGTGCTGCCGGAGCGGCTCGCCTTCGCCGAGCGTCTCGGCGCGACGCACCTCATCAACGGCAAGGAGGAGGACACGGTCGCCCGCATCCTCGAGATCACCGGCGGCGGCGCGCTGTACGCGGTGGACACCACGGGTGTCGCTCCGGTCATCTCGCAGCTCCTCCAGGCCACGGCCTTCGGAGCGAAGATCGCCCTCGTGGGCGTGCCGCGGCCGGGCTCCACGCTCGACCTCGGGCTCGTCGCAGCGTCGGGGAAGACGATCGTCGGCGCCATCGAGGGCGACGCGATCCCGCAGAGCTTCATCCCCGAGCTGATCGCCCTGCACCAGGCCGGTCGGTTCCCGTTCGACGAGCTCATCACGACCTACCCCTTCGACGAGATCGAGCAGGCCATCGCCGACACGCAGTCGGGCACGACGGTCAAGGCCGTCCTCGTGATGCCCTGACGCGGGAGCCGACGGAGGGGGTCCGGCCGCACGGCCGGGCCCCCTTCGTCGTCGGTAGGGTCGGAGCATGTCCGCAGGCGCGCACCCCCAGGCCATCCGACCGAGCATCGTCGTCGTCGGGCAGGCGGGCCGCGACCTCGTGCTGCGGGTGGATGGCCTCCCCGACGCGGGCGGGAGCGCGCCGGTCGCGGAGCGGATCGAGCGCCTCGGCGGCAAGGGCGCGAGCATGGCGATCGGCATCCGCCAGCTGAACCCCGATGTGCGGCCGACGCTCCTCGCCGTGCTCGGAGCGGACGCGGCAGGCGACGTCGTGCACCGGGAGGCCGTGGCAGCCGGACTCGACGTGGCGCACGTGACACGGCGTGGGCGCACGGCGCTCATGGTCGACGTCGTGACGGCGGACGGGGAGCGACGACTGCTCGAGGACGCACCCGCGGAGTCGCTGCTGACCGTCGACGACGTGGAACGGGCATCCGACGCGCTGGAGCGGGCGCACGTCGTCGTGCTCCAGCTGCAGCAGCCGGCGACGGCCCTGCTCGCGGCGGCGCGGATGGCGTCGCAGGCGCGCATCGTGCTCGACGGCGCGGTCAGCGGGCGCGAGCGCGACGAGCTGCTGGCGCTGGCGGACGTCGTGCGGGCCGACGCCCACGAGGCCGAGCTGCTGACGGGCACGCCCATCCGCACCCGCGAGGACGCCTCGCGCGCTGCCGGTCGACTGCTCGACGGGCGGACGACGCTCGTCGCGCTGTCGGTGGCGGGCGAGGGGGATCTCGTCGCGTGGCCGGGCGGGGAGGAGTTCCACCCGCACGGCGAGACGGAGATCGTCGACGCGACCGGCGCGGGCGACGCCTTCGTCGCGGGGCTCGTCACCGGTGTGCGCCACGGCGAGTCGCCGCAGCGCACCGGGCAGCTCGCGGCCGACTGCGCGGCGGCGACCGTGCAGCGGCTGGGAGGCCACCCCGATCTCGAGGCTCTGCGCGCCGGCGTGTGAGACGGTGAGGGGGTGACTCGGCCTCTCGCTTTCGACACCGCGCCCTGGAGCATCGGCCTCGCCGGTGTGGACCCCGCTCAGCTCGCCCACCGGGAGTCCGTGTTCGCACTGTCGAACGGACACGTCGGATGGCGCGGCAACCTCGACGAGGGAGAGCCGCACGGCATCGCCGGCAGCTACCTCAACGGCGTGTTCGAGCACCATCCGATGCCGTATGCGGAGGACGGGTACGGGTATCCGGACCGCGGGCAGAGCGTGATCAACGTGCCGAACGGCCAGATCATCCGGCTCTTCGTCGACGACGAGCCGTTCGACGTGCGCGCCGGCCGGACCGCGTCGCACGAGCAGCGGCTCGACTTCCGCGACGGAACCCTCCGTCGCGAGGTCGAGTGGACATCCCCCGCCGGCCGCACGGTGCGCGTCAGATCCACCCGCCTGGTGTCGCTCACGCACCGCGCCGTCGCGGCCATCCGGTACGAGGTGGCGGCGGTCGACGCCCCGGTGACGGTCACCCTGCAGTCCGAGCTGGTCGCCAACGAGCCAATGCCGGAGCCCCATCCGGACCCGCGCGTGCAGGAGGCGCTGCACAAGCCGCTCGAGGAGGCCGACCGCTTCGTGCTCGGCACCGGAGCGACCCTCGTCCACCGCACCCGCGAGAGCGACCTCGGCGTCGCGGTGAGCATGGACCACGTCATCGCGGCGGCCGGCGAGCGCACGCCGACGACCGACACCGCGACATCCGCCGACCTCGCCCGGACGACCATCGCCGCCGAACTCGCTGCGGGCGAGCGCCTCGAGGTTGTCAAGTTCGTGGGGCACGAATTCCAGCACGGGCTGTCGGCGTCGGGGCTCCGCGATCGCGCGGAGGCGGCGGTCGGCGACGCCGTGCGCGACGGATGGCAGGGGCTGATCTCCGGGCAGCGGTCGCGTCTGGACGACTACTGGACGTGCGCGGACGTCGAGGTGGAGGGCGCGCCGCGCCTGCAGCAGGCCGTGCGGTTCGCGCTGTTCCACGTCTTCCAGTCCGCGGCGCGCCTCGAAGGACGCTCGGTGCCGGGCAAGGGCCTCACCGGCGCGGGCTACGAGGGGCACACGTTCTGGGACTTCGAGGGCTTCGTCCTGCCCGTGCTGACCTCCACCGCACCGGAGGCGGCGGAGCAGGCGCTGCGCTGGCGGCACGCGACCCTCGACCACGCGCGAGCCCGCGCGCGACAGCTGCACCTCGCCGGCGCGGCGTTCCCCTGGCGCACGATCGACGGCACGGAGTCGTCGGGATACTGGCCGGCCAGCACGATCGCGTTCCACCTCAACGCCGACATCGCCGCCGCGGCGATGCACTACGTGCGCGCGACCGGCGACGAGCGGTTCGAGCGCGAGGCGGGCCTCGAGATCCTCGTCGAGACCGCGCGGCTGTGGGTCTCGCTCGGGCGGTGGGATGCCGACGGCGGCTTCCACCTCGACGGCGTCACCGGGCCGGACGAGTACTCCGCGATCGTCGACGACAACGTCTTCACGAACCTCATGGCGCGGCAGAACCTCGTGGGCGCGGCCGACGCGGCGCGGCGCCATGCCGATGTCGCCGAGGCGCTCGGCGTGACCGACGAGGAGATCGGCGGATGGTCCGCGGTGGCCGCGGCCATGGCCATCCCGTTCGACGAACGGCGCGAGGTGCACCCGCATTCGGCGGGCTTCACCGAGCGCGCCCGCTGGGACTTCGAGGCGACGGGCGACGACCAGTACCCGCTGCAGGACCACTTCCCGTACTTCGATCTGTACCGGAAGCAGGTCGTGAAGCAGGCGGATCTCGTGCTGGCGCTGCTCTTCGCGCACGAGGCGTTCACTCCCGATCAGAAGGCGCGCGCGTTCGCCTACTACGAGGCGCTCACGGTGCGCGACTCGTCGCTCTCGGCGGCGGCGCAGTCGGTGATCGCCGCCGAGGTCGGGCATCTCGACCTGGCCGCGGACTATCTCGCGGAGGTCGCCACGATCGATCTCGACGACCTCCACGGCAACACCGAGGAGGGGCTGCACATGGCCTCGCTCGCGGGTATCTGGATGGCCATCACCGCCGGTCTCGGCGGCATGCGCGAGAGCGAACGCGGGCTGCGCTTCGCGCCGCGGCTTCCCGAGCAGCTGACGCGGGTGAGCTTCGGGATCCGCGTGCAGGGGCACATGCTGCGGCTCGACATCCGGCCGGAGGCGACGACGTATCGAGCGGTGGACAGCACCCCGCTGACGGTGTGGCACTTCGGCGAGGAGCTGCTGCTGCAGCCCGGCGAGGCGGTCACCGTGCCGACGCCGCCGCTGGGCGACCCCGGCCCTCGCCCCACACAGCCGCGGGGATGCGCGCCGCGCGACTTCGAAGCGGCGTTCGGCGAGTAGCCGCCGTCAGCCGCGACCGAGGACGTCCGACAGCATCGCGGTGCGAGGCTGCTCGAGCTGGGCGAAGGTGCACGAGCGCGGGTCGCGGTCGGGGCGCCAGCGGCGGAAGCTCGGGATGTGCCGGAACCGGTCGCCCTCCATGTGGTCGTAGGCGACCTCGACGACGAGCTCAGGACGCAGCGGCACGAAGGAGAGGTCCTTCGCCGCGTTCCAGCGGCTGCCGGCGCCCGGAAGCTGGTCGCCGTTGTCGGCGCCCCCACCCCACGGATGCTCGGCCGACTCGTCCTGGCGGTACGGCGCGAGCTCGTCGAGCAGCTCGCGCCGGCGGGCCATGGAGAACGACGCGGTGACGCCGACGTGCTGCAGTCGCCCGGCATCGTCGTAGAGCCCGAGGAGGAGCGAGCCGACGATGTCACCGGTCTTGTGCCAGCGGAATCCCGCGACGACGCAGTCGGCGGTCCGCTCGTGCTTGATCTTGAACATCGCGCGCTTGTTGGGCTGGTACGGATCGTCGAGGCGCTTGGCGACGACGCCGTCGAGCCCTGCCCCTTCGAAGGCGTGGAACCACTCGCGCGCCTCCGCCAGGTCACTCGTCGCCGGCGTGAGGAAGACCTGATCGGAGCCGCTGCCGAACGCCGCGATGAGGCGTTCGCGCCGCTCGCGGAAGGGACGCGGCATGAGGTCGACGTCGCCCTCGGCGAGGAGGTCGAAGCCGACGAAGGACGCGGGCGTCTGCTCGGCGAGGAGCTTCACGCGACTCGCGGCGGGGTGGATGCGCTGCTGCAGCGCCTCGAAATCCAGCTGCCCGTCCGATGCGACGATGATCTCGCCGTCGATGACGCAGCGGGGCGGGGTGGTCGCCTTGATGGCCTCGATGAGTTCGGGGAAGTAGCGCGTCATCGGACGCTCGTTGCGGCTGCCCAGCACGACCTCGTCACCGTCGCGGAAGACGATGGTGCGGAACCCGTCCCACTTCGGCTCGGTGTGCCCGAGATCGGGGATCTCGGAGACCGCCTTCGCGAGCATCGGGGCGACGGGCGGCATGACGGGCAGCTGCATCGGCTCAGTCTTGCACTCTCGGACGTCGAGCGGCATGGGTTCCACGGGTCGTTCACGCGACGAGTCGGTAGCGGGTGGGGCCGCCGCGGCGGGGTGTGCGGGTGTGGTCCAGCCAGGGCGGTGGGATGAACCAGGGCACCGCGTTCCTGCCGACTCCGTCGATGCGGATCTCCCACCCGTCATCGTGGATGCGATGGTGGCACGCCACGCACAGGAGGATCCCGTTGTCGAGGTCGGTGCGGCCGCCGCGAGACCACCAGTCGATGTGGTGCACGATGGTATGTCCTGGAGGCGCTCCGCAGAACGCGCATCCGCCGTCTCGTTCGGCGAGGGCGAGCTTCTGCTTCTTGGTGAACAGGCGCTCCTCACGTCCGAGATCGAGGACTTCGCTGTTTCCGCCGAGGACGCAGGGGATGATCTGCGCATCCACGGCCATCCGCCTCACCGCCCGAGCGGTGATCGGCTGCTCGATCCCGTCGATCCGCGCCGTCCCCGCCGCCCCTGCGGCCTCGGCGTTCTCGTCGAGGGCGGCGCGGAAGGTGTCGTAATCCATCCGGACGACCATCGTCGTGATCGGCCTGGTGGGAACCGCTCGGCATCCGAGCGCGTGGCGCGCGAGGTCGGCGAGGATGTCCGCCTGCATCTGCATGCGGGTGCGGCCGTCCTTCTTCGCCGGGTCGTCCTGGTGCTCGTTCCGACGCATGATGCGGGTGACGATGCCGTCGATCGCGGTCACGATCGGGGCGGCGGTCTCCGGATCGAAGCGACCGGTGAGGGACACCGATCCGTCGCGCTCGGTGCGGAACGCCAGCATCCGCCGGTCCCGCCGCTCGTGCTCGCGCGGTTCCTTCCCATCCGGATCGAGCCGGGCCTCCGCGTCCAGCAGCATCCGACGCAGCTCGTCACTGGTCAGCCCGGGCGCCCGTGCGGCGAGGATCGCCTCCATCTCCTCGCATGCGGCATCGCCGGCGCGGATCGCGACCCGGTCAAGCAGACTCACGATCCCCTCCGCCGCGGTCACGCTCAGCACCCCCGCCTTGACCGCCTGCGCGACATGGGGGTGCTTTGCGGGCAGCTCCTCCCCCACGAGGTTCCGCCGGGGCGCGGTCGCCTCTCCGACCTTCATCATCCGGGCGGCGTCCGCGGTGCTCGACCCCGTTGCCGCGGAGATCAACGCAGCGGGGGAGGTGAAGCCGCGCTTGCGGGAGTAGGAGTCCTTCCCCAGCTCGCGCCGCGACTGTCGACTGATCTCCCCCGCGACAGGAGCGAATCCCGCCTCGGCAACCCGCCGGATGGACGCGAGCACGTCGGTGAGCTCCGCCATGTCGTCTGGCGCCAAGCCGACCACATCGAGGTCTGCCACCGCGCTTCGCAGAGCGCCGAGGACCTCGATGAGCGGGCCTGTCACCTTCGACATGCCCTCATCGTACTTCTCTTCGAGAAAAAAGGCAATAGGTTTCGCTGCTATTTCTTCTGCCACCCGCACTCAAAGACGCGCTTCCGACGGAACAGAACGGGGACCACCCGGGCTCGGGCGTGGTCCGCTAGTAAAGCGAATTACTAACGTCGCTGCGATTCGCGATCATCTGCCACCCACGCGAGAGGCACACGAAACCAGACGTTCACCATCCGCTCGTCTCGCGTCCACTGACATCCCGCATGCTCGCGCAGAACATGAACGGACGGCGCCTCCGCCATCCGCTCTCGATCCCGAAAGGCGCCCGATGACCCTTCGCGTGCTCTCCCTCTACGAGGGCTTCTTCGCGGGCGGCGCTCGCATCCTGCACACCGATGTCCTCGCCGGTCTGCACGACGGCATCGACCAGGCGCACACCGTGCTGTCACTGTCATCCCGCGCCCACCGGGAGGGAACCGTGCAGCACCTGCGCGACGACGCGCGGCATGCGCGGCTGGTGGCGGCAGGAGTCGAGGTCTCGGCACTGGAGCGGACGGCGGGCGGCGACCCCGGCCATCCGTCGTCGTTCACGGAGCTGGATCTGCACCGCGCGGCCGAGGCGATCTCTCGCGCCGATGTGGTGCTCTCGCTGAAGGAGCAGCCGCTCGGCCTGCTGCTCGCGCTGCGCGATCACGGGCTGCTGCCGCCGGTCCCCGTCGTCACCTGCCTGCATCGTTCAGACCCGAAGCACTCGGGCCCGGCGCTCGTCTGGCTCACGGAGGCGGCGCAGCAGGGGATCGTCACAGCGGCCCTCTCCTGCGCCGACGCCACCGACCACGCGTACGCCGGTCACCTGCCCCTCGGCCTCGATCGCTTCGTCGTGCCGAACGGCATCGACACCGACCGGTTCGCCCCCGGCGAAGCGGATGAGCTCGCTGCCACGCGGCGCGCGCTGGGCATCCCGGTGCACGCTCCGGTCGTCCTGCTCGCCGCGCGCTTCGACGCCATGAAGGACCCCGGGCTCTTCCTGAGCGCCGCCGCTCGCCACGCCGCCACACGATCCGACGCGCACTACGTCCTGTGCGGCGCCGGCATGACGCGCGAGAATCCGGCCTTCGCGTCGATGCTCGCTGCCGCCGATGTGCCGGAGGACCGGGTGCACGCGCTGGGCCTTCGCAACGACATGCCGTCGCTCTACCGGATCGCCGATCTGGTCGCCCTCACCAGCGCGTACGGCGAGGCCTCTCCGCTGTGCCTGCTCGAGGGCGCGGCGAGCGGGGCGACTCCCGTCACGACGGACGTCGGCGACGCCGCACGCAGGGTCGCCGGCTTCGGCATCGTGACGTCGCGATCAGCCGACCAGATCGCCGCCGCGTGGAGCAGCGTCCTCGCAGCCCGGCCATTCTGGCGCGAGGCCGCGCTCGCGGCACGTCCGACTCTGTCCCGAGCGCGCATGATCGAGCAGTACCGCGCCGTGCTCCTGAGCGTCGCGGGGCGTGCGGACGTCGCCGCCTAGCTCCGGTTCGCCAGTGCGGGCGACACAGTTCGTCGGCCGAAAGCGCGTCGCCTGCACTGGCGAGTCACGAGACCGGCCTGCCGACCCGTCTAGATCGAGACGTCGTTCTCGATGTCCTCGGCGAGGTCGTCGACGCGCTCGGGGCGCAGGTCGACGCCGACCTCATGCAGACGCTCGTCCAGCACGTGGCTGACGTCGTCGGTCACCTGACCGTGCCGGATCTCATCCCGCACGTCCTCGACGACCTCCTCCACGATCTCCTCGTCGTCCTGCTCGGCGTCGAATCCGGGCTGTTCCTCATGTGCTGCCATGATCCGATGATGCGAGCGATGACCCGCCCGCACGAGCCCTTGACGAATCGTCAGCGGATGGTCGTGCTGGCGCGAGCGGGCTGCTCTGGCCGCGCCCTCGAACCCCCGGTGTAGCGTCGATCGCATGCGCGCCATCACGATCGATCACCCCGGCGACGAGGACGTCCTCACCCTCACCGACCTGCCCGACCCGGTCGCCGGGCGGGGCGAGGTGCTCATCGAGGTGGCGGCCGCGGGCGTGAACAACGCCGACCTCCTGCAGCGTCAGGGCCACTACCCGCCGCCTCCCGGCACCTCGGAGCTCCCCGGGCTCGAGGTCTCCGGCGTCATCCGCGCTCTCGGCGACGGCGTCACGGAGTGGAAGGTCGGCGACCGGGTCGCCGCGCTCCTCGCCGGGGGCGGTTACGCCACGCTCGCAGTGGCTCCCGCGTCTCAGCTCCTCCCCGTGCCCGACGACCTCGACCTCGTCGGGGCCGCCGCGCTGCCCGAGGCCGCGTGCACGGTGTACTCGAACCTCGGCCTCATCGCCGGGCTGCGTCCCGGTCAGACGCTCCTCGTCCACGGCGGCACCGGCGGCATGGGCTCGCACGCGGTCCTCTGGGCGAAGGCGCTAGGCGCCCGCGTGATCGCGACCGCGGGCGGCGAGCGCAAGACAGCGGCCGCGCGCGAGCTCGGAGCCGATGTCGTCATCGACTACCGCGCGGAGGACTTCGTCGCACGCGTCGACGAGGAGACGGATGGCGTGGGCGTGGACGCCATACTCGACGTCGTCGGCGCCGACTACCTCGAGCGCAACCTCACCGCGCTCGCCCCCAACGGGCATCTCGCCGTGATCGCGTCGTCGAGCGGACCCTCGGCGCCGCTCCCCTTCGGTCTGCTCATGCGCAAGCGCGCGACGATCAGCGGCACCACGCTGCGCGCGCGCCCGCTCGCCGAGAAGGCCGCGATCGTCGCGGCGGTGCGCGAGAACGTGTGGCCGCTCGTCCTCGACGGCCGCGTGCGGCCGGTCGTCGACGCGGTGCTTCCGCTGGCGGACGCGCCCGAGGCGCACCGGCGGATGGCCTCGGGCGCCGTCATCGGGAAGCTCCTGCTGCGTGCATAGCCCGACGGCGCGGACATCCGCCGAACGCCGCGGAGTCTAGAGGCCGGGGCTCGAACGGTCGAGGGATGGCGGACAGCCGCTCCTTCGTCGGAGACTGTGGGCATGCAATCGGAGACCCTCGTGTCGCAGACCATCGAAGGCCGTGACACCGGCCGGATCCCCTTCGCCGCCCGCGGACCCCTGAGCGACGCCGTGCTGCGTCGGCTCACCGGCTCCCCGGAAGGCGAGGGTGCGGACCACGTCGAGATCGCTCGCCGTGCGGTCGCCGAGGTCGGCGACGTCTTTCACGACGATGACGTGCAGCTGACGCTGTTCGCCCTCTACGCCTCGTCCTACGGCTCGCTCGACGCGTTCGATCCCGAGCTCGAATGGGATCCGAACCTCATCGCGACGCGTCGGATCCTCGAGGAGCGCTTCGAACGCGATCTGCGGATGGCCGTGGCGACGCCCGATCTTCCCGATCCGACCGCGGATGCGGTCTCCCGATCGCTGTTCGCGCTCACCGGCGCAGACTCCGGGCCCAGCCTGTCGCGGTACCTGGCGAAGAAGGCGACGCTCGAGCAGGCGCGCGAGTTCTTCATCCAGCGCTCGGTCTACACGCTGCGGGAAGCGGATCCGCACTCCTGGGCCATCCCGCGCCTGCACGGTCGTCCCAAGGCCGCCCTCGTCGAGATCCAGGCGGATGAGTACGGCGGCGGGCGGCCCGACCGCGTGCACGCGGCGATCTTCGCCGCGGCCATGCGCGGCGCAGGTCTCGACGCGACCTACGGCGTCTACGTCGACGACGTGCCGGCGATCACCCTCGCCTCGCACAACATGATGTCGATGTTCGGACTCAACCGCCGCCTCGTCGGCGCGATCGTCGGCCACCTCGCCGCCTTCGAGATGACCTCCTCCATCCCGAGCCGCATGTACGGCGACGGGCTCCGCCGCCTCGGTTTCGGCGAGGACGTCACGGACTACTTCGACGAGCACGTGGAAGCCGATGCCGTCCACGAGCAGATCGCCGGTCGCGACCTCGCCGGCGGCCTGGCGGAGGACCGCCCCGACCTGCTGCCCGACATCATGTTCGGCGCCGCCGCATGCCTCGCCGTCGACGGCTGGGTGGGTCAGCACATCCTCGACGCCTGGACGCATGGGACGGCGTCGCTGCGGAAGGCCGGCGCTGATGCCTGAGCCCCGCCCCACGCTCACGCCGTATCCGGATGGGCCGCTGCTGCTGCGCGGCGACGTCGATCTCGTGACCGCGGACGGGGAGCCGATCCCCCGGAGCCGCCGCACGGTCGCCCTCTGCCGCTGCGGGCTCTCGACGATCAAGCCCTTCTGCGACGGCACGCACAAGGCCGCCGGCTTCCGCACGGATGACTGATGCCGCGGGGGCAGCGCACGTCGCCGCCCCGATCGCGGCCGAGTACATCCTGCCGCTGCGCTGGAGCTCCGACGAGGGCCTCGAGGAGCTGACGAGCTATCTCCGACGGCTGCGCGCGTGGGTCGATGTCACCGTCGTCGACGGCTCGGACGCCGGGCACTTCGCGGCTCATGCCAGGGCCTGGCGCGGGCTCGTGCGTCACGTCCCGGTCACGGTGGCCGACGGAGCCAACGGCAAGGTGCGCGGCGTCCTCACCGGCATCGGGATGGCCAGGCACGAGGCGATCGTGATCGCGGACGACGACGTGCGGTACGAGCGCGAGTCGCTGGCCGCTGTCGTGGGCGGCCTCGCCACCGCAGACCTCGTCAGACCGCAGAACCACTTCGCGCCGCTTCCCTGGCACGCGCGCTGGGACACCGCGCGCACCCTGATCAACCGCGGCCTGGGATGGGACTACCCCGGCACCTACGGCGTGCGCCGCTCGATTCTGGAAGCGACGGGCGGGTACGACGCCGACGTGCTCTTCGAGAACCTCGAGCTCGAGCGCACGGTGCGCGCGGCGGGCGGTCGCGTGAGAGACCGTCCGGACATCCTCGTCCTGCGGCGCCCGCCATCCGCGCGCCATTTCCTCTCGCAGCGGGTCCGGCAGGCTTACGACAGCTTCGCGCAGCCCTGGCGTCTCGCGCTGGAGGCGGCCATCCTGCCCGTCCTGATCCTCCTGTTCAGGCGCCCTCGAGCGCTGCTCGGGATGGCCGTGGTGCTGATGGTCGTCGCAGAGCGCGGTCGTCGTCGTGACGGCGGGCGCGCGGTCTTCCCCGCGGCGACACTGCTCTGGGTGCCGGCGTGGCTTCTCGAACGCGGCATCGCCACGTGGGCGGCGGTGTTCCTGCGGCTGGGCGGCGGCGTGCAGTATGCCGGACGGCGCCTGCCGCGCGCCGCGCACTCCGTCCGCGCGATCCGGCGACGCGCCATGCTGCGAGACGGGTCGATCGCGACAGGACCTCGGATGCCGTCGTGACGACCGTCGGCCGCTGACGAAGCCCTTGCGGAGCTGCTCCGAGAGGCGCATCATGAGCGCCATCCGAGACACCGTCGGGGAGCCTCGGACAGCCCGCAGGCGCCGGGAAGACGTGTCGTGCACGACGACCGGCGTGTCCTCGGAGCAGCCGTCCGGCAGCTCCCCTCTTCACCGCACTTCGCACCTTCCTGAGGACGCCGAGATGGCCATGTTCTCGTTGCTCAAGGACTTCGGCGTGCTCGAGGGCGTCGTGATCCCCGCGTCGGTGGCGACGCTGCTGGAGCGCCTCGATCCGGTGCCCGGGCCGGTCGGGCCGCTGCCCGCCGCAGGTGCGCTCACGATCGGCTCGGCGCTGCCTGTCGCTCTCGGCGCCTCGTTGCCCGCCGGCACCGCGCTCGACTGGACGCTCGCCGAGGAGGGCGGAGACGGCGCGAAGCTCACACTCGCCGTCGCCGGGGTCGACGCGCCTGTTCCCGGGCTGGCGACGGCGACGGTGATGCGCCAGGGCGCGGGAGCGACCGCCCGCGAGGTCTTCACGACGACCGGCGCGCCCCTCGTCGTGAATCTCGACGGCGCGCTGGCCGTACATCTGTCTTCGACCGGGAGCCGGGTGTCCCTCGAGAACGTCGCCGTCACGCCATCCGCCCGAAGCGTTCTGCTTCCCGCGGGGTTCGGTCTGACTCTTCCGGCCTCCTTCGCGATCGTGGAGAACGTCGTCGATCTCGCCGAGATGACCCTCGTCCTGCCGGCCGCCGTGCCGCTGCTCGGCGGTCTCGCGCTGACGACGGCGCTCAGCGGAGCGCCCGGCGCGCAGAGCCTCACCGTGACGCTCTCGCAGCCGGACCCGCGCGTGTCCGCCACGCTGACCTTCGATCTCCCCGATGTCTTCGCGCTGTCCGACCTCGTCCCGACCGTCGCCGACGTCGCCCTGACGCTGCCGGCGGGCGCCCATCCTCTCGGAGCATCCGGCCCCACCATCCGGGGCGCGGTGACCGTCCGCGCCGTCCTCACGCGACCTCCGGCGGCACCCGACGAGGTGACCATCGCCGTCACGGCGCAGTCCGATCAGCCCGATGGCCTGGTGTCGGGCGGCGGCACCTCACCGGGCGAGATCGCGCTCGGCATCACGTTCGTCCTGGGCCCGGCGATCGCCGCGCAGCTGGGGGCGATGGCCCCGGCCTCGCTCGCCGCCCTCTACGGCGCCGCGTCCGCACTCGGCGGCGCGGTGGCGACCCGCGGCGACTACGCGCTCGACAGCGTCACCCTGCAGGCAGCGCCCGCGTCCGGAGTTCTCGCGGTCTCCCTCGACATCTCCGGCGGGATCCGGTTCACCACGATGGACCTCGGGATCGCGGAGATCTCGATGGATGCCGACCGTCCGATGCGCGTGCGATGGCGGGGCATCGCCGCCACAATTGACCTCGACGCGCTGACCGGCGGCGCGGACGCCGCGAGCGCGCTGGACATCGACTTCCGCACGGCGCGCTGCGACGTCGTCGATCCGGGCGGCTGGCAGATCACGACGCCGGCGATTCCCAAGGACATCCTGCAGATCGTGGGGACGCGATCGGGTAGCGGATCGACCTGGGTGGAGGTCGACCTGCGGTTCGCCATGGACCTCGGCCCCGTGAAGATCTCCGGCGCGACCGTGCGCGGCACCTGGGATGGCGGGTCGCCGACCTTCGGCGTCCGCGGCTTCGACGCGCGGCTCGACCTTCCGGGCGTCGTCGTCGGCGGCGGGAGATTCGAGCTCGGCGGGGACGTCGGCAACGACGGGATCGCGGTCTCCCTCTGGGGGACGCTCGTGCCGCTGAACGTCGGCGGCTTCCTCGTCTTCGGATTGAGAAAGGCGGGCGGCGTCACGCAGTACGCGTTCGGGATGGGCCTCGACCTGCCCGCCGCGATCCCGCTCGGCCCCACCGGACTCGGCGTGTACTCGATCGCCGCCTCGTTCGGCGCGAACGCCGCGATGACACCGCTCACTCCCGAACCGGGCCAGACCGCCGATCCCCTGAAGAAGCTGCGCGCCTGGAAGCCGTGGAATGGACTGGACGTCGCGGAGGGTCAGGTGACGATCGGCGCCGGCGTCGTGATCGGGACCGTGCCCGACGGCGGGCTGACCTTCAACGCCCTCGGCGTGCTCGGCGTCACCGTGCCCGACTTCGCGCTGCGCCTCGGCGTCAACGCGCAGCTGTTCCGGGCGGCGCGGCAGACCATGGCCGCTCTCGAGGCCGGCGGAGCCGACGTGGCGCCGGGCACCGGCCTGTCGCTCCTCGGCGGCGTGTCCGCGACGAGCAGCGAGCTGCTCGTCGGCGTCGAGGGCCGGTACACGGTGCCGTTCGTCGTGGACGTGCGCCTGCCCATCGCCGCCCGATACGCCTTCGGCGATGCGAGCGCGTGGTATCTGCGCGCGGGCAGCGACGAGGGGATCGGCGCGCATCCCTCGCGCCCTCCGGGCCCCCTGCAGGCGCGTGTGTTCCCGGGTCTCGGCCCGCTCGAGACGACCGGATGGGCGTTCCTCATGGTCAGCGGCGAGGGCATCCCGAGCGTGGCGGGGCAGAGCATCTCTCCGCAGGGCTTCGCGATCGCGCTCGGTGCGGGCTTCTCGAAGACCTTCGGCGTGCGCGGCGTGCTGTGGGCGAGCGTCTCCACGAGCCTCATCGCCGCGATCGGCACGCGGCCGGTCATGGTGTGGGCGGATGGCCGACTGTCGGGCGAGGTCGGCATCGGCCCGTTCACGCTCGGGGTCGACGCGCTGCTGCAGGTGCAGATCGGGCCGGACAGCCGCCTCGACTTCCACCTGCGGGTCTGCGCGGAGGTGGACCTGTGGTTCACGACGCTCGAGGGATGCATCGAGCTCGGCGCCGTCGACCCGGCGGCCGCCGCTCCGATCGAGCCGGGGGCCGACGACTGGCCCTGGCCGCGCATCGACCTCGCCGACGGCCTCGGTCATGTGCTCCCCGACGCGCGCCCGCTCGTGCCGAACCTCGGGGCGGAAGGAGCAGCGCCTGCGCCGGCCGGTCCGGCGGCCCCCGCAAGCTGGTCCGCAGCCCCCACGGTGTGGACGGACACGACTCCACTTCTGACCTTCCCGATCGCGCCGATTCCCGAGGCCGGCGTGCCCGGAGAGAACGGCGCGACCAACGGAGGCAGGAGCGGTGCCGGCACGACGACCTTCGAGTGGCGCCTCACCGCGGTGACGCTCGAACCTGTGGACGCCGACGGCGACCTCGCGGGCGCCGCCGTCGATCTGACGCGGTCCGCCTGGCAGCCCGCTCTCGGCCTCCCCGCCGACGCAGCCGCGATCTCGTCCGCACGCCAGCTGGCCCTGCTCACCCGCGCACGATGGCTGTCGTTCGTCCACGCGGGCGAGCGCGCGGCGGTGGAGGACGCCGTCCGCGGCGCGGTCGGCCTCTGCGGTCTCACGTTCTCCGCGGGCTGGGCGTGGACCTACGGCGTCGACGCACGCCGATCGCCCGCGTCGGGGTCGTGGCACGTCGCGCGGCGTGGGGGCCTCGCGGCCTTCTCCCCCTTCTCGTCGTTCGCGCATGGCGTCGGCTTCCGCATCGAGGCGCCGACGCGGGAGACCACCTGGGGTCAGTCGAGCGTGGATTGGTCGGAGGGGCCGATCGGATACGCCGAGGAGATGCCGGTGTCCGTGCCGGCGGGCGGAGCGGGCGAGGACGAGTCCTTCGTCGGCGCCTTCCGCACGCGCTCCCCGAGGTGGGTCGCCCTGCCGTACGAGGGCGGCGAGACGACGTACCGGATCCTGCTCGACGAGCCGGCCGACGCCGGCGACCTCGTCCTGGCCGTGCAGCTCCTCGGACAGGAGGCGCCCCGCGGGATCGAGCGGCTGCGCCGGAGCCTCCGCGCGTCGGTCCATACGGAGGACGGCGGCACCGAGGCGGTCGCCGGCATCCGCGTGGAGCCGTCCCCTGCTGGCGACGCGACCGAGGCGGATGCCGTCGTCATTCTGGAGCTGCCCTCGCGCCGACGCGTCACCGCGGTGTCGTGGACCCTCACCTGGGCGGCCTCCGTGGACGTCATCGGCCTGTATGCCTGCAGCTCCGCGGACGCTGCGGCGGCGGCCGCCGCCGAGGACGGCCGGAACGCCAGCGCGGGCGCAGACGCGACGGAGGCGACGCCCGGCAAGGACGTGAGCGCGCTGAGGACCGTCCTCGCGCCCGGCACCCGCTATCGACTGTCGGTCGCCCTCGCGTGGACACGGCTCACGGACGACGGTTCCGGCGCACCGCCCGACCGCGAGGACGGCACCGCCCGCACCGCCACCTGGTTCTTCCGCACCGCACCCGTGCCGCCCGCCGGCGCCGCCCCGATCACCGTCTGGAAGAGCTCGATCGGCGGCGGCCCGCTCGCGTCGTTCGCGGTCGACACCTTCAAGGTGGAGTACCTCGATCGCTACCTCGTCGGCTACTCGGTCGCCGACCACGAGCGGTTCGTCTTCACGCGGGATCGGCCATCCGCCCGATTCCGCGCTCCGCACGTGCGCGCGCTGGCCAGCACGTACGGTCGCGATCTCGGGCTGCTCCTCAAGCCGACCGATCGCCCTGGGCCCCCGCTCTACCGTCGCCCGGAGATCATCGGGCTCTACGGCGCGCTCGCGCCCCCGTTCGCCGACCCGGTCGCCGCGGCGAGCGCAGCCTCCGCCTGTCCCCTTCCTCCTCGAGAGGCGGAGGCGGTGTGGCCGGCGGCGCTGCAGCCGAGCACGCCGTACGACCTCTCGGTCGCGCTGCCGCCGAAGGGGAAGCGGGCGACCTCGGCGAGCGCGCAGCTGCGCGGGATCACCTTCGTCACGAGCGCATTCGCCGGGCCCGCGGAACTGGTCGCCTCGCTTGGATTCACCCGCTCGACCAGCACGAAGGCGATCGCGGCGGCCTCGGCATCCGGGCATCTGCCGGTGACGCCCGCGCCCGCACTCGCCGCGGGCCTCAGCACAGACGACGACGAGCTCGAGGCCGCCATCTCGGCGCTCGATCTCCCGCCGCTGCGCGTTCCCGAGCCCGATTCCGGCGGCGCGCCCTCGCGCGGCCGGAGCAGCCTCCTGTGGGCGAGGCTCCCCGACGGCGCCTGGGCCGTCAGCGGCCTGCTGCTGGAGGCGTCCGAGCCGCTCGTCCGACAGGCCGGCGCGCGCATGGACGTTCAGGAGGCCGTGTACTTCCGCACGGACTCCGTCGCCGTGCCGCTTCCGATCCGCCGCCGCGACCGCACCGGCACCCGCGCACTCTGGCTCTTGGCGACCCCGATCGCGCCCACCGCCCCGCGCGCCCTGCGCCTGCGGGTGACGGATCGGGGAAGCGGGTTCTGGATGCGGATCACCGTGCCCGTCGCGCCGGCGTTCGCGTCGTCGGCGATCGTGGGAAGGAGCCGGCCGTGAGCAGCTACCTCGCCGTTCATGACGAGGGGTACGCCGAGGCGGCCCTCATCCGACACGGCCGACCGGTTCCGAGTGACGACCGCGTGCCGGAGGGCGTGCACTGGCGCATCATCCCGCCCGCCGGCGTCCTCCCCGCCGGCCCCGTCGTCGTCTGCGACTCCCCCATCGACGGCACCGAGTCGCGGGACGTCCGATCGGATCGCGACACGACGGGCCCCTGGGACGTCGACGAGGACCACGATCTGCTTCTCACCGTCGACAGCGCGCCCGATCAGATGACCGGGTGGTTCGGAGTCCAGGCCGACGGCCGCCTGCGCATCGCCGTCGTCGCCGAGCGGACCGCCCCGAACGGCGAGTACATCGAGATCACGGCCCGCGACCTGGACCCCGACCAGGGCATGTGCGTCGTGGCCGCGAGCGACATCACCCGGGTCCGGGTGACCGGCCGCGGAACCGTCATCGAGATGTGGGCGAGCTCCGTCCCGCGCGAGCGGGACTGGACCGGCGACGTGCTGGACATCGCCGCGCTGGACCCGGACGCCGCGGACGCGATGGGCGGCGCATACGCCCCGCTGAACGTCGCGTTCGAATCGGCGAGGGATCGGGTGCTGCGCGCCGCCCCCGACCGGCCGGTGCCCTACGCGCCGCGCCAGCCGTGGCCCGAGTACACGGCCGACGACGAGGTCGCCCGCGTCGCTCAGCTGGTCGACGAGGCGGACGCGATCCGGCGATGGCTCCGGGTGGCGGGCGAGGCCATCCTGGCGGGACGCCGCGGCGAGGTCGTGCAGGAGGTCGGCGGTGCGCAGGCACTGCGCTACCCCGTCGCCTCGGCGCTCGGCGTGGCTGCGGCCGACCCGGGCGTCGCCCGCTGGCTCGCGCGTCAGGGCCTGTTCACCGACATCCCGCGCGGATGGGAACGCGGACTGGCGATGGCCGTCGCGCTCGTCCCCATGATCGTCCTCCGTGCGCCCGTGTTCGTGCATCGCGCTCCCGGTCTGGAGGAGGTCTACGAGTCGCAGGCGCCCGGCGCGCTGGAGGCGCTGCGCGCGCGGGCCGCGGACATCCCGAGGCCAGCGGAGTTCCGCCCGCACCGATCCGACCCGTTCGACCCGTTCGGCGGCGGACGCGGGAACCGGCTGCTGCGGCCGCGCTGGGTCGTCGACCTCGTCCAGCTGCCGATGCCGCTCAGCGTCGACGGCTCTCCTGCGCTCCCTCCTGCCCCCTCCCCCGTGCGATCGGGCCCGGCGACGTGGACCCTGGCCGAGCCCGTCGGCGCCGCGCCGCAGCGCACCGACGCCTGGGAGCAGACGGTCGCGCTGCGCGGGGCCGCGCCGTTCGGTCCGGTCTCGTTCGTGCAGATCGCCTCGGAGCCCGGCGACCCCGAGCGCGTCACGATGCACGACCGCGCGTCCGAGGACGTCGCGCGTCCGCTCCTCGCGGGATGGCCGCAGCCGACGGCCATCGGCCTGCCGCCGATGACGGACGCCGTGCTCCGCGGACGTGTGCCCGTCGCGACGCCGGCCGACGCGCGGGCCGTGGAGTGGGAGGTGCAGCTCGGCGACTGGATCGGGCGATGGGGTGAGCCGGGACGCGTCGTCGCGGAGCCGCCCCTCCCGGCCCCGCCGGTTCCTCCCGTGCTGCGGGCGACCTTCGCCCGCCTCCCGGCGGCCGGCACCCAGCCCGCCTCGCCGGGGACCATCCACATCGAGGTGGTCGTCTCCCCGACGACGGCGCCGGGAGCCCTTCCGCTCGGCGCCGTGCATCTGCGGGTCGACGGCACGGACATCCCCCTCGCGACGCCGGAGGTGACCACAGGCCACGCCGCGGTGACGCACGACCATCCGGCGCCGCCCACCGTCCCCGGTGAGGAGCGCATCGTGCACATCGAGGCGTGGGTGACGGATGGCGCGGGCACGTCGTCGGTGGCGCCGAACCCGACCGCGGTCGTCCATGCGGCCGACGCGCGCGCCCTCCCGGTGCCCTCCGTGTCGCCGCGGCTCGTGATGACGGGACGGCCGGGTCCTGCCCCGGACGTCGCGGTCCGGCTCAGCGTGCGCGCGACGCCCGGAGCGGCGTTCTACCGCTTCTACACCGCCCCGGAGCAGGTGGTCCGCGCGGCCGTCGGTCTGCCGCCCAGCGGCTTCCGCTCCGATCCGCGACCGGACCGGGCCGCCGCGATCCTGGCCGTGACCGCCCGCCCACCGCGCACGGGATTCACGCTCGCGGCGACCGCCGAGGTCGTCGGCGGGGTCGCTACCGGAGTGCTCGCCGTCCCGAGCGCCACGACGGACCTCGTGCTCGTCCGGGCCGTGCCCGTCACCGGCGTCGTCGACGCGTACGGGAAGAAGGCCGAGGGCGTCGAGGCCGACATCGCGGCTGTCGCGCCCACGTACCTCGCCGTCCCGACCGCCGACGTCCCTCCCCTGCCGCGCCTCACCGCCGAGGTGATCGCGGACGGAGACGCACGGGAGGTGGCGGTGACCGTGACGGTGTCCGGCGTCCCCTCCTCGATGTCCAGCCGGATGCCGGGGGCGATCGAGGCACGGATCGTCGAGGCGATCGACGACACCGATCCGCACTACTGGCCCGAGATCACCACCATCTCACTCATCGCGCAGCCGGACGGATCGCACACGGCCACCGCTCGGTTCCCGGTCCCGACGTGGGCTCGGGTGCGACTCGCCGCCTCCGTCCGCTTCGCCCCCGAGCGCACGACCGTGCCGGGTGCCGACGTCGTCGTCGACCCCGACCTCTCGAGCGCCGCTCCACAGCCGGATGCGGTGCTCTCCCCATGGGGTCCGCTGTCGGCGCCGATCCCGGTCGACGTCGACGGCCCGGAGCCCGCCGTCACCTCGGCGCCGGACGCGACGGGGATCGCCGTCACGGTAACAGGCCTCCCCCTCGTCGCCGCGGGCAGCAGCCCGTTCACGGCGGTGGTGTATCTCGCCGACCCGTCCGGAGCCCTCCTGGAGTCGCCTCCCCACCGCTCCGTCACCGGCGAGGCGCCGTCGTTCTCGGTCGATCCCGCGGGCGCGGCCGCCGCCGTCGTCCTCGTGGATCCGTTCGGCCGACCGCGCGCGGCCGTGCGGGTCGATTGACCATGCCCGCCCTTTCGAAACCCACGAGAGCCGACGACAGCCGGCAAGGAGGATGATTCCCATGGGACTCGCATCCCGTCTCTTCACCGATCCCCCCGACACGCGCTTGGACGCGTGTCTCGTCGACGACGCCGCGCACATCTTCCAAGGCGCGGACGGCTCGCACGTGGCCTGCATCCAGATCGCGCTGAGCCTGCTGAGCGATGGCCAGATGTTCCTCGTCATCGACGGCAAGTTCGGCGCGGCGACCGCGCAGGCGGTGTTCGATTTCAAGGATGCGCGCGGCATCCTGGCGCCCGGAGAGGTCACCCCGAACCGCATCGTCGGCAAGCGCACGATCCAGGCGCTCGACGAGGAGATGGAGGTCTTCGAGAACCAGTCCTCCGCCATGGACGAGTTCGTGTCGTCGACCGTGCTCGGCGCACCGCACGACCATTCGCTCTGTCCGACATCCGGCTTCTCCGCGCCCGGTTCGGGCGGGCGAGTGAACCACTTCGGCACTCCGGTGAACCCGCTGCCGGGACGACGCATCAACATCTCCGGTGAGCACGAGACCGACTATCTGGGATTCGAGGACTTCACCACGGGCGCGGTGCTCGGTCCGCCCCGTCCGCTCACCTCGACCATCGCGGATCACTCGGTCGCGAACATCTGCCTGCGCGACAGCCCCTTCTCGATGAACGGATCGGCGGATGCCGCACGCGACGAGATCGTGCGCATCGCGGCACCCGGCTGCCGATTCACGTTCTGCGGCGACGTGCCGCAGTTCCGCCCTCAGCTGCTCTCGCTCGGGACGGTGCACCAGCACATGGTCCTCCCCGATCCCCGCTTCACCAACCCGGCGACGGCGACGGCCGAGGTCCTCGTCATCACGATCCCGTGACCGTCCTGATCCGCGGAAGCCCTGCATCATCGTCACCAGTGATGATTGCTGCACGCCCCCAGCAGTCATGGTCCGCACAGGCTGGTTCGAGACCTCGCACCCGCGTCTGACGCAGCTGCACGCGAACGTCGTCTGGTCGATGCGCGACAACTTCGTGGGAGTCGCGACCGACTGCCCTCAGCGCGACGAACGGCTCGGATGGACCGGCGACATCAACGCATCCGGCCCCCGCCGCCTACCTGTATGACGTGCGGCGTGCTCACGTCGTCGCTGCAGGACCTCGCCGCGGAGCAGGCCAAGAAGGGCTTTGTCGCCTGAGTGGTGCCGGACGCCCTGTCCCAGCCATCGTCCCCGACAGCGCTCTGGAACGATGTCGCGGTCAGCCTCTCCTGGACGCCGTACCAGGAGTACGGGGATCTCGCCATCCTCCGCGACAGCGACGGCTCCATGACTTCCCTCATCCGCCGGGTGTCGGACCTCCTCGATGACGCTGGGCTGTGGAGCAGCGGCTTCCAGCTCGGCGACTGGCTGGACCCTGACGCCCCGGCAAGCAACCTCGCCGCCGCGAAGACTCATCCGCATCTGGTCGCGACCGCTTTCCTATGCAAGACCACCCGCGAGATGGCGGCCACCGCCGAGCTGCTGGGACAGGAGGAGGATGCCGCCGACTTCTCCGCTCTCGCCGCGCGCGTGCTGGCCGCCTTCCGCCGCGAGTACATCACGGCATTGGGCAGGCTCGTCAATGCATCCGCGACGGCGTACGTCCTCGCGAACGCCTTCGGAACCCTCTTCGACGAGCAGTTGCGGAAGGCAGGCGATCGGCTCGCGGACATCGTCGCCAAGCGCGGATACCGGATCTCCACGGGCTTCGCCGGAACCCGGCTGGTCGCCGAGGCGCTGAGTAGCACCGACCATAGCGACACCGCGCACTCCCTCGTCCTCGAGGAGGCGGGCTTGTCCTTCCTCTACTCCGTAACGATGGGCGACCACGATATGGGAGCGCTGGGACTCCGTTCTTCCGGACGGTACCGTAAACGCCAACGGCATGACATCGCTCGACCATCACGCGCTCGGCGCCGTCGCCGACTGGCATCGTCGCGTGGTCGGAGGGTTGCCGCGCCTCGAACCCGGCTACTCCCGGTACGGATCGCCCCGCAGCTGAAGTCACCATGGACTCGCCGGTCGGCGAGGTGGCTAAGGATGCAACCAAGTGGCAGGCGGTTTCGGACGTGCCACAACGCTATTTCCCGGTCTGCCTCTGGACGCGTCAGCGCCGGAAGCGGCCGTCATGTCGCTGAACGTCGTGCTTCAGCACATGCCTGGGGTATCGGCCGAGCTCGAGAGTGACCTTAAGGACGCGCGGACCATCCCGGTCTGATATCAGTCCCAATACTGTCGATATAACGGCCGATGCGACGTCGGCAAGAGGAGAATCAAGCACTCGGTGGTCGCGGACCCGACCCTGGAGGGTAAGGCCCTCCTGGTCTTCGGTGCCGCTTAGACCGTCGTTCGCGACACCGCCAGCCGCTTCGCGATCGCCGCCTTCGACACGCGCTCCGCAACGAGCCCGCGAATCAGAGCACATTCCTTTCAAGTGATCACTATCCGATCGTTGAGTGTTCACTTTTCGAGCGCCGCCGACAACATACGGGCACTAGCGACCCGTGATGAGTGCGAGGAGGCTTCCCGCCGCGGTGTCGAGCAATGAAGTGGCGAACGCAGCAGCGGCCGCGACGAGCAGTCCCGAGCTCCATACGACCAATCGGTTCACGCTGTACACGTCGCCCACGCGATCGAGGCCCAGGCCTGCGGACTTGAGAGATCGAAGGTCGAACGCGAATCCGAGCGCTAAGAACACCGTGAGCAACTGCACCACGCGCAGCAGCAGGGTGCTCTGCAGGCTCGCATCCCACGCGAACGGAATGAGCAGCACGATGGCTTCGGTGATGACCAGGACCATCGCGGCGACGAGGGCTTTGGTCAGGCCGCGGTTTCCGCGCAGAGCAGGGAAAAGGAACCCGAATGCGAAGCCGTAGAGGGGAAAACGCAGCCCCAGAAGCGCCCCGAGGAGGGCGACCAGAACGAACGGCCCGTTGGCGTCGTCAGCTACACCCAGGATGTAGCTGATCGAGTCGAGCGCGAACGGTGCGCCGGCCACGGTTGCTACGGCGGCGCCAAACGCGGCTCGACGCAGGGCTCCGCCCGGGATGCCGCCGGCGTTCATCGCAGCAGAGTTCATGGCGACCGGTTCGTAGTGGACGCGAGCGATAGCTTCTTTCGTCTTGTCGAGGTCGTCGCTGGGTACGTCGCCCTTGGCGACCTTCTTGCGCAGCCCATCCGCGAAGTCGCGGTCCATCCTCCGCCTGCCGACGTCTCGGATGAAATCCCGAACCGACGAGGCGAGAGCGGGCTCACTGCGGAGGAACCAACGGCTCGTGGCGTCGCGGCGCAGGAGTACCGTTCGCAGCAGCACACAACCGATGACGAGCGAGAGCGGGATCGCCGCAAAGGTCGAGAATCGGAAGAAGAACACCGCGGCAATGAAGAACAACGCACGGTACGTCCAGGCGGGAAGCTCCGGACGCACGCGCGTCACGCCGACTACGAGGAGCGTCGAGAGGGCGATCAGGATCGGGTCGACAAAGAGATACAGCAGCGAGCTCGCCTCGGACAGACCGACCGAATCATAGGCAGCGAAGACTCGTGGCCCGGTGGTGACCGCGACGATCGCGGCGGTCGCCAGCATCGACCACAAGCGAACGACGCGGTCGGCGCTGCCGATGCTGCACGCCACGGCGTTGACCAGCGCGCAAAGTGCGAACACCACGACGAATACCACGAGCACGTGGGTCGCCACACCGACCCACTCAATCCGATACACCGAGGAGAGCCCTGCGAAGGCCATCCCCAAGACCACGGTCGCGAAAGCGCCGGTGACTGCGTACCTGCCAGACATCGTCTTGATCACGAGGCCAGCGCCGATAACGAGCGACCCGACGGCCGCCACGAAAACCGCGCGGCTCAAGGACGGGGACGATGTCGAGCTGCCGATATCCCACTCGAGCGGCGTCGCCAGGAGCACGAGAAGGATCGTCGCTGTGGTGGCTGCGCAGGCCAGAGCGATGCCGATCGCCCACCAGCGTGAGGCAACCCGAGCTTGGCGCCGTCGAAAGATGAGGCTCCAAGCCCATGCGAAAGCAAGCGTGAAAATCGCCACAGGCGGGGCTCCCCGGCCGAGGAGCAGCATGAGCTCCTCAGCATCGGTGGGCACTCGATCCGTCGGCACAGAGCGCTGCCAGCTGGCGAGCCAGTTGCCGACTTCTCCGAGAAGCCGGGCGAGGCTGAACAACGCCAGCGCGCCGATCAGCGGACCGAGGTCTTTCCAAGCGGTCGGGACGTATCCGCGAATGGCGGAGCGCCCTCTCCTGTCCCGCAAGAGCCACAGGTAGAAACCTGCCCAGGCGAAGAACGTCCAGAACAGTGCCGCCGCTCCGGTCGCATCCACGGAGTGACCGGTGCCCGACGCCTGGCGCCAGTCCCCGGCCAGAACAGAGCTGGCGCTGAATCCGAACTGGACCTCTTGATCGATGGAATTAGATGGGAGTCGGACGCTCGTCGCCGAGGAGTCCGTCTGCTCTTCGATGAGGGTGCGTGGCAGTGCGCTCGTGACGAGCCACTCATCGCTGGTGTGAAGCACGACGTGAGCCTCGGAGGAGAAGGGTGCGGTGTAGCGCAGGATGTACGGACCGGTCGCCGGGTCGAGTTCATCGGAGACAAGGCGCAGCGACAGCACCGCGGAGTCAGAGGTCGTTGTGGTTGTGATCGCGGTCGGACGGAGATCCACGAACCCGCCCGCGCTGTCGAGTTCGACGTTGCCCGTCGCGCTCAAGATCAGGAACGGGCTTTCGAGCAGCGCGCGTTGCGCGGAATCCTCGAGAACGGGGTCGTCGCTGTCGACCTCAAGGTCGAGCTGCACGTCCACCGTCGTCCCGACGTCGACCGAGACCATCGCCAAGCGATCCATGCCATTGGCGATTCCGGCCGCGGCGTCGTCGCCGACGCTCGCGGACAGCGGTGCCAAGCGCCAAGATGCGAACGCCGACACGACTCCCGTGCCCGCGACGATGAGTACCGCACCGATCAGCAAAGCGATGCCCTTGAGCACGACAGCAGTTATCGACGGCAGAGTGTCTCTGAACGCTCGGCTCTCCTCGGCACGCGACGCGGTCATAGGTCCCCACCCTCGGCCTCAAGTCTCAATGCATGACGTGACGTGATGAGATGTCGCCCCGGGGCCTCTCAGCCCTGAGAATAGCCGACACGGCGGAGTCGATCGGATCGACTCGCACGAGGGGTTGGCTGGCCGACACGGAACCGCGCACGATGAGTTCCCTGAGTGCGCACGGATCCTCAGCGCTGAGTCCGCAACGCCACTGCGTTCGCGGACCGTGCTTGAGGTGAGATGCGACCGACGCGCGGCCGGCGCGATCTCGCTCTCGCTAAACCTCAGCCCAGCATGCCCCGAAACGAGAAAACCCCCGCCGAAGCGGGGGTTCTGATGGTGGACCTGAGGGGACTCGAACCCCTGACCCCCTGCATGCCATGCAGGTGCGCTACCAGCTGCGCCACAGGCCCAGATGTTGTCCGGGTAGAAGCCCCGGACAACTCCTTTAGCTTACACGACGGTGTCGGAGCGGTGAAATCCGCTCAGTCCGCCGGGCGCGTCGCGGGCAGGTCGATGGGAACGACCGGGCAGTCCTTCCACAGACGCTCGAGCGCGTAGAACGAGCGCTCCTCCTGGTGGAAGACGTGCGCGACGAGATCGCCGAAGTCGAGGAGGATCCAGCGCGCCTCCGTGCGTCCTTCACGGCGCAGGCACTTGTGCCCGGCCTCGAGGAGCTTCTCCTCGATCGCGTCGGCGATCGCGGCGACGTTGCGCTCGCTGCGCCCCGTCGCCATGAGGAAGATGTCCACGAGCGGCAGCGGCTCGGAGACGTCGAGCGCCACCTGGTCCTCTGCGCCCTTGCCATCGGCCGCGGCCGCGGCGATCTGCAGCATGTCGATGGACGACTGTGTTGCCATTATCCGAATACTCCTGTGGTCCATGCGATGACGACCGCACCGACCACGACGATGCCGAGGCCCGCAGCGGTGATGCCGAGCGTCAGCACGAGCTTCTGATTCTTCTCGGGAACGGGAGGCCGGATGACCTCTCCCGGGCTCTTGGACGTCGACACCGCACTGCTGGCGGCGATCGGCGTCGGCGACGACGAGAGCGGGAGCTCCCCGTCGAGAAGCACGGCGTCGACCTCGCGGCCGTCGGTCGTGCCCCGAGCTGCCCCGCTGGAGCCGAAGCCCTCGGGCAGCTTGTGCGAGCTCGTGATGAGCAGCTCGCCGGTGGCGGTGATCGGCGCGCTGAGCGCGGCGGTCGCCGGGATCTCATCGAGGATGAGGGTGCTCGGCGCCGATGCCGACCCGCTCGTCTCGTGCGGGTGCGTGAGGAGCTCGTCGAACGACGCCGGCGAATGCGTGACCTCGTCGATCGCGATGTTCTCGCCGAAGCCCGGTCGCAGGGTGGCGCGAGGAGCCTCCGCCTCGCGCACGAGCGCCGGCGACTCCTCCGCTTCGACGGGCGCCTCCGGCGCGTCCTGCGCCTCGATCGGCTCGGCGGCCTGCGGCACCTCGTCGGTGACGATGGTCGCCTCGATCGGCTCGTCGTCGTCGCCGTCGACTGCCGGGATGGTCGCGAGCGCGTCGGTGCGCAGCCGCTCCTGCTCGCGCAGCTGACGACGGGTGAGGCGCGGATGGCCGGGGTCGGCCGAGTGCGGATCGGTCGTCTCCGCGGCGACCGGGTCCTCGACGACCTCCCCCGTCGGCTCCTCCGACGCGGCTGCTGGCTCGTCGGCCTCGCTCTCCACGAGCTCGCTCACCTCGTCGTCGCGCTCCGGTGCGTCGGGCGCGACGACCTCATGCTCGCTCTCGTCGTCCTCCTCTGCGGACGCGGCGACGTCCTCGGCGGGGATGATCGGGTGCTGTCCGGTCTGGCGCAGCTCACGCAGCTGACGTCGTGTGAGCGGACGACCGTCTGATGTGCTCATGACTTGCTCCGATACAGATGATGCTTCGCGATGTACTGCACCACGCCATCCGGCACGAGGTACCAGACGGGAAGATCGCGGCTCACGCGGTCGCGGCAATCGGTGGAGGAGATCGCCAGCGCGGGGATCTCGAGGCTGCTCACGACACCTCCCGGCAGTCCGTCCGTGCTCAGCACGTGACCGGGACGCGAGACGGCGACGAAGTGGGCCAGCTCCCACAGTTCATGATGGTCCCGCCAGCTGAGAATCTGCGCCACGGCGTCCGCGCCGGAGATGAAGAACAGCTCCGCGTCCGGCCGTTCCGCCTGCAGGTCGCGCAGGGTGTCGACCGTGTAGGTCAGCCCGCCGCGATCGATGTCCACCCGGCTGACCGTGAAGCGTGGGTTCGAGGCGGTGGCGATGACCGTCATCTCGTAGCGCGCCTGCGCGGCGGAGACCTTCTCCTTCTGCCACGGCTGTCCCGTGGGCACGAAGACGACCTCGTCGAGATCGAACGAGGTCGCGACCTCGCTCGCCGCCACCAGGTGGCCGTGATGGATGGGGTCGAATGTCCCGCCCATCACGCCGATCCGCGGAGCGCGCGTCGAGGTCGTCACCGTCCGAGACCTAGTGGCCTGCGCCGTCTGCCTGGCTCGACGCGTGGCCGTCGGCACCCACGTGGCGGTTGGCCACGTTGCGGTACGACGCCATGATGAGCGCGAGCACGCCGAAGACCCCGAATGCCAGGAGGCCGTAGGGGAACGTCTCCAGAGCGACGTTGCCGTGCTCGGATTCAGCGGCGAGGGTCGAGATCGCGGTGGCGAGGTCCATTTGAGCTTCCGTTCTCGGGGCGGGCGAACCGTTCCAGCTTACCGTCAGCCGCGCACCTGACCGGAGCCACGCCCGATCCATTTGGTGCTGGTCAGCTCGGGAAGACCCATCGGCCCGCGGGCGTGCAGCTTCTGCGTGGAGATGCCCACCTCCGCGCCGAAGCCGAACTCCGAGCCATCCGTGAAGCGCGTGGAGGCGTTCGCGAACACGGCAGCGGAATCGACCTCGTCAAGGAAGCGCTCGGCGTTGCGCGCATCGGCGGTCACGATCGACTCGGTGTGACCGGTGCTGTAGCGGCGGATGTGCGCGATCGCGTCGTCGAGAGTGTCGACGACGCGCATGGCGATGTCGAGGCTGAGGTACTCGGTCTCCCAGTCCTCCTCGGTCGCGGGGACGACATCCGATGCCAGCGACGCGACGGCGTCGTCGCCGTGCACGGTCACCCCCTCGTGTTGAAGGGCCGCGACGACGGCCGGCACGAGGCGCTCGGCGGCCGAGCGCACGACGAGCACGGTCTCGGCGGCGTTGCACACCGACGGCCGCTGCACCTTGGCGTTCACGACGATGTCGCGCGCCCAGTCGTCCGGCGCGCTCTCGTCGAGCACCACGTGCACATTGCCGGCGCCGGTCTCGATGACGGGCACGATCGACTCCGTGACGACCGTCTCGATGAGGTTCGCGCTCCCCCGCGGCACGAGCACGTCGACGAGGCCGCGACCGCGCATGAGCGCACGCGCGCCGTCGCGCCCGAAGTCGTCGACGGTCTGCACGGCGTCGGGAGCGACCCCCTGCGCTTCGAGCGCGCCGCGCATGACGTCCACGAGCACGGTGTTCGACGAGCGCGCAGCACTGCCGCCGCGGAGGACGACGGCGTTGCCCGACTGCAGGGCGAGCGCGGCGATGTCGACGGTGACGTTCGGACGCGCCTCATAGATGACCCCCACGACGCCGAACGGCACGCGGCGCTGCTCGAGCATGACGCCGTTGTACATCCGCTGGCCGCGCACGAGCTGCCCGACCGGGTCGGGCAGGGCCGCGACCTGCCGCACGGCGGAGGCGAGCGCCTCGATGCGGCCGGCGTCCAGACGCAGGCGGTCGAGCAGCGACGCCCCGATCCCCTGCTCCTCACCGCGGCGCAGATCGTCGGCGTTCGCGGCGACGATGCGCTCGCGATGCACCACGAGCGCGTCCGCGATTGCGTGCAGCGCGGCGCGCTTCTCGTCGCTGGTCAGCCGTGCGACGGAGCGCGACGCCACCTTCGCGCGGCGCAGGCGATCCTCGGGGGCGTCCACCGCGGTGTCTGAGGCGAGAAGGGCGTCTGTGGTCATCCGCCCAGTGTAGCGAGCGGTCCCGTCAGCGCCGGGCGGCGATCGGATGGCGCGAACCAGGTTCCGATGGCGGCTCCCGAGAGCGCCTCGGCGACCTGATCGGCGCTCGTGACGAGCACGCCGATGCCCGCCGAGGAGGCCAGCCGCGCGGCCGAGGCCTTCGTCGCCGCACCGCCGGTGCCGACGCTGTTGACGACCTTCGACCCGAAGGCGTACGACGACAGGTCGTCGTCGGCCTCGATCACGGCGATCGGCTCGGCGCCGGGCTCCCCCGGCGGACGCGTGTAGAGCGCCGTGATGTCGCTGAGGAGCACCAGCGCGTCGGCGCCGACGAGGCGCGCGACGAGCGCCGCGAGGCGGTCGTTGTCGCCGAAGCGGATCTCGTGCGTGGCGACGGTGTCGTTCTCGTTGACGATCGGCAGGATGCCGAGTCCGAGCAGGCGCTCGATCGCGCGTCGCGCATTGCTGCGGTGCGTGGGATCCTCCATGTCGTGCGCGGTGAGGAGCACCTGGCCTGCGACGATCTTGAAGGGCGTCAGCGCCTCCTGATAGCGGTACACGAGGACGTTCTGACCGACCGCCGCGGCCGCCTGCTGCGTGGCGAGGTCGTGCGGGCGCGACTCGAGATCCAGGAACGGCATCCCCGTCGCGATCGCGCCCGACGACACCAGCAGCACCTCGACGCCGCGCGCGTGCGCGGCCGCGAGGGCCTCGACGAGCACGGGGATCCGCCAGGCGGCCTCGCCGCTGATCGACGACGAGCCGACCTTGACGACGATCCGCCGCGCGGCGGGCAGCTCGCTCCGGTCCCGCAGGGTCATTCCGCGTCGTCCTCGTCTCGGCGGGCCAGGCGGCGCTCCTCCTCGAAGGCGCGCTCGGCGGTGCGGGCGTCCTGACGGGCGTAGTACTTCTCGCGGCGCTCCGACGTCGTACGGCGGTGGTTCGGGTCGAGACGCGCGTCGAGACCGCGGGGGGCCTGCACGAGCTCGGCGGCCGAGGCGATCGTGGGCTCCCAGTCGAAGACGATGCCGTCCTCGCCGATGACGACCGTCGAGCCCGCGACCGCGCCGAGACGGAACAGCTCGTTCTCGACGCCCAACTTCTCGAGGCGGTCGGCGAGGAAGCCCACGGCCTCCTCGTTCTGGAAGTCCGTCTGCTGCACCCAGCGCAGCGGCTTCTCGCCGAGCACGTGGTAGACGTTGCCGTACGTCCCGCCGTCGACCCGCACGGTGAAGTCCTTCTCCGCGCCCTTGGGGCGGATGACGACCCGCTCGCGCGGCGGCTCAGCGGGAGCGTTCCTGCGGTGCTCGTCGATGATCTCGCCGAGCGCGAAGGTGAGTTCGCGGAGACCGCGGCGCGCCACGGTCGAGATCTCGAAGACGCGGTAGCCGAGCGCCTCGAGGTCCGGACGCACGAACTCCGCGAGCTCGTGGGCCTCGGGAACGTCCACCTTGTTGAGCACGACGATCTGGGGGCGCTCGAGGAGCGGCACCTGGCCATCCGCCACCGGGTAGTTCTCGAGCTCGTGACGGATGGTCTCGAGGTCGCTGAGCGGGTCGCGGCCGGGCTCGAGGGTGGCGCAGTCGAGTACGTGGACGAGCGCGGTGCAGCGCTCGACGTGGCGGAGGAACTCGAGTCCGAGGCCGCGCCCCTCGCTCGCCCCCTCGATGAGGCCGGGGACGTCGGCGACGGTGTAGCGGATGTCGCCGGCCTGCACGACGCCGAGGTTCGGGTGCAGCGTGGTGAACGGGTAGTCGGCGATCTTCGGGCGCGCGGCGGAGATCGCCGCGATGAGGCTGGACTTGCCGGCCGACGGGAACCCGACCAGCGCGACGTCGGCGACGGTCTTCAGCTCGAGGACGACGTCGCCCTCCCAGCCGGGCGTGCCGAGCAGCGCGAAGCCGGGAGCCTTGCGCTTGGGCGAGGCGAGAGCGGCGTTTCCGAGGCCGCCGCGGCCGCCGGGCGCGGCGATGAAGCGCATGCCGGGCTCGATGAGGTCGACGAGCACCTCGCCGTCGGGCGCCTTCACGACGGTGCCGACGGGCACCGCCAGCTCGAGGTCCTCGCCCTGCGCGCCGGAGCGGTGGTCGCCCATCCCGAACCCGCCGTTGCCGGCCGAGCGGTGGGGCGAGTGGTGGTAGCTCAGCAGCGTGGTGGTCTGCGGATCGGCGACGAGCACGATGTCGCCGCCGTCACCGCCGTTGCCGCCATCCGGACCGCCCAGCGGCTTGAACTTCTCGCGGTGCACCGACACGCAGCCGTTCCCGCCCTTGCCCGCGCGCAGGTGCAGCGTCACCTCATCGACGAACGTGACCATGTCGGTTCCAGCCTCTCGGAGATCCCGGTGCGACCCGGGGATAAAGAAGACGGGGCGGGCCGAAGCCCGCCCCGTCCAGATGCATATGCGTCTGCGGTGATTACTCGCCCGCGACGATGTTGACGACCTTGCGGCCGCCCTTGGTGCCGAACTCCACGGCGCCCGAAGCGAGGGCGAACAGCGTGTCGTCGCCACCGCGGCCGACGTTGGCGCCCGGGTGGAAGTGCGTTCCGCGCTGACGGACGAGGATCTCGCCGGCGTTGACGGTCTGGCCGCCGAAGCGCTTGACGCCGAGGCGCTGCGCGTTCGAGTCGCGGCCGTTGCGGGTGGAGCTTGCGCCCTTCTTATGTGCCATCTCTGGAGCCTCTTCCGCTTACTTGATGCCGGTGATCTTGACGCGCGTGAGGTCCTGACGGTGGCCCTGGCGCTTCTTGTAGCCGGTCTTGTTCTTGTACTTCTGGATGACGATCTTCGGGCCGCGGAGGTCGTTGAGGACCTCGGCGGTGACCTTGACCTCGGCCAGCTTGGCGGCGTCGGTCGTCACGGCGTCGCCGTCGACGAAGAGGACGGCGGGCAGCTCGATCGTCTCACCCTCGGCAGCCTTGAGCCGGTCGAGAGTCACGATGGTCCCGACCTCGACCTTCTCCTGCCGACCACCGGCGCGAACAACTGCGTAGACCACGTTCATACCTGTTTCATTGGGGAAGCCGTGCGGCTTCCGAATCTCACGGGAAGACTTCGCTTGCGTATCGCACGGGGTGTGCGAGGTGCGTCTCGGGCAAGACTTTCGTCGCGCCGCCAGTGGGAGAGCGCGCGACAGGGGACGCACCAAAGGAATACTTTACCCCATCGAGGCCGGTCCGCCAAAAGCGGCGGAATCGGCGCGTTGAGGGCGGATGTCCGTAGGCTGGACGGTCATGACCGTTCTCGTCGATCAGGCCCTCTGGCCCGCACACGGACGCCTCTGGGCCCACCTGGTGAGCGACGAGAGCCTGGCGGAGCTGCATGCGTTCGCCTCGGCCAACGCCATCCCCCGCCGAGCCTTCGACCTCGACCACTACGACGTCCCCGAGGACGCGCTGCCGCGCCTCGTCGCCGCCGGAGCGGTGGCGGTATCGGCGCATGAGCTCACGCGCGCACTGATCGCCTCGGGACTGCGGGTGCGCGCTCGAGACCGACGCTGAGGTCTCGAGCGCGCCCGCTCACTCCCCTTCGGGGTTGCGCTTGACGTCCACGGCGGTGCCGAGGAGCGCCGCCGTCGTCACGCGGCGACGCGCGCGGCCCTGACCCGGCGCCTTCGGCTCGGGAAGAGCCTCCAGCACGGAGTCGAGCAGCTGCGCGGCCTCCGACGCGGGGGCGACCGACGCGGGCTTCTCGACCTGACGCTTCTTGCGCGGCCGGCGCGGACGCTCCCGCTCCTCGCTCTGCGCTCCCCCGCGCGGGCCCTCGGGCAGCTCGATGCCCAGCGAGGGCAGCTCCGACGTGCTCTCCGCGGGAGCGTGCTCGTCGTGCTCGGCGTGCTCGGGTTTCGCGATCGTCGACGCGGCGATCTGCGCGAGAGCCGACTTCACGCCATCCGTGATGACGTGCGCGGCCGTCGACGCCTGCTGCGCCACCGGCGAGCTGGCGGGCGCCTGTCCGCCGCGCGAGCGACGGCCGCTGGAGCCGCCGTTCGAGCCGTTGGATCCGGTGGAGCCGCTGCCGCTCGAGCGGTGCTTGACCACCGGGTCGTGGTGGACGACGACACCGCGGCCGGCGCAAACCTCGCAGGGCTCGCTGAAGGTCTCGAGCAGGCCGAGCCCGAGCTTCTTGCGCGTCATCTGCACGAGGCCGAGCGAGGTGACCTCGGCGACCTGGTGCTTGGTCCGGTCGCGGCTCAGGCATTCGATGAGCCGTCGGAGGACGAGATCGCGGTTCGACTCGAGCACCATGTCGATGAAGTCGACGACGATGATCCCGCCGATGTCGCGCAGCCGCAGCTGACGGACGATCTCCTCGGCGGCCTCGAGGTTGTTCTTCGTGACCGTCTCCTCGAGGTTGCCGCCCGAGCCGACGAACTTGCCCGTGTTGACGTCGACGACGGTCATCGCCTCGGTGCGGTCGATCACGAGCGAGCCGCCGGACGGCAGCCAGACCTTGCGGTCGAGCGCCTTCTCGATCTGCTCGGTGATCCGGAAGTCGTCGAAGGGGTCACCCTCACCCTCGTAGTGCTCGACGCGGTCGAGCAGGTCGGGCGCGACGCCCGTGAGGTAGTCGACGATCGTGCGCTGCGCCTCGGCGCCCTGGATGAGGAGCTTCGTGAAGTCCTCGTTGAAGACGTCGCGGATGATCTTCACCAGCAGGTCGGGCTCGCTGTGCAGAAGCGCGGGAGCGCTGCCCTTCTGGACGAGCTCGTTGATGTGCGCCCACTGCGAGGTGAGGCGGTTCACATCGCGCGTCAGCTGGTCCTCGGTGGCACCCTCGGCCGCGGTGCGCACGATGACGCCCGACGACTCGGGGAGCACCTCCTTGAGGATCTTCTTCAGGCGCGCGCGCTCGGTGTCGGGGAGCTTCCGCGAGATGCCGTTCATGGCGCCGCCGGGCACGTACACGAGGTAGCGGCCGGGGAGCGAGATCTGGCTCGTCAGACGCGCGCCCTTGTGGCCGACCGGGTCCTTCGTGACCTGCACGAGGACGCGGTCGCCCTGCTTGAGCGCGAGCTCGATGCGGCGAGGCTGGTTGCCGGTCTCCACGGCGTCCCAGTCGACCTCGCCGGAGTACAGCACGGCGTTGCGCCCACGACCGATGTCGACGAACGCGGCCTCCATGCTGGGGAGCACGTTCTGCACGCGGCCGAGGTACACGTTGCCGATGAGCGACGCGTCCTGGTTGCGGGCGACGTAGTGCTCGACGAGCACGTTGTCCTCGAGGACGGCGAGCTGGATGCGGCCGTTCTTCGAACGCACGATCATCTGACGGTCGACGGCCTCGCGGCGCGCGAGGAACTCCGCCTCGGTGACGACGGGGCGACGGCGTCCGGCCTCACGGCCGTCGCGACGACGCTGCTTCTTCGCCTCCAGGCGCGTAGAGCCCTTGATGCGCTGCGGCTCGGTGATGACCTCGACGACGCGCTGGCGACGACGCGGCTCCTCCACGGGCTCCGCGGGCTCCTCGGGTCCGCCGCGACGGCGACGCCGGCGCGAAGACGAAGAGCGCCCGTTGGAGGAGTCCTCCGGCTCCGGCTCGGGAAGGGCGGGCAGCGGCGCGACCTGCGGCGCGTAGAAGTGCAGGTCGGTCGTCACGCGCGAGACGAACTCGGCGGGCAGCAGGCCGAGGCTCACGGCGGTCACCGGCTCGGGCTCGGGCTCGGGCTGAGCCTGCTCCGTCGCGGGCTGCTGCTCGGCGGGAGCAGCCTCCTCGGCGGGGGTCTCCGCCGCTGCGGGCTCCTCAGCCGCGGGAGCATCCTCGGTGCCCGACTCCGGAGCGGCGGGCTGCTCCGCCGCGGGAGTCTCCTGAGCGACCTGCTGCTGCTGGTCCGGAGAGGCGTCCTCGGCGGGCGCCTGCTCGGCGGGCTGCTCCTCGGGAGCCGAGGCAGCGCCATCCGCGACCTGCTCGGGGGCAGACGCACCACCATCCGTCAGCTGCTCGTCGGCGGGATGCTCGTCAGCAGCCTGCTCGGCGGGCGCCTCCTCGGCGGGCTGCTCCTCGATCGCCTGCTCGGCGGGCTGCTCCTGGGCAGCCGCCTCGGCACCCTCCACGGGCGTCTCGCTCGTCTGGTCGACCGTGGGCTCGGGGGCGTCTGCGGCGCCTCCGTTCACGTCGAAGGTTCCGTCTGTGTCGTTGTTCACTTCAGCCATCGCTGGCGTTCTCCCTGCGGGGCGGAAATCCGCCCGAGAATCTCGTGCGGCCCCGCGTTGCGCGGCCGCGAACTCCATCGGCATGCGACCGGCACATCGCTCTGGTCGCGCGGGGCAGTCGTCGCCCCGAAGTCTTCATCGTCCGACGCCTCCCCGGTCGTGCCGGGGTTCACGTCGCGACCATTATCTCACTACCGGCCGTTCACCCGCACCCAGGTGACGCTCGGGGTCCCGGCGACGTCGGGCGCGGCGGTCGACTCAGGCCGCGATGCGATAATCCGGGCATGCCCGAGACTCGCACGCGCCCCACCGCTCTGGCCATCTGGCTCGTCCTCGCGGGCGTCGTCGGATGGTGGGCGGCGTTCTCGCTCACGGTGGAGAAGTTCCACCTCCTGCAGAATCCGGGCGCGGCGCTCGGCTGCGACTTCAACCCGCTCGTGCAGTGCGCGAAGAACCTCGACTCGTGGCAGGGCGCCGTCTTCGGCTTCCCCAACCCGATCATCGGCCTCGGCGCCTGGATCGCCCCGATCGTGGTCGGGATGGCCGTGCTCGCCGGCGCGCGCTTCGCCCGCTGGTTCTGGGCGCTGTTCACCCTCGGGATGGCGTTCGGGTTCGCCTTCGTGTGCTGGCTCATCTTCCAGAGCATCTTCATCATCGGAACGCTCTGCCCCTGGTGCATGGTGACGTGGTCGGTGACCATCCCGTCGTTCTACGCCGTGCTGCTCCACGCCATCCGGATCGGAGCCATCCCCCTGCCCGCCGGGGCGCGCCGCGCGGCCGACACCCTGATGGGCTGGCTGCCGGTGTTCGCAGTGGTCAGCTACGCGATCATCGCGGTGCTCGCGCAGCTGCGCCTGGACGTGCTGGGAATGCTCTTCTGACACCCCCGTCACATGCGGAGAGCCGCCCCGGGAACAGTTCCCGAGGGCGGCTCACTGCGTTTGGACTCGCTTCGCTCGCTGAGTCTTAGAACCAGATCTCGAGCTCACGCGCTGCGGACTCCGGGCTGTCGGAGCCGTGCACGAGGTTCTGCTGCACGGCGACGCCCCAGTCGCGACCGAGGTCGCCGCGGATGGTGCCGGGCGCGGCGGTCGTCGGGTCGGTGGTGCCGGCGAGCGAGCGGAAGCCCTCGATCACGCGGTTGCCGGCGACGCGGATGGCGACGACCGGGCCGGAGAGCATGAACTCCAGGAGGGGCTCGTAGAAGGGCTTGCCCTCGTGCTCGGCGTAGTGGCGGGCGAGCAGGTCGCGGCTGGGCTCGACGAGCTTGAGGTCGACGAGCGAGTAGCCCTTCGCCTCGATGCGGGCGAGGATCGCGCCGGTGAGGCCGCGGGCGACGCCGTCGGGCTTGACGAGGACGAGGGTCTCTTCGGTGGCCATGGGGGTGCCTTTCTGTCAGGACGGGGAGGGACGGATGGTCCGGTCAGTCGGTCTCCGCGGCCGCCGCGGCGCGCTGCGCGGAGATGCGCCGTTCGATCCGCGCCCCTCCGATGGTCGCATACACCCACATGCCGCCGAAGACGAGCGTGACGAACAGGATGGCCGGGACGAAGAACGCGCCGAGGGCGGTGATGATCTGCAGCACCCAGCCGAGGGCGAGGCCCCAGCGGTGCCGCAGCAGGCCGCTCGTGAGGATCATGAGCACGGCCATCACGGCCCCCGCGACGATGCCCCACCACTGCGGGACGCCATCCGGCAGCGCCTTGAGACCGAAGATCGACAGGCCGGCGAGGAACACCACGATCGCCTCGAACGCGAGGACGATCGAGCCGACCTTCTCGGGGAGGGTGCGGTAGCGCGGCTGCCGCGGCTGCGCGTCGCTCATTCGCCCGTCACCGGCTTCCACTCCTCCTCCTGTGCGAGCAGGATGGCCTCGCCCGCCAGCACGACGGAGCCCGCGATCGCGACCGCGCGCTTCTCCCCCTGCTGCGCCCAGGCCCGCGCGGCCTCCGTCGCGTCGTAGACGCCCGGATGGACGGTCACGCGCAACCCGGCGGCCTCGACGATGTCGGCCAGGCGCTCGACGTCGCCGGCACGCTCGGACGAGGGCGCGGTGGCGAAGACGTGCGCGGCGACCGGGGCGAGCGCGGCGATGATGCCGGCGGCGTCCTTGTCGTCGAGCACGCCGAGGACGATGCCCCACTCGGCGAAGTCGAACGACTCCGTGAGGGCGCTCGCCAGCGCTCGCGCGCCGTGCGGGTTGTGGGCGGCGTCGACGAGCACGGTCGGCTCGATGCCGACGAGCTGCAGGCGCCCGGGCGAGGTCGCCTGCTGGAGGCCCTCGGTGATGATCTCGGGCGCGATGGCCTGCGATCCCGCGCCGATCAGCGCCTCGACGGCGGCGATCGCGACCGCGGCGTTCTGACCCTGGTGGCGGCCGTAGAGCGGCAGGTACTCCTCCGTGTACGACGCCGCGAGCCCCTTCACGGTTATGAGCTGGCCGCCCACCGCGAGTCGGTCGTCGACGAGCGCGAACTCCTCGCCCTCGGTGACGACGGTCGCACCGCGGGCGGCTGCCGCGCGACGGATGACCGCCGCGGCCTCCGGCTGCTGGGCGGCGGAGACGACGACCGCGCCGTCCTTGATGATGCCGGCCTTGACCTCCGCGATCTCGGCGACGGTGGAGCCGAGGCGGTTCACGTGGTCGATGTCGATCGGCGTGAGAACCGCCACATCGCCATCCGCGGTGTTCGTCGAGTCCCAGGCGCCGCCCATCCCCACCTCGAGGACGAGCACGTCGACCGGCGCGTCGGCGCAGGCGACGAACGCGAGCACGGTGAGCAGCTCGAAGAACGTCAGCGGCGCGTCGCCCTTCGCCTCGAGCTCGGCGTCGACGAGGGCGACGAACGGCTCGATCTCGTCCCAGGCGTCGGCGACGGCGGCGTCGGCGATGGGCTCGCCGTCGATGAGGATCCGCTCGGTGAATCGCGTGAGGTGCGGGCTCGTGAAGAGCCCCGTCCGCAGTCCGTGCGCGCGCACGAGGCTCTCGATGATGCGCGCGGTCGACGTCTTGCCGTTGGTGCCCGTGATGTGCACCACCCGGAACGTGCGCTGCGGGTCGTCGAGCAGCTCGAGGATGCGCGCCGTGCGCTCCACGCGCGGCTGCACCCACTGCTCCCCGGCGCGCGCGAGCAGCGCGTCGTAGACGGCATCGGCGCGGGCGGTGTCCTGCGCGCTCATGCGGCGCTCCCCACTCGAGAGACGGCGACGGTGAAGTCGCCGGCGTTGGCGTAGGTGCCGGCCGGCACCTGCGCGGTGTGCTCCGCCTCGTCGGTCGCATCGGTCACGCTGTGCTCGACGGCCAGGGTCTCCCCCGCGACGTCGGCGACGTCCCAGGCGAGGCGGACCGCTTCGGCGTCCGCGTCGGACGCGAACGCGAGCTGCAGGCGGATGCGGTCGCTGACCTCGAAGCCGGCGGCCTTCCGCGTGTCCTGCACGGCGCGCACGATGTCGCGGGCGAGCCCCTCGGCCTCGAGCTCCGGGGTGGTCGTCGTCTCCAGCAGCACGAAGCCACCCGACGGCAGGGTCGCGATGGCCTCGCCCTCCGGGCGCCCGGAGGTGTCGAGCGCGAGCTCGTACTCCCCCGCCTCGAGCGCGATTCCGCCCGCGGTGACGACGCCATCCTGCTCGGACCAGTCGCCGGACTTCGACGCCTTGATGACCTGCTGCACCTGCTTGCCGAGGCGCGGACCGGCCGCGCGGGCGTTCACGGTGAGGCGGTGCGAGATGCCGTACTGAGCGGCGGTGTCGTCGCCGAGCTCGACGAGCTCGACGGACTTGACGTTGAGCTCCTCCCGCAGGATGTCGTCGAACTGCGCGAGGCCTTCCGCCCCGCCCGTGACCACCGTGAGCTTCGCCAGCGGCAGGCGCACGCGGAGCCCCTCCTTCTTCCGCAGCGCGTTCGCGACGCTCGACGCCTCGCGGACGGCGTCCATGGCGGCGCGGATGTCGGCGGCGCCGGCGAACGCGGCGGCGTCGGGCCAGTCCTCCAGGTGCACGCTGCGGCCGCCGGTGAGGCCCTGCCACACCCGCTCCGCCACGAGCGGGATGAGCGGCGCCGCGACGCGCGCGAGCGTCTCAAGCACCGTGTAGAGGGTGTCGAACGCCTCGCGGCTGCGCGGGTCGTCGTCGACGCCCTGCCAGAAGCGGTCGCGCGAGCGGCGGATGTACCAGTTCGTCAGCACTTCGGCGAAGTCGCGCAGGCGCGCGGCGGCCGTGGTGGAGTCGAGGTCGTCGAGGTCGGCGGCGACATCGCGCACGAGGTCGCCCGTGAGCGCGAGGATGTAGCGGTCGAGCACATCCGTCGAATCCGTGCGCCACGTGGCCTCGTAACCCCGGCCATCCGGACCGCCCGCCGCGTTCGCGTAGGTGGCGAAGAAGTACCACGAGTTCCACAGGGGCAGGAGGAACTCCCGCACGCCCGAGCGGATGCCCTCCTCCGTGACGATGAGGTTGCCGCCGCGCAGCACGCTCGACGACATGAGGAACCAGCGCATCGCGTCGGAGCCGTCGCGCTCGAGCACCTCGGACACGTCGGGGTAGTTGCGCAGCGACTTCGACATCTTCTGGCCGTCGCTGCCGAGCACGATGCCGTGGCATGAGACGCCCGTGAACGCCGGCCGGTCGAACAGCGCGCCGGAGAGCACGTGCATGACGTAGAACCAGCCACGGGTCTGGCCGATGTACTCGACGATGAAGTCCGCCGGCGAGTGCGTCTCGAACCAGTCCTTGTTCTCGAACGGGTAGTGCACCTGTGCGAACGGCATCGAGCCGGAGTCGAACCAGACGTCGAACACGTCCTCGATGCGGCGCATCGTGCTCTGCCCGGTGGGGTCGTCGGGGTTCGGGCGCGTGAGCTCGTCGATGTACGGGCGGTGGAGGTCGACCTCGCCCTGCTCGTTGCGGGGCAGCGTGCCGAAGTCGCGCTCGAGCTCTTCGAGCGAACCGTAGGCGTCCACGCGCGGGTGGTTCGGGTCATCCGACTTCCACACCGGGATCGGCGATCCCCAGAAGCGGTTGCGGCTGATCGACCAGTCGCGCGCGCCCTCGACCCACTTGCCGAACTGGCCGTGCTTGACGTTCTCGGGCGCCCAGGTGATCTGCTCGTTGAGCTCGACGAGACGGTCCTTCACGTCGGTGACGCGGATGAACCAGCTCGAGACCGCCTTGTAGATGAGGGGGTTCCGGCAGCGCCAGCAGTGCGGGTACGAGTGCTCGTACGACTGCAGGCGCAGCAGGCGCCCGTTCTGGCGGAGGAGCCGCACGAGGGGCGTGTTGGCGTCGAGCCACAGCTCGCCCGCGACATCGGGCACCATGTCGAGGAAGCGGCCGTCGTCGCCCAGCGACACGATGGTCGGGATGCCGGCGGCGTCATTCAGGCGCTTGTCGTCCTCACCGTAGGCGGGCGCCTGGTGCACGATGCCGGTGCCATCGCCGGTGGTGACGTACTCGTCGACGAGGATGCGCCAGGCGTTTCCGGTGCCCCACTTCTCGGTGTCGGCGAAGTAGTCCCACAGGCGCTCGAAGGTCACATCGCGCAGCTCCTCGCCCGTGACGCGGAGGCGCACGGCCTCGCGTGCGGCGGCCGCGTCCTCGTAGCCGAGGTCCTTCGCGTACCCGGCGAGCAGGTCCTCCGCGAGGAGGAACTCGGCGCCCTCGGCGCCCTCACCCGCGCCGTTCGGGCCCACGGGCACGACCGCGTAGACGATCTCCGGCCCGACGGCGAGCGACATGTTGGTCGGGAGGGTCCAGGGCGTCGTCGTCCACGCGAGCGCACGGGCGCCCTGGATGCCGAGAGCCGCGGCCTTCTCGCCGGTGAGCGGGAAGGAGACCGTCACCGACGGGTCCTGACGCATCTTGTAGACGTCGTCGTCCATTCGCAGCTCGTGGTTGGAGAGCGGGGTCTGGTCGCGCCAGCAGTAGGGCAGCACGCGGTAGCCCTCGTACGCGAGGCCCTTGTCGAAGAGGGTCTTGAACGCCCACAGGACGCTCTCCATGTACGTGGCGTCGAGCGTCTTGTAGCCGCGTTCGAAGTCCACCCAGCGCGCCTGGCGGGTGACGTAGTCCTCCCACTCGCGCGTGTAGGCCAGCACCGAGTCGCGCGCCTTGGCGTTGAACGCGTCGATCCCCATCTCGAGGATCTCGTGCTTCTCCGTGATGCCGAGCTGCTTCATGGCCTCGAGCTCGGCCGGGAGCCCGTGCGTGTCCCAGCCGAAGACGCGGTCGACCTTCTTGCCGCGCATGGTCTGGAAGCGCGGGAACAGGTCCTTCGCGTACCCGGTCAGGAGGTGGCCGTAGTGCGGCAGGCCGTTGGCGAACGGCGGGCCGTCGTAGAACACCCACTCGTCGGCGCCGTCGCGCTGCGAGATGGAGGCGCGGAACGTGTCGTCCGCGGCCCAGAAGTCGAGGATCTCGCGCTCGATCTCGGGGAAGCGCGGGCTCGGCACGACAGCGCCCGGTGCGGGCTTCTCGGCGGCGGGACCGAACGAGGACTTCGGGTAGGTCATCTCACTCCAGCAGTTCCTAAGGGACTGCGAGGACGACCCCCTGCTCGACGACAGGAGCCGCGGTACCACCCCGCGTGCGCCGCACGCGGCGCCACTCTCACTGCGGCTGTGACGGGCCTGCCCCGCGCGGTTCTACTGGGGTCCTTGCGTTCCCGTTCTTCCGCGAGCTCCCCGGTGATGGCCGGATCGGTGCCGATGCCTCCATGGTACCGCGACGTCGCCCTCGTGGGTGCGGGGTGCGGGCTAGGGTCGGGGCATGGCGAGAAGGCAGGAGCGGCCTGCGGCGCCGCGCATCGGCTCCCCCGACCTCCCGATGCACCTCGAGGATGGCCTCCCCCGCCGGCACGCCGACCTCCGGCAGGTGCGCCTGGCCGGACTCGCGGGCGAGGTGGATCTCGAGCACGCGTCCCTCGAGGAGTGCGTCGTGCCATCCGCCGCCGTCGACACCCTCGCTCTGCGCGGCGCGACCCTCATCGACGTCGAGGTGACGGACATCCGCGCCGTCACCGTCGTCGCCCGCGACACGACCATCCGTCGCGTGCGGATCACCGGCGGCCGGATCGGCACCCTCGACCTCGCCGAGGCGCGGATCGCCGAGCTCGAGCTGCGCGACGTGCGGGTCGACTACCTGTCTCTCGCCGCCGCGCGCGTGGAGGACGTCCTCATCGCCGACTGCGCCATCCGCGCCGTCGACTTGCCGCACGCGCAGCTGACGCGGGTCGCCTTCGAGCGGTGCCGCGCGGACGAGGTCGACCCCCGCGGCATGCGGGCGAGCGACCTGGACCTCCGCGGGCTGGACGCCCTGTCGTACCTCGACGCGCTCGCGCTGCGCGGCGCGACGCTGACGGAGGACCAGGTGCGCGCACTCGCCCCGGCCTTTGCCGCGGCGGCGGGCATCGACGTGAAGGGCTGACGGCGGCCGGAGATTCCGCGAGGGCCGGAGGGTGCGCGGTGAATCCTCCGAGATACGCGGAATCTCCGGCGGACCGCACCTCGGCGCGAATCACCGAGCGGCCCTGTGGAGTCCCTGCGCCACCGCGCGCACGATGAGGTCCTGCACGCTCGCCCAGTCGAAGACGATCTGCGCGTAGCTGACACGGATGACGTGGTAGCCCATGAGCCGCAGCTGCGCGTCGTGCGCGTTGTCCTGGTCACGCTGCGGTCCGACATGGTGCCCGCCGTCGATCTGCAACACCAGCCGCTCCCCGATGAGCAGGTCCACTCGATGCCCGGCGATGTGCACCTGCCGCCGCAGCGGGAGCCGCAGCCAGCGCAATCGCGGGACGACCAGCGTCTCCAGCCCGGAGTCCGCGAACGGCAGCGCCTCATGCAGGAGCCGGCGGGCGGCGGGACCCAGGTGCAGCCGCTCCATCGCCGCGGGTTCGAAGAGCCCCCGCTTCATCGCCGACTCCCATACGACGAGCGCGTTCTCATACGGCTGGCAGGCCGCCGTCAGCACCAGCACGTTCTCGATCGGGTCGACGAGATCGTCCGGGTGCCGGGGCACGGCCGGCAGAGCCCAGTGGATGTGCGCGGATGTCCGCCTCGCCGGCTTCGCGTGAGCGGCCATCCCCAGGTGCCACGCGCCGTCCTCGATCGTCCACAGGTTGAGGCGCGCCGCCTGCGAGATGCACGTGATCACGGCCCCGATCTCGGCGGCGGCGATGAGGGCGGGGTCGGCGTCGGCCCACGCCACCCAGCCGCGACGCGGGCGCACGAGCGCGCCGGTGCGAGCGGCCCGACGGATGTGCAGATCGCTCACGCCTGCGGCACGCAGCGTGCTCACTCGCGCCACGCCGTGGCGAGCAGTGAGCGCGGTATCGAGGTCCATCCCTTCACGCTGCACGACGGGCCGTGGCCAGCGGACGCGGGAGACGGATCTGTGGACGGCGCCGCGCTCCACGCCCCCGGTGCACGAGGTGTCGGACGGCCTGCACCCGCGCCAGCGCCGGAGATCTCGCCAGCAGCGGACCGATCGAGTTGTGCCGTCCTTCGCTCGCGGGATCTCCGGCGCTGGCCCCACCCGGCCCCTCAGCCCGCCCCCGGTACACTGGACCGGCACCCACACTCAGGCACGCAGACACCGTGCCGCACATAGCGCGCGAGGAGATCCCATGGCCGCCATTCCCGACAAGCCCGCACTCGAGGGTCTGGAAGCGAAGTGGGGTGAGACCTGGGAGCAGCAGGGCACCTACCTCTTCGACCGCGACGCCGCTCGCGCGAAGGGTCGCGCCGGCGTCTTCTCCGTCGACACGCCGCCTCCCACCGCGTCGGGCAGCCTGCACATCGGGCACGTGTTCTCGTACACGCACACCGACGTGAAGGCGCGCTACGAGCGCATGCTGGGCAAGACCGTGTTCTACCCGATCGGATGGGATGACAACGGCCTCCCCACCGAGCGCCGCGTGCAGAACTACTACGGCGTGCGCTGCGACCCGTCGCTGCCGTACGATCCCGACTTCACGCCCCCGTTCGAGGGCACGACGAAGACGATCAAGGCCGCGGACCAGATCCCGGTCAGCCGCCGCAACTTCATCGAGCTCTGCGAGAAGCTCACCGTCGAGGACGAGAAGACCTTCGAGGACCTCTGGCGCTCGCTCGGCCTCTCCGTCGACTGGACGCAGACGTACCGGACGATCTCCGACGACACCATCCGCACGAGCCAGCTCGCGTTCCTCCACAACCTCGAGCGCGGCGAGGCGTACCAGGACCTCGCGCCCACCCTGTGGGACGTCGACTTCCGCTCGGCGATCGCGCAGGCCGAGCTCGAGGACCGCGACCAGCAGGCGTCGTACCACCGGCTCGCGTTCCACAAGACGGATGGCTCGGGTGACATCCACATCGAGACGACGCGTCCCGAGCTGCTCGCGGCATGCGTCGCGCTCGTCGCGCACCCGGACGACGAGCGGTACCAGCCCTTCTTCCACTCGACAGTGACCACCCCGGTGTTCGGCGTCGAGGTGCCGGTGCTGCCGCACCCGCTCGCCCAGCCCGACAAGGGCTCGGGCATCGCCATGATCTGCACCTTCGGCGACGTGACCGACATCATCTGGTGGCGCGAGCTCGACCTCCCGAACCGCACGATCATCGGCAAGGACGGCCGTGTGGTCGCCGACGCCCCCGAGGCGATCACGACCGAGGCCGGCCGCGCCGCCTTCGCCGAGCTCGCGGGCAAGACCGTCTTCAGCGCCAAGAAGCGGATGGTCGAGCTGCTGGAGGAGTCCGGCGAGCTGGAGAACGTGTCGGCCGCGTTCACCCACCCGGTGAAGTTCTTCGAGAAGGGCGACCGCCCGCTCGAGATCGTCTCCACGCGCCAGTGGTACATCCGCAACGGCGCCCGCGACGCCGAGTTGCGCGCCAAGCTCATCGAGCTCGGCCAGCAGATCGACTGGCACCCCGAGTTCATGCGCGTGCGGTACGAGAACTGGGTGAACGGCCTCACCGGCGACTGGCTCGTCTCGCGCCAGCGCTTCTTCGGCGTGCCGATCCCCGTCTGGTACGGCCTGGACGAGAACGGCGAGCGCGACTACGACCGCGTGCTCGTGCCCGACGCGGCGACCCTGCCCGTCGACCCGTCGAGCGACGTTCCCCCGGGCTACCGCGCCGACCAGCGCGGGGTCGCCGGCGGCTTCGAGGCCGAGACCGACGTGTTCGACACCTGGGCCACCTCCTCGCTCACCCCGCAGCTCGCCGGCGGATGGCAGCGGGACGCGGACCTCTGGGACCTCGTCGCGCCGTTCGACCTGCGCCCGCAGGGCCAGGACATCATCCGCACGTGGCTGTTCTCGACGCTGCTGCGCAGCGCCCTCGAGGACGACCGCACGCCGTGGGCGCACGCCGCGATCTCCGGCTTCATCGTCGACCCCGACCGCAAGAAGATGTCGAAGTCGAAGGGCAACGTCGTCACGCCCGCCGACATCCTCGCCAAGCACGGGTCCGACGCGGTCCGGTACTGGGCGGCCTCCAGCCGTCTCGGGACGGACGCGGCGTTCGACCCGCAGAACCCGACGCAGATCAAGATCGGCCGTCGCCTCGCCATCAAGGTCCTGAACGCGGCGAAGTTCGTGCTCGGCTTCGAGGCGCCCGAGGGCGCCGCGGTGACCGAGGCGCTCGATCTGTCGATGCTCGCCGCGCTCGACGACGTCGTGGCGCAGGCGACCAAGGCGCTCGACGGCTACGACCACGCGCGCGCGCTGGAGGTGTCGGAGTCGTTCTTCTGGACGTTCTGCGACGACTACCTCGAGCTCGTGAAGGAGCGCGCGTACGCGGGCGGCGACGCCGGCGCATCCGCCGCGGTCGCCCTGCGCACGGCGCTGTCGACGCTCCTGCGCCTCCTGGCGCCGGTCGTCGTGTTCGCCGCCGAGGAGGCCTGGTCGTGGTTCGAGAGCGGTTCGATCCACCGGGCCGGATGGCCGGAGGCCAGCGGTCTCGGCGGCGACCCCGCCGTCCTGTCGGTCGCCAGCCAGGCCCTCATCGGCATCCGCCGCGCGAAGACCGAGGCGAAGGCATCGCAGAAGACCGCGGTGGCCGCGGCGTCGATCGCCGCGCCGGCCGACCAGATCGAGGCGCTCCGCCTCGCCGCGGACGACCTCAAGGCCGTCGGACGCATCGCGGAGCTCGAGATCGTCGAGGGCGACGCGTTCGCCGTCACGAGCATCGCGCTGGCTGAGGACGCCTGATGAAGCTCGGCACGCGCTGGTCGGTCGGCTCCCCGCCGCCGGCCAGCGTGCCCGCCGAGCTCCGCCCGGAGATCGCGCGCGTCGAGGCCGAGCTGGCGGATGGCGCGGGGCGCGCCTCCTGGACGCTCACGTGGCTCGAGGGGCGCCCGATCGCCGAGCTAGACGCCGGCTTCGAGGTGCTCCTCGACGCCGGGGGCGTCGCCTTCTCGCGTCCGTTCCAGGACTGAGCGGGGCCTTCACCCGCGGGTGAGGCCCCACCCCGTGCGGGCGGCCGCGAGGTCGCCCGCACGTCTGCTCTCGGCGAGGATGGCCTCGCGAGCGAGGTCGGCGGCCAGCCGAACCGCCCGCGCGCTCACGCGTCGACGCACGTGCTCCTGCAGCGCGTCGGCCATCCGCAGAGCGAGCCGCTCCCCCGCACCCAGCGGCGGAAGCGACGACGCCTCGCGCAGCGACGTCGCCGTCATCGTCGTCATGATCTCTCCCCTCTCCGCGGCAGCGGGAACATGTCCGCACGCAGCGACACCGCGCGCACGTCCTCTCCCGTCTGCCCTCGATAGCGCTCGGCGTACTCGCTGAACAGGGCGTCCATCCGCTCGGCCAGCTCGCGCATCTGCGCCGCGGTCAGGTGCGCGGTCGTGGTCGATGACACGCTCGCGTCGCGCCATTCCTCGCTCTCCGCATCGGCACCGCGGGTGAAGTAGTCGAACATCTCCTGGAACCGCGCCCGGTGGTACTCGGCGACTGCGACCTGGAGCACGGCGCGCGCGGCCGGCGAGTCGCCCACGGACTCGTCGCCGAAGCTGATCCGCCCGCGTGGGCGCTCCCACCAGCGCTCGCGCCCTGCCCGCCCCTCGACCTCGCGGACCAGGTCGTGCCGCGCGAGCATGCGCAGGTGGTAACTCGTCGAGCCGGATGACTCCCCCGTCAGGGCCGCCAGCGTGCTGGCGGTCTGCGGGCCCTCCTGGCTGAGCAGATCGAGGATCCGCACGCGCAGCGGATGAGCGAGTGCACGCAATGCGCCGGTATCGAGAACGCGCGTCGTCGGGGATTCCTCCGTCATGTTTGCAAACATAGCTTTGCAAAGGTTCCTTTGCAATACCTTCGTGTGAGCGGCACCGGATGGCCGGTGGGCCTCCGTCGTTAGGCTGGCGGGATGACCGCGCCGGCTTTCAATCCGCTTCTGGCTCCCTCACCGCTGCCCTACGGCATCCCGGACTACGCCGCGATCGAGCCGCAGCACTATCTGCCGGCGTTCCGGGCGGCCTTCGCGGAGCAGCGTGCGGAGATCGACGCGATCACCGCGGAGCGGGCGGCGCCGACGTTCGAGAACACGCTGGAGGCACTGGAGCGATCCGGCGCGCTCCTCGACGCGGTCTCCCGTGCGTTCTACACCGTGAACTCCGCGGATGCGTCGCCGGAGATCCAGGAGATCGACGAGCAGCTCGCGCCGCTGATGTCCGCGCACGCCGACGCGATCACCCTCGACGCCGTGCTCTCCGAGCGGATCGCGGCCGTGCACGCGCGACGCGACGACCTGCCGCTGACGCCCGAGCAGCGTCGGCTGGTCGAACGTCGGCACACGGAGATGGTGCGGGCGGGCGCCGCGCTCGATGCGGCGGCGAAGGACCGCCTGACGGAGCTCAACTCCCGGCTGGCGACCCTCACCACGCGGTTCGAGAAGAACCTCCTCGCCGACACCAACGAGCGGGCGGTCGTGTTCGACTCCGCAGCGGAGCTCGAAGGGCTGTCTGCGGGCGAGATCTCCGCTGCGACGGAGGCCGCTCGCGCCCGCGGTCTCGACGGGCGGCACGTCATCCCGCTCACGCTGTTCACCGGCCATCCGCACCTGTCCTCCCTGGTCCGTCCGGAGAGCCGCCGGCGCCTGCTCGCCGCGTCGCGAGCGCGCGCCGCTCGTGGGAGCGCCCACGACAACACGGCGGTGGTGCGCGAGATCGTCCGCCTGCGTGCGGAGCGGGCGGAGCTCCTCGGCTACCCGTCGCACGCCGCCTACGTCACCGCCGACGAGACGGCGGGCTCGCCGGAGGCGGTGCGCGACCTCCTGCACCGTCTCGCCCGACCCGCGGCACGGAACGCGCAGCGGGAGAAGACGGCCCTGGAACGGGCCGCCGGCCATCCGATCGAAGCCTCGGACTGGGCGTTCTTCACGGAGAAGGTGCGGCAGGAGTCGTACGCCATCGACGTCGCGGCCCTCCGGCCCTGGTTCGAGGCGGAGCGCGTGCTGCAGGACGGGGTGTTCCACGCCGCGCACGCCCTGTACGGCGTCTCGTTCCGCGAGCGCGCCGACCTCGTGAGCTACCACCGCGACGTGCGCACGTTCGAAGTTTTCGACGCCGACGGCTCCGCCCTCGGGCTGTACCTCCTCGACCTCTACGCGCGCGACACGAAGCGCGGCGGCGCCTGGATGAACTCGCTCGTCGCGCAGTCGGAGCTGCGCGGCACGAAGCCTGTCGTCGTCAACAACCTCAACGTGTCGAAGCCGGGCCCGGGGGAGCCGACGCTGCTCACGCTCGACAACGTGACGACGCTGTTCCACGAATTCGGGCACGCGCTGCACGGCCTCTTCGCGCGCGTGGAGTATCCGCACTTCGCGGGAACGGCCGTCCATCGCGACTTCGTGGAGTTCCCGAGCCAGGTGAACGAGATGTGGATCCTGTGGCCCGAGGTGCTCGCGAACTATGCCGTGCACCACGAGACGGGCGAGCCGCTGCCGTCGGAGATCGTGGACCGGCTGCGGGCGAGCACAACGTTCAACCAGGGCTTCGAGACGAGCGAGTACCTCGCCGCCGCCTGGCTCGACCAGGCCTGGCACTCCCTCAGCGCGACGGAGGCGGCCGCCGTGGACGACGTCGCGGCGTTCGAGGCCGCCGCACTCGCGGAGATCGGCCTCGACGACCCCGCGGTGCCGCCGCGGTACTCCTCGACCTACTTCCAGCACGTGTTCGCCGGCGGGTACAGCGCCGGCTACTACTCCTACATCTGGGCGGAGGTGCTCGACGCCGACACGGTGGAGTGGTTCCGCGAGAACGGCGGCCTCTCCCGGGAGGCGGGTGATCGGTTCCGGCGGCTCCTGCTGGCGGTCGGCGGCGCGAAGGACCCGCTCGACGCGTACCGCGACTTCCGAGGCCGCGACGCCGATATCGCCCCGCTCCTCCGCCGCCGCGGGCTCGACGCGTAGGCGGGCGAGCTCAGGGGCGGTAGCGGTAGCCGAGCCCCGGCTCGGTCAGCAGGTGGCGGGGCCGGGCGGGGTCCGCTTCGAGCTTGCGCCGGAGCTGGCTCATGTAGAGACGCAGATAGGCGTCCTCGCCCGTGTACGTCGGCCCCCACACGGTCGTGAGCAGCTCCCGCTTGCCCACGAGCCTGCCGACGTTCCGCAGCAGCACCTCGAGCATCGACCACTCGGTTGCGGTGAGATGGACGGTCGCGCCCTCGCGCGTGACGGCGTGCGCGGCGAGGTCGACGATCGAGGGTCCGAGCTGGAAGCGGTCGGCCTCGCCCGCTCGGGCGGGTGAGACCCGCAGCAGCGCGCGCACGCGCGCCAGCAGCTCGTCGACGGCGAACGGCTTCGTCACGTAGTCGTTCGCGCCGGCGTCGAGCGCCGCGACCTTCTCGGCGGTCTGCGATCGTCCGCTCAGCACGAGGATGGGCATGCGGTGCGCGCTGCGGACCGTCGCGATCACGTCGATGCCGTCGAGCGCCGGCAGGCCGAGGTCGAGGATGACGAGGGCCGGCTCCCGTCGCGCGATCTCGCGCACGGCCTCGGCGCCGTCGCCCGCCTCCGCCACGTCGTACCCGCGCGCCTCCAGGTTGAGCGCGAGGGTGCGGCGGATGGCGGCATCGTCCTCCACGATGAGGATGGTCATGATCGGCTTCCGCTCGTCGGCCGGCGGTCGTCGGCAGCCACGGGCAGGATCAGCACGCCGGTGAGGCCGCCGCCCTCGGTCGGTCGGAGCTCGAGCGCACCGCCCATGGCCTCCGCGAACCCGCGCGAGAGCGCGAGTCCGAGGCCTGCCCCCGTGCCCCGGTCATCCAGTCGACGGAATGCGCGGAAGGCGTCGTCGCGCTGCGACGCCGGGATCCCCGGGCCCCGGTCCACGACGGCGAGCTCGACGCCCGACGGGGTCTGGCTGATGTGGAGCGCGACCTCGCCTCCACCGTGGTGCAGCGCGTTGCGCACGAGGTTCACGATGACCCGCTGCACGAGGACCGGATCGCCGACCGCGTCGGCGACCTCGCCGGAGACGGCGACGCGCACGTCGTCGCCCTCCGCTCCGAGCTCGTCGAGAGCGAGGGCCGCGGCGTCCTCCGGCCGCATCGCCTCGAGCGCGACCGGGAGCACCCCCGCGTCGAGGCGCGACGAGGCGAGGAGATCGTCGAGCAGCCGCTCGAGCCGCGCCAGCGAGTCCAGGGCGGTGGTGAGCAGCTCCCGACGCTGGGCGGGCGTCCACTCGACGTCGTCGCTGGCGAGGCTCGCCGCCGCCGCGGACGCGGCAGCCAGGGGGGTGCGGAGGTCGTGGCCGACCGCGGCGAGCAGAGCGCTGCGCGTGCGGTCGGCCTCCTGGGCCGCCTGCGCGCGGCTCTCCGCGGCGATCACCTGCCGGGCCAGCAGCAGCCGCGCCTCGGACTGCCCCACCACGAGGCTCACCAGCACCCCCACCGCGACGAACACGGCGATGGCCACGAGCTGGGCGACGTCCGTGACGTGCACGGTGTGCACGGGCTCCGTGAAGAAGAAGATGAGCAGCGGACCCGCCACCACCGACGTGGCGAGGGCGACGACGAGCCCGCCGAGCACGGCGCCGACGACCACGATCAGGAGGTAGAGAAGAGCGGCGACCACGAGATCCTGCGCGTCCATCGAGGCCGCCACGACCGCCGTCGTCGTCACCAGCGCGAGCAGCACCACGGCGGAGGCCGCGAGCTGTCGTCGGAGGGGAAGCATCGCGAAGCGCCGCACGAGAAGGATTCTCCCCGCTCCCGAGCGCACCGCACCCCCTCGGCGCGCCGACCTCGGGAATCCTGACGCGATCCTGACGCCGCGGCCCGTCCGGCGACCCCGCGCAGGACTAGCGTCATGCGGTGTCCAGTTCGAGAGGCGGAGATCAGATGCTCGTCGAGAGCGCAGTGCAACCGGAGACCGGGGGCGGAAGCGAGCAGGAGCTCGACCCGCACAGGGGCGCGCCGTGGTGGCGGGTGATGTGCCTCACCGGCGTGGACTACTTCTCCACGCTCGGCTACCAGCCCGCCATCGCGGCGCTGGCCGCCGGCCTCCTCTCCCCCATCGCCACGCTCGTGCTCATCGTCGTCACGCTGTGCGGCGCACTGCCGGTGTACCGGCAGGTGGCCAAGGAGAGTCCGCACGGCGAGGGATCCATCGCGATGCTCGAACGGCTGCTGCCCTGGTGGGGCGGCAAGCTGCTGGTCCTCGTGCTGCTGGGGTTCGCCGCGACGGACTTCATGATCACGATCACCCTCTCGGCCGCAGACGCGACCGCGCACATCGTGGAGAATCCCTTCGTCCCCGACGGCTGGGAGAGCCTCGAGGTGCCCATCACGCTGCTGCTCGTCGCCCTGCTCGGCGCCGTGTTCCTCAAGGGCTTCCGCGGGGCCATCTCGATCGCCGTCGTGCTGGTGGGCGCCTTCCTCGTGCTGAACGCCGTGGTGATCCTCGTGTCGATGGGGGAGGTCGCAGCCCACCCGGTGCTCCTGCGCGACTGGCTGACCGCCGTCACCACCGCCCATGGCAGCCCGCTGGCGGCCGTCGCGGTGGCGCTGCTCGTCTTCCCGCGGCTGGCACTGGGCCTGTCGGGGTTCGAGACCGGCGTCGCGGTGATGCCGCAGATCCGCGGTCGACATGGCGACACCGAGGCCCGGCCGACGGGGCGCATCCGAGGAGCACGCCGGCTTCTCACCGCGGCCGCCCTCACGATGAGCGCGTTCCTCCTGGGGTCGAGCGCGGTGACGACGCTCCTCATCCCGCAGGCGGAGTTCCAGCCCGGCGGCGACGCGAACGGCCGCGCCCTGGCGTATCTTGCGCACGGGCTCCTCGGCGAGGGCTTCGGAACGGTCTACGACATCACGACCGTCCTCATCCTCTGGTTCGCGGGGGCATCCGCCATGGCGGGCCTGCTGAACCTCGTGCCCCGCTACCTGCCGCGGTACGGGATGGCCCCCGCCTGGGCCGCGGCCACGCGTCCGCTCGTCATCGTCTTCACGGCGATCGCCTTCGCCATCACCGTCGCCTTCCAGGCGGACGTGGATGCGCAGAGCGGCGCGTACGCGACCGGTGTGCTCGTGCTCATCACCTCCGCATCGATCGCCGTCGCCCTGTCCGCCCGCCGCCGGCGGCGTCCGCGCTCGGCCGTCGGCTTCGCACTCATCGCGGGGGTCTTCCTCGCCACGACCGCGGTCAACGTCGTCGAGCGACCGGACGGCGTGAAGATCGCCGCGCTCTTCATCCTCGGCATCGTCACGGTGTCGGTGCTCTCGCGCGTGCCGCGCTCCTTCCAGCTCCGCGCGCGCTCCGTCGTCTTCGACGACCGTGCCCTCGCGTTCATCCGGCACGATGCCGACCATCACGGCGCCGTGCGGGTCGTGCCGAAGGAGCCGGGCGCCGGGACCGCCGCTGAGTTCGCCGACAAGCTCCGCAACGAGCGGCGCTTCAACGGCATCCCGCGAGCGGCTCAGGTGGTGTTCCTGCAGGTGCATGTCGGGGACTCCTCGGAGTTCGAGGAGGATCTCATCGTGCGCGGCGAGGAGCATGCGGGTCACCGGGTGCTGAGCGTGCGCGCGGCGTCCGTCCCCAACGCGATCGCGGCCGTCCTGCTCGCGATCCGCGACGAGACCGGCGTCGTCCCGGATGTCTACTTCGAGTGGAGCGAGGGCAATCCCGCCTCCAACATGCTGCGCTTCCTCGTCTTCGGCACCGGTGAGATCGCCCCCGTCACGCGGGAGGTGCTGCGTCGAGCCGAGCCGCTGCGGCGATGCCGCCCGGACGTGCACGTCGGCTGACAGACAGCAGAAGGGCCGGGATCGCTCCCGGCCCTTCCGTCGTCGCAGGCGCCGCCTACGCGCTCTTCTTGCGCTGCCGCAGCACCACGGTGGGAGCCGCGCCGTCTTCGACCGCCGCACGGGTGATGACCACCTTCGCCACGTCGTCGGCGGAGGGGATCTCGAACATGATCGGCCCGAGCACCTCCTCGAGGATGGCGCGGAGGCCTCGTGCGCCCGTCTTGCGTCCCACGGCGAGGTCCGCGATCGCGCGCAGCGCGTCCTCCTCGAAATTGAGGTCGACGCCGTCGAGCTGGAACATGCGCTGGTACTGCTTCACGAGCGCGTTGCGCGGCACGGTGAGGATCTCCATCAGCGCGTCCTGGTCGAGCGCGCCCACGGATGCGATGACGGGGAGGCGCCCGATGAACTCGGGGATGAGGCCGAACTTGTGCAGGTCCTCCGGGAGCACCTCCGCGTACAAGCCGCCGTCCTCCCGCTTGTCCTGCAGCGGGGCGCCGAAGCCGACGCCGTGCCGGCCGACGCGCGAGGAGATGATGTCCTCGAGGCCGGCGAACGCGCCCGCGACGATGAACAGGACGTTTGTCGTGTCGATCTGGATGAACTCCTGGTGCGGGTGCTTGCGGCCGCCCTGCGGGGGCACCGACGCCACCGTTCCCTCGAGGATCTTCAGCAGCGCCTGCTGCACGCCCTCGCCCGACACGTCGCGCGTGATCGAGGGGTTCTCCGCCTTGCGGGCGATCTTGTCGACCTCGTCGATGTAGATGATGCCGGTCTCCGCGCGCTTCACGTCGAAGTCCGCGGCCTGCAGCAGCTTGAGGAGGATGTTCTCCACGTCCTCGCCGACGTAGCCGGCCTCCGTCAGCGCCGTGGCGTCCGCGACGGCGAACGGCACGTTGAGGCGCTTCGCCAGGGTCTGCGCGAGATAGGTCTTGCCCGAGCCGGTGGGGCCGAGCATGAGGATGTTGCTCTTCGCGATCTCGACGTCCTCGGCCTTCTGCTCGGCCGTCTTGATCTCGCCGCGTGCCCGCACGCGCTTGTAGTGGTTGTAGACGGCCACCGCGAGGGCGCGCTTGGCGGGCTCCTGACCCACGACGTACTCCTCGAGGAAGCCGAAGATCTCACGCGGCTTCGGGAGGTCGAACTCGGCGACCGCTCCCTCGGAGCCGGACTCGGCCATCCGCTCTTCGATGATCTCGTTGCAGAGCTCGACGCATTCGTCGCAGATGTACACGCCGGGTCCGGCGATCAGCTGCTGCACCTGCTTCTGACTCTTGCCGCAGAAGGAGCACTTGAAGAGGTCGGCACTCTCACCGATGCGAGCCATGGTCCTTCTCCTCCTGGGATCCCTGTCGGGGTTGTGTTCGAGCCTAACCGCTGCCGCCGACACCGACGCCAGCGACGCGGAACCGCAACACGAGATGCCCCGGACGCGATCGCGTCCGGGGCATCTCGGCGCCCGTCCTTACTTGGACAGCGGCGTGCGCTTGCGCGTGGTGAGCACCTGGTCGACGAGGCCGTACTCCACGGCCTCCGCACCACCGAGGATCTTGTCGCGGTCGATGTCCTTGTGGACCTCCGCCTGCGACTTGTTCGAGTGCTTCGCCAGCGTCTCCTCGAGCCAGGTGCGCATGCGGAGGATCTCCGCGGCCTGGATCTCGATGTCGGACGCCTGACCGTGACCGGCCTCACCCACGGCGGGCTGGTGGATGAGGATCCGGGCGTTCGGCAGCGCGAGGCGCTTGCCGGGGGCGCCGGCGGCCAGCAGCACGGCGGCGGCCGAGGCGGCCTGGCCGAGCACGACCGTCTGGATCTGAGGCGAGATGTACTGCATCGTGTCGTAGATCGCCGTCATGGCCGTGAACGAGCCACCGGGCGAGTTGATGTACATGATGATGTCGCGGTCGGGGTCCTGGCTCTCGAGCACGAGGAGCTGGGCCATGACGTCGTCCGCGGACGCGTCGTCGACCTGCACGCCGAGGAAGATCACGCGGTCTTCGAAGAGCTTGTTGTACGGGTCCTGGCGCTTGTAGCCGTAGGCCGTGCGCTCCTCGAACTGCGGCAGGATGTACCGGCTGCTGGGAACCTGGAAGCCCTGCGGCGTCGCGGTGTAGGGGGTGTTCATCGTGTGGTCCTCTCTCGCCTCACTGCGCGTCGCGGTCGGTGCCGCCCGCGCCCGCCACGTCCGCCGCGTGCTCGCGGATGTGGTCCACGAAGCCGTACTCCAGCGCCTCATCGGCGGTGAACCAGCGGTCGCGGTCGCCGTCCTCGTTGATCTGCTCGACGGACTTGCCCGTCTGCGCTGCGGTGATCTCGGCGAGGCGGTTCTTCATCGAGATGATGAGCTCGGCCTGCGTCTGGACGTCGCTGGCGGTGCCGCCGAAGCCGCCGTGCGGCTGGTGCAGGAGCACTCGGGCGTTGGGCGTGATGTAGCGCTTGCCCTTCGTGCCGCTCGTCAGCAGGAGCTGGCCCATCGAGGCCGCCATCCCGATGCCGACGGTCACGATGTCGTTCGGCACGAACTGCATGGTGTCGTAGATCGCCATGCCGGCCGTGATCGAGCCTCCGGGCGAGTTGATGTAGAGGTAGATGTCCTTCTCGGAGTCCTCCGCGGCGAGAAGGAGGATCTTCGCGCAGATCTCATTCGCGTTCTCGTCGCGCACCTCCGTGCCCAGCCAGATGATGCGGTCCTTGAGGAGCCTGTCGAAGACACTCTGTGCCATCAGCGGTTCGGCCATGAAATCACTCCATTTCGGTGATGCGTCGAGATCGACCCTACCGGCGCGATTTCGGCGCCCCGTCCGTGTTCGCCGTGGGCATATCAGGGGTGTCGGCGGTTCTCAATACCATGAGCGGGTCGCGTGAGGCCATGCCTATCCGCCGGGTCCCGCGCGCGGGTAGGTTCGCCATGACATCAGGAGGCATGTGTGATCACTTGGCCAGGAACCCCGTACCCGCTCGGGGCGACATACGACGGCGACGGAACGAACTTCGCGCTCTTCAGCGAGGTCGCGGAGCGCGTCGAGCTCTGCCTCATCGGCGACGACGGCGCGGAGACGCGCGTGACCCTGCAGGAGGTCGACGGCTACGTCTGGCACGCCTACCTGCCGGAGGTCGGACCGGGTCAGCGGTACGGCTACCGCGTGCACGGCCCGTCTGACGTCACCCTCGGTCAGCGGTGCAACCCGAACAAGCTGCTCGTGGACCCGTATGCGAAGGCGCTGTCCGGCGAGATCGACTGGGATCCGTCGCTCTACGACTACCAGTTCGACAACCCCGAGGAGCGCAACGACGACGACTCCGCGGGGCACACGATGCTCGGCGTCGTGGTCAACCCGTACTTCGACTGGCGCGGCGACCGACACCCCCGCACACCGTACGACCAGACGGTCATCTACGAGGCGCACGTGAAGGGGCTCACCGAGCTCCATCCCGACGTCCCGGAGTCCGACCGCGGCACGTACGCCGGCATCGCGCACCCGAGCGTCATCGCTCACCTTCAGAGGCTGGGCATCACGGCGATCGAGCTCATGCCGGTGCACCAGTTCGTGCACGACAACATCCTGCTCGAGAAGGGGCTCCGCAACTACTGGGGCTACAACACCCTCGGGTTCTTCGCCCCGCACAACGGGTACTCCGCCTGGGGCGACGCGGGCGAGCAGGTGCAGGAGTTCAAGGCGATGGTGCGCGCTCTGCACGCCGCGGGCATCGAGGTCATCCTCGACGTGGTCTACAACCACACCGCCGAGGGCAACCACATGGGCCCGACCCTCTCGTTCAAGGGCATCGACAACGCCGCGTACTACCGCCTCGTCGACGACTCCCCACAGCACTACATGGACTACACGGGCACGGGCAACACGCTCAACGTGCGAAACCCCCACTCGCTGCAGCTCATCATGGACTCGCTGCGCTACTGGGTGACCGAGATGCATGTCGACGGCTTCCGCTTCGACCTCGCCGCCTCGCTCGCACGCGAGTTCTATGACGTGGACCGGCTCTCGAGCTTCTTCGAGCTCGTGCAGCAGGACCCGATCGTCTCGCAGGTGAAGCTCATCGCCGAGCCGTGGGATGTCGGGCCGGGCGGCTACCAGGTCGGCAACTTCCCGCCGCAGTGGACGGAGTGGAACGGCAAGTACCGTGACACGGTCCGCGACTTCTGGCGTGGCGAGCCCTCGACTCTCGGCGAGTTCGCCTCGCGCATCACCGGCTCCGCCGACCTGTACCAGACGTCCGCGCGTCTGCCGCGGGCCTCGATCAACTTCGTCACCGCGCACGATGGCTTCACGCTGAGCGACCTCGTCTCCTACAACGAGAAGCACAACGACGCCAACGGCGAGGACAACCGCGACGGCGAATCGCACAACCGCTCGTACAACCTGGGCGCCGAGGGCCCGACCGACGACCCGGACATCCTCGAGTCGCGCGCGCGGCAGCAGCGCAACTTCCTCGCGACGCTGCTGCTGTCGCAGGGCGTGCCGATGATCGCGCACGGCGACGAGCTCGGGCGCACGCAGCAGGGCAACAACAACGGCTACGCGCAGGACAACGAGCTGAGCTGGGTCCACTGGGACGAGGCGGATGATCCGCTGATCGAGTTCACGTCGGTCGTCACGCGTCTGCGGCGCAATCATCCCACCTTCCGTCGCTCGCGCTTCTTCGACGGCCGCCCGGTCCGCCGGGGCGAGGGCGACCCGCTGCCCGACATCGTGTGGCTGCAGCCGAGCGGCTCGGCGATGGAGCCCGAGGACTGGGAGACCGCGTATGCGCGCTCTGTCGGCGTCTTCCTGAACGGGCAGGGAATTCTCGGGCGGGGGCCCCGCGGGGAGCGGATCGAGGACGAGAGCTTCGTCATCTGCTTCAACGCGCACGTGGAGCCGGTCGACTTCGTCCTCCCGCCGGACGAGTACGGCGAGAGCTGGGAGATCGTGCTGGACACCGCGGACGGCACCGATCCGAATCCGCGGGCGGCGGGATCGGCGGTTCCCGTCGAGGGTCGCTCGATCGTCGTGCTGCGAGCGTACCGCGCGCCGGAGGAGACGACGGACTACTCCCCCGCCGCCTCGGTGCAGCTCGCGCTGAGCCGCGCCCAGAGCGAGGAGACGTCGTGAAGACGCCCCGCTCGACGTATCGCCTCCAGATCGCGCGGGACTTCCCGCTCGACGCCGCCGCCGAGGTCGTGGACTATATCCGCGACCTCGGGGCGGACTGGGTGTACCTGTCGCCGCTTCTGAGGGCCGAGCCCGGCTCGAACCACGGCTACGACGTCGTCGACCACTCCGCTGTCGATCCCGAGCGCGGCGGGGCGGATGGCCTGAGCCGGTTCGCTGCGGCCGCTCGCGCGGCCGGGCTGGGGATCCTCGTCGACGTCGTGCCCAACCACGTGGGGGTGGCGACGCCGGAGCGGAATCCGTGGTGGTGGGACCTGCTGACTCATGGGCGCGACTCCCGGTACGCCGAGGCGTTCGATGTGGACTGGGACGCGGGAGACGGGCGCATTCGGCTCCCCGTGCTGGGCGAGGCCGACCCCGAGCTCCGCATCGAGGACGGCGCGCTGTGCTACTTCGAGCACCGGTTCCCGATCGCGCCCGGCACCGCGGATGACGGTGCCGACGCCGCGACCGTGCACGCGCGCCAGAACTACGAGCTCGTGCCCTGGCAGCGGGAGAACGCCGAGCTGAACTACCGTCGCTTCTTCGCGGTCTCCACCCTCGCGGGCATCCGCGTCGAGGAGCCGTGGGTGTTCGACGAGTCGCACGCCGAGATCCTGCGCTGGGTGCAGGAGGGCCTCGCCGACGGTCTGCGCATCGACCATCCGGATGGCCTTGCGGACCCGGGCGGGTACCTCGAGCGCCTTGCGGAGGCGACCGACGGCCGGTACGTGCTCGTGGAGAAGATCCTCGAGCCGGGCGAGCAGCTCCCCGCGAACTGGGCGACGGCGGGCACCACCGGCTACGACGCGCTCGGCGACGTCGATCGGGTGCTCGTCGACCCGGCGGGCCAGGCCGCTCTCGACGCTCTCGAGGCGGAGGTGCGCGGCGCCGAGGCCGACTGGGAGCGGATGGTCCACGACGGCAAGCGCGGCATCGCCGACGGCATCCTCGAGTCCGAGGTGCGGCGTCTCGTCCGCCTCCTGCCGGAGGTCCCGGACTCCCAGGACGCCCTGGCCGAGCTCCTCGCGTGCTTCCCCGTGTACCGCTCGTACCTTCCCGCGGGGCGGGAGCACCTGGAGGAAGCCGCGGCGAAGGCGCGCACCGCGCGCCCCGATCTCGCGGATACCATCGACCGCCTCCTCCCGATCCTCGGCGACCCCGGCCATCCCGCCGCCGCCCGCTTCCAGCAGACCTCGGGTGCGGTCATGGCCAAGGGCGTCGAGGACACCGCGTTCTACCGGTACGGGCGCCTGGTGTCGCTCAACGAGGTCGGCGGCGACCCGTCGGAGTTCGCCGTCACGCCCGAGGAGTTCCACCGGCGGCAGGAGACGCGTCAGGCGATGACCCCGGTCTCGATGACGACGCTCTCCACGCACGACACCAAGCGCGGCGAAGACACCCGTGCGCGCATCGACGCCTTCTCGGAGGTGCCCGACCGCTGGCGCGACGCACTCGCCACGCTGCGATCGCGTGCCCCGCTCGGCGACGGCCCGCTCGAGGCGCTGCTGTGGAGCACGCTCATCGGGGCGTGGCCGCTCTCGCGCGAGCGCGCTCACGCGTATGCCGAGAAGGCCGCCCGCGAGGCCGGCACCGGCACCACGTGGACCGCACCGGACGAGGAGTACGAGCGTCGCCTGCACGCGCTCGTCGACGCGGCCTTCGACGACGCGGAGGCCTCCGCCGTCGTCGAGGAGTTCACGGCGACCGTGCGCGAGGCCGGGTGGTCGAACGGCCTGTCGGCCAAGCTCCTGCAGCTGACGATGCCGGGCGTGCCCGACGTGTACCAGGGCAGCGAGCTGTGGAACCGCTCGCTCGTCGACCCGGACAACCGCCTGCCGGTGGACTACGCGGAGCGGCGGGCGACCCTCGCGCGCGTCGACGGCGGCGAGCTGCCGGCCATAGACGAATCCGGCGCCGCGAAGCTGCTCGTGACGGCACGGGCGCTGCGTGCGCGTCGCGACCGCCCCGAGCTGTTCACGCGCTACGCGCCGCTGCCCGTCGTCGGGACCGCCGCCGCGCATCTCGTCGCGTACGACCGCGGCGGCGCGGTCGCCCTCGCGACGCGCCTGCCGATGGGGCTCGAGCGCCGCGGCGGCTGGGGCGACACGGAGGCGCTGCTGCCTCCGGGAGCGTACGTCGACGCGATCACCGGCACGGCCATCCGCGGCGGCACCCTCCGCGTGACGGATGTCCTCACCCGCTACCCGGTCGCGCTGCTGCTGAAGGAGGAGTCATGAGTTTCGAGGTCTGGGCCCCGAAGGCGGGCACCGTCGCGCTGCTCCTGGACGGCGAGCGTCACGAGATGCACGCCGTGGGCGACGGATGGTGGAGCGCCGTCGTCGAGGAGCGGCCGGGCAGCGACTACGGCTACCTTCTCGACGACGACGAGACGCCGCTCCCCGATCCCCGCTCGCGTCGGCAGCCGGACGGCGTGCACGCGCTGAGCCGCGTGCACGACCCCAGCGCCTTCGCCTGGACGGACGAGGCGTGGACCGGTCGCCAGCTCGCCGGCGGGCTGATCTACGAGATGCACGTCGGCACGTTCACCCCGGACGGGACGCTGGAATCCGCGATCGCGCGGCTGCCGCACCTCGTCGAGCTCGGCGTGGACTTCGTGGAGCTGCTCCCCGTCAACGCGTTCAACGGCACCCACAACTGGGGCTACGACGGCGTCCTCTGGTACGCCGTCAGCGAGAGCTACGGCGGCCCTGAGGCGTATCAGCGCTTCGTCGACGCCTGCCATGCCGCCGGCCTCGGCGTCGTGCAGGACGTCGTCTACAACCACCTGGGGCCGAGCGGCAACTACCTGCCCCGGTTCGGGCCGTACCTCTCCGATGGGAGCGCCAACACGTGGGGCGCGTCCATCGACTTCAGCCGTCCGGAGGTGCGCAGCTTCGTCATCGACAACGCCCTGATGTGGCTGCGCGACAACCACGTCGACGCGCTGCGCCTGGACGCCGTGCACGCGCTCGTCGACGACGGCCCCGTGCACATCCTGCAGGAGCTGGCGGAGGAGGTGGATGCGCTGAGCGCGCATCTGCGTCGCCCGCTCACGCTCATCGCGGAGTCGGACCTCAACGACCCGAAGCTCATCACCCCGCGCGAGGCGGGCGGCTACGGCCTGCACGCGCAGTGGAGCGACGACTACCATCACGCCGTGCATGTGGCGCTCACGGGCGAGACGACAGGGTACTACGCCGACTTCGAGCCGATGTCGGCTCTCGCGAAGGTCGCCACGCGCGGCTTCTTCCACGACGGCACGTGGTCGTCGTTCCGGGACCGCGAGCACGGCAAGCCGATCCCGCCGGAGACCCCGACGTGGCGGCTCGTCACGTACGCGCAGAACCACGACCAGATCGGCAACCGCGCCACCGGCGACCGGCTGAGCGAGACCCTGGACGACGATGAGCTCGCGCTGGCCGCACTCCTCTCCCTCGCCACGCCCTACACGCCCATGCTGTTCATGGGCGAGGAGTGGGGCGCCTCGACGCCGTGGCAGTTCTTCACCTCGCACCCCGAGCCCGAGCTCGCGGAGGCGACGGCCGAGGGACGCATCGAGGAGTTCGCACGGATGGGCTGGGATCGCGACATCGTCCCCGACCCGCAGGACCCCGAGACGTTCACGCGCTCGCATCTGAACTGGGAGGAGCCGTATCCCGCCGACGGCGAGCCGAGCCGGCACACGCGGCTTCTCGGCGTGCACCGGTCGCTCGCGCGCTTGCGTCGCACCGAGCCCGAGCTCACGGATCCGCGATTCGGGCGGCTCTCGGCGGAGTGGAGCGATGACGAGCGGTGGATCCGCCTGCGCCGCGGCGGTCTCGAGATCGCGGTCAACCTCTCCGAGAAGCCGCTGTCGATCGGCCGGCCGTCGGAGGTGCTGTTCGCGACGACCGCGCTGGGCGAGGCGGATGGCGCGATGACGGTGCCGCCGCGGGGCGGCGCGATCGTCCGCGTCTGACGCTCTCCGAAGCGGACGAGCGCGGGTGCCTTCGAGCACCCGCGCTCTTTCGTGCCACCCGCACTGGCGAGCCAGGACGTCGGGGTCGTTGCGGCGTGATCGGCACCACGGAACCCGCCGGCTGCCCGCCGGAGAAACGAGAAGAGCGCGGGCGCCATCCGGCACCCGCGCTCTTCTCGTGGTGAGGTGTTACTCGGCCTTCTCGGCGGGAGTCTCCTCGGCCTTGGGCTCGGCCTTCTTGCGCGTGGCGCGCTTCTTGGGCTTCTCCTCGGCAGCGGGCTCCTCAGCCGCGGCCTCGTCGGCCTTGGGCTCCGCCTTCTTGCGCGTGGCGCGCTTCTTCGGCTGCTCCTCGGCGGCGGGCTCCTCGGCCTTGGGCTCCGCGGCGGCCTTCTTCGCTGCAGGCTTCTTCGCGGCGGGCTTCTTCTTCGCCGCAGGAGCCTCGACGGCCTCCTCCTCGGCGGGAGCGTCAGCCGGCGCCTCGTCGGCCGAGATCTCCTCGGCCTCGTCGGACTCGTCGTCGACGGCGGCGAAGTCGCTCACGTCCACGGAGTTGCCGGCGGAGTCGACGACGGTGACCTTGCCGAGGACGATCGCGATCGCCTTGTTGCGCGCGACGTCGCCCATGAGCGCGGGCAGCTGGTTGCCCTGCTGCAGCGCCTGGACGAAGTCCTGCGGCGACATGCCGTACTGGGTCGACGCCTGGATGAGGTACTGCGTGAACTCGTCCTGCGAGACCTGCACGTCGAGCTGCTCGGCGATCGCGTCGAAGAGGATCTGCGTGCGGAACTGCTTCTCGCTCGCCTCGGTCACCTCAGCGCGGTGCTCGTCGTCCTCGAGGCGGTTCTCCTGCTCGAGGTGACGGTGCACCTCGTCCTCGATGAGGCTGGCGGGAACCGGGATCTCGACGGCCTCGAGCAGCGTGTCGACGAGCTGGTCGCGGGCGGCGGAGCCCTGCGAGAACGCGCTGCGCGAGGCAGCGGTCTCCTTGAGCGACTCGCGCAGCTCGGCGATCGTGTCGAACTCGCTCGCCATCTGGGCGAAGTCGTCGTCGGCCTCGGGCAGCTCGCGCTCCTTGACGGCCTTGACGGTCACGGCGACCTCGGCCTCCTCGCCGGCGTGGTCGCCGCCGACGAGCTTCGAGCGGAACGTGGTGTCCTCACCGGCGGTGAGCGAGTCGATGGCCTCGTCGATGCCGTCGAGCAGCTCGCCCGAGCCGACCTCGTAGGAGACGCCCTCGGCACGGTCGATCTCCTCGTCGCCGATCTTGGCGACGAGGTCGAGCTCGACGAAGTCGCCCTTCGCGGCGGGACGGTCGACCGGGACGAGCGTGCCGAAGCGCGCGCGCAGGTTGTCGAGCTCCTCGTCGATCTTCGCGTCGTCGATCTCGACGGCGTCGACGGTGACCGTGAGGCCCTCGTACGCGGGGATCTCGAACTCGGGGCGGACATCCACCTCGACGTCGACGACGAGGTCGCCCGAGAAGTCCTTCTCGCTGGGCCACTCGACGATGTCGGCCTGCGGACGGCCGAGCACCTTCACGTCGTTCTCCGCGACGGCCGAACGGAAGAAGCCGTCGAGGCCCTCGTTCACGGCGTGCTCGATCACGGCGCCACGACCGACGCGCTGATCGATGATCGGAGCGGGAACCTTGCCCTTGCGGAAGCCAGGGACCTGCACGTCGCGGGCGATGTGCTCGTACGCGTGCTGGATGCCCGGCTTGAGGTCTTCGGGGCTGACCGTGATGTGAAGCTTGACCCGCGTCGGGCTGAGCTTCTCGACGGTGCTGTTCACCATGCTGGTTCGTTCTCCTTGTGACGGACCCGCGCGCTGGGCGCCGGTGCGGGCTGAGGTCTGGATGGGCCGTTGGTCGGGGCGACAGGATTTGAACCTGCGGCCTCCCGCTCCCAAAGCGGGCGCTCTACCAAGCTGAGCTACGCCCCGCGGATATCCCCGCGAACGGGAACACGAAACGGCCTCGGAAAGTCTAGCCGACCAATCCGCGTGGCCATGCCACCGGCGGGGCGAGAAGGAGATGTGGAGGGGATGACGAGAATCGAACTCGCGTGACCAGTTTGGAAGACTGGGGCTCTACCATTGAGCTACATCCCCGGAGCCGTCTCCGGCACCGGGATCGATCTTATCGCAACGCCGCGAGTGCTTCGAACACCGCGCGTCGGCCCGCGCGCGTCGCCCCGGCCATCCTCACCCCTCGTCGAGAGCAGCCATGTGGCGCGTCGCGTGCCCCAGGTAGTTGGCGGCGTTGCGGACGAGACCCGCGACCTCCTCGTCGGAGAGCGTGCGCCGCACCTTGGCCGGCACGCCAACGACCAGGCTCCGGGGCGGAACGATGGTGCCTTCGAGCACGACGGCACCGCCCGCGACCAGTGACGACGCCCCGATGTCGGCGCCCTGCAGCACGACCGCGCCCATCCCGACGAGCGTGCCGTCGCCGATGCGGCAGCCGTGCACGACCGCGTTGTGTCCGACCGAGACGTCGTCGCCGATGATCGCGTCGTACCCGGCGCCCACGTGGACGGAGACGTTGTCCTGCAGGTTGCTGCGCTCGCCCACGCGGATGGCGCCGGTGTCGCCGCGGAGGACGGCGTTGTACCAGACACTCGACCGCTCCCCGATGACGACATCGCCCACGATGCGGGCGCCGTCGGCGACGAAGACGTCGGCGGCGAGCTCGGGAGTGTCGACGCCGAGCGCGAGGACCGTGGCACGGGGTGAGATGGTCATGCCACGACCCTATGCGCTCCCGAGGTTCGGTAAGCCTCACTTTCCCTGCTTCACCGGCGATTTAGCCGAGCCTGCACTTGCTTGCGGAATGTCTGTCGGTGAGTAGCGTTGTATTCACCGACAGGGCGTGACCCACGCTCGGCAAGACGAAGGAGAACCACCATGAGCGACGCACAGACCATCTCCGCCACCGCTTCCGACCCGACGGTCGCCGCCGGCTCGGCTCAGTTCCTCTCGCCGGTCGTCCTCGGCCTCCAGGGCCTCGTCGTCAACGGCAAGCAGGCGCACTGGCACGTCCGCGGCGCCAACTTCATCGGCGTCCACGAGTTCCTCGACACCCTCGTCGAGCACGCGCAGGAGTGGGCGGACCTCGCCGCCGAGCGCATCGTGGCCCTGGGCCTCCCCATCGACGCGCGCCTCGGCGCCGTCGCCGGCAAGACCCCGGCAACCGGCGCTCCCGCCGGCTTCGCGCAGTCCGACGTCGTCATCCGCGGCGTCGTCTCCGACATCGACACCGTGATCGCCGATCTGCAGGCCGCCATCGACGGCCTCGATGAGATCGACCTCACCAGCCAGGACGTCGCCATCGAGATCAAGGCCGGCCTCGAGAAGGACCGCTGGTTCCTGGTGGCGCACATCGCGGAGTGACCGCGACCCCTCCTCGTCAGAAGGCCCCGATCCGGACGGATCGGGGCCTTCGGCGTGTTCGGGAGATGCGAGGGTGCTCGATCGCTCCGAGACCACTTCGGCGCTCGCGACCCGCTGTGCCGCTCCGAGACCGCGTGCAGTGCGTGCGGTCTCGGAGCGCCGGCGAAGTCAGGCAGCGCGAAAGACACGGCCCCGAAGCGGAGACGCGGCCCCGGAGCGGCGGCGCAGTCTCGGAGCGGCGGCGCAGTCTCGGAGCCTCTGCACCTCGCCGAGGCGCCTCAGCCGAGGTGGGTGAGGCGACCCGCCAGCAGCGTCGCATGGACCGGCATCGCCCGCAGCTGCTCGGCCGAAGCCGCGAGCGGATCGTGCTCGACGAGCACGAGGTCGGCGACCTCGCCCGGCAGGATCCGGGAGCCGTTCGCCGACCCTCCCGCCGTGGCTGCGGCGAGCGCTGTGCCCTGATCGATGGCCTGGTCGGCGCGCCACGGCTCCTCGCCCGCATGCGCGCGGAACGCCGCAGCCGCCATCTGCACCCACGGGTCCAGCGGCGTGACCGGCGCGTCGGAGCCGAGGAGCACGTTCGCGCCGGCGTCGACGAGTTCGCGCAGCGGATACGCGACAGCCGTCTGCGCGCTCCACTCGGCGGCCACGAGCTCCCTGTCGTCGAGCGCGTGCTCCGGCTGGATGCTCGCCTCCACGTTCAAGCGCGCGAACCGCGCGATGTCGGTGCGCGTGACGAGCTGCGCGTGCTCGATGCGCCCCGGGACGTCCGCGGCGGCGAATGCGTCCAGCGCGTGGCGGTTCGCCACGTCGCCGATCGCGTGCACCGTCGTCACGATGCCCGCCGCGGCCGCCCGGGCGACGAGCTCGACGAGAGCGCGAGGATCCGCGTTCAGCCGACCGCGGTTGCTCCCGTCGGCGTACGGACCCGAGGTCGCGGCCGTGCGGGTGCCGAGCGAGCCGTCCGAGATGACCTTCAGCATGCCGAACTCCACCAGCGGCGACCCGTCGAGCGCGTCGCCGGTGACGAGCCCCTCGGCGATGACGCGCTCGAGGTCGTCGGGGTACACGTCGAAGCGCACGCGGGTCGCATCGTGGCCGCGGGCGAGGCGCCGCCGCCATCGCTCGACGTTCCACGCCATCTCCAGATCCTGGACGCCGACGACTCCGCGCGCGGCCGCCTCCGCGAGCGCGCGGTCGAGGGCGCGGTCCTCGTCCTCCGGCGGAAGATGCTTGAGTCGCTGCTCGATGTCGAACGCGACATCCTCACGGACCAGGCCCGAGCCATCCGTCGTGACGCCCTCGCGTCGCAGCGCGGCGGTGTTCATCCAGACGCTGTGGAGATCCGTGCTCACGAGGTACGTCGGGACGTCGCCGGTGACCTCGTCGAGCACGGCGAGCGCGGCGGGCTCGCTCCACAGCGCCTCGCGCAGGCGGGCGACGACTCGACGGCCGTCGGAGCGCACGGGAGCGGCGAGCGCGGCCCGGGCGGCGTCCCGCGAGGAGACCGCCTCCTCCACGGAGACGGTGCCGCGGGCCAGCGCGTGCTCGAGGGTGTGCACGTGGTGGTCCCACAGGCCGGGCACGAGCCACGCGCCGCCTGCATCGAGCACCGCGCCGCGGCGACGGATGGCGCCTGCCGGGGCGATGTCGACGATGCGGTCCCCGTCGAGCCAGACGTCGTACACGCCGTCCACGTCGTAGTCCGGGTGCGCGAGCAGCTCGCGCCCCTCCCCGCCGATGCGGACGCCCGCGACGACGTCGACCCGGTCGCCGCGCCTCATCGCGCCGTCTCCCGTGCCGCGCGGCGCGTCTCCTGAGCGCGGCGCATCTCGTCGGCCAGCGCGGGGTTGCGGTAGGGGCCGTCCGCGGCGAGACCGGCGACGATCGTCTCCACCACCTCGTCCGGGCGGTTCTGGCTCAGCTTGCGCTTCGCGAGCACCTTCGTGGGCGTGAGCCGGAAGCCGACCGTCCCGGCCTCGAGGCGCTCGACGAACGCCGCGTCGTTCGGCCGCTCCCACATGAGCCGCGGATCCTCCGCGAGGTTCTCGAAGTGCGCGACGAGCCGGTCGAGCACCGCGAGGTTCTCCTGGGGCGAGAGCAGCTCGGGGACGCCGGAGAGGTGCACGGAGACGAAGTTCCAGGTCGGGACGGCCTTCCCCTCGCCGTACCAGCGCGGGGTGATGTAGCCATGCGGTCCCTGCAGCACGATGAGCAGCTCGCGCTGGCCGAGGCCGTGGACGAGGTCGTCGGGCTTGCCGACGTGGCCGACGACCGTGAGGTCGTCCCGACCCTCCTCGAGCAGCACCGGATAGTGGGATGCGACGAGGCCGTCGTCCGTCGCGCTCACGAGCGTGGCCCACGGATGGCCGTGCACGATCCGGCGGATCTCCGGCACGTCGGTCATCGCGAAGCTCGGGTTCTGCCGCATCCTCCGATGCTACGCGGGGGCGGGCACCGGCCCGGTCAGCGCTGGCACGTGGGGCACCAGTACAGCTTGCGGGCCTGCATCTCCTCGAGCACGATCTCCGTGCCGCACACGCGGCAGGGCAGGCCGGCACGGTGGTAGACCCAGTGACGGTCGTCGCGGCTGGCCATCGCCCGGCGCCAGCCGTCCGCGTCGAGGCCGTCCATGGTCATCATCTGCCCGGTCTCGACGCCGATGCGCAGCAGCTGCACCCAGTCGCGCCAGAGGCCGCGGACGATCTCCTCGGGGATGGCCTTCCCCGGCGTGTGGGGATCCAGCCGGGCACGGTAGAGCATCTCCGCGCGGTACACGTTGCCGATGCCGCTGACGACGGACTGGTCCATGAGCAGCTGCCCGATCGCGACGTTGCGGCGGCGCACCGCGCGGACGAAGCGCTCCTCCCCCTCCGCGACGTCTCCGACGAGCGGGTCGGGGCCGAGCTTGGCGATCACCGCGGCGATCTCGTCCGGCGTCTGCACGGCGCAGGCGGTCGGCCCGCGCAGGTCGGCGCAGGTCGCGTCGGTGAGCAGGCGCACGCGCACCTGCCCCACGACCGGCGGCGGCCAGGGCGCGTCGTCGGCGGCGAGGCCGTCCGCCTCATCCAGGCCGCTCGTCTGCTCCGACATGCGCACGTGCACGCGCGCTCGGCGCGGGGCGCCGATCGAGGTGAGCGAGTTCTCCCCCGCGTCGTCGAACACCCGCTCCGCCTCCGGGAGGTCGGTTCCCCGCTGGTTGGTCTGGCCCATCCGCCCGTTCGCGGAGGCGATCGTCGGGTCGACGAGGACCTCGCCGGCGAAGTCCCACGCCCCGTAGAGCCCCAGGTGCACGCGCAGCCAGACCTGCTCGTCGAACTCGAGGAACATCTGCTTGCCGACGGACTCGGCGCGCGTCATGGTGCGGCCATCCAGCACCTCGGCGCCCTGCGCGAAGCGGCCCTGCGGGCTCGAGACTGCGACCGGGCGCCCGACGAAGTTGCGCGCGAACTGGCGGGTGATCCGATGGACCGAGTGACCCTCGGGCATCCGAGCTAGGAGACCTGGCGCGGGCCGGGGCCGTCGACGAGCGCACCCTCGCGCTCGTAGGCGCCGATCTGCGCGATCCGGCGGGCGTGCCGCTCGTCGTGGGAGAACGGCGTCTCGATGAAGCGGTCGATGAACCGCGTGACGTCGTCGAACGTGTGCTGCCGGGCGCCGATCGCGATGACGTTCGCGTCGTTGTGCTCGCGCGCGAGCTCGGCGGTCGACAGGTTCCACACCAGCGCCGCGCGGACGCCCTCCACCTTGTTGGCGGCGATCTGCTCGCCGTTGCCGGAGCCGCCGAAGACGACGCCGAGGGCGGAGACGCCGGCCTGCTGGTCGGCGACGACGGCCTGAGCCGCGCGGATGCAGAACGCCGGATAGTCGTCCAAGGGCTCGTACTCGACGGGCCCGTGGTCGATGACCTCGTGCCCCGCCGCCGCGAGGTGGTGCTGGAGCTGGGTCGAGAACTCGAGACCCGCGTGATCGGTCGCGATGTGGATGCGCATGGCTCCGATTCTCTCGCACCTCGCCCCGCCGTGGCGCACACCGGCGGATGGCTCGCCGCGATTCCCATGAGCACGCCGCGTCGAGCACGTAGAGTGTTGAGGTTGCCGCAGGCGTCATCAGCGCCCGGAGATCTTTCGTCCCCTACCCATGGGAGTGGAACAAGTGCCTGGAGAGAACCTCACCCGCGTCGAGGCGCAGGAGCGTCGCGCGATCGTCGAGACGCAGACGTACGAGATCGCGCTCGACCTGACCAAGGGCGCCGAGGTGTTCGGGTCGCGCAGCGTCGTGCGCTTCGCCGCGACCGCCGGAGCGAGCACCTTCATCGACCTCATCGCGCGAGACGTCCGCGAGATCACGCTGAACGGCCGCGAGATCGACCCGGCCGCCGCGTACGCCGACTCGCGCATCCGCCTCGACGACCTCGAGGCCGAGAACGAGCTCGTCGTCGACGCCGACTGCCTCTACACGAACACGGGCGAGGGCCTGCACCGCTTCGTCGACCCCGTCGACGGCGAGGTCTACCTCTACTCGCAGTTCGAGGTGCCCGACTCGCGGCGCGTGTTCGCGGTCTTCGAGCAGCCCGACCTCAAGGCGACGTTCCAGTTCACCGTCACCGCGCCGGCGGCGTGGAAGGTCGTGTCGAACCAGCCGACGCCCGAGCCCATCCCCCACGACGACGGCGTCAACGCCACCTGGGGCTTCGAGCCGACGCCGCGCATCTCGTCCTACATCACCGCGCTCATCGCCGGCCCCTACGAGGAGACGCGCTCCGAGCTCACCTCCGCCTCCGGCCGGGTGATCCCGCTCGGGCTGTTCGCGCGCAAGAGCCTGTGGCAGCACATGGACGCGGACTACGTCTTCGAGAAGACCCGCCAGGGCTTCGCGTACTACGAGGAGAAGTTCGGCTACCCGTACCCCTTCGCGAAGTACGACCAGCTGTTCGTCCCCGAGTTCAACGCCGGGGCGATGGAGAACGCGGGCGCGGTGACCTTCACCGAGACCTACGTCTTCCGCAGCAAGGTCACCGACGCGGTCAAGGAGCGCCGCGTCGTCACCATCCTCCACGAGCTCGCGCATATGTGGTTCGGCGACCTCGTCACCATGAAGTGGTGGAACGACCTCTGGCTGAACGAGTCGTTCGCCGAGTGGGCGTCGACCATCGCGACGGCCGAGGCCACCGAGTGGACCGAGGCCTGGACGACCTTCAACGCGATGGAGAAGACCTGGGCGTACCGCCAGGACCAGCTCCCCTCCACGCACCCGATCGTCGCCGAGATCTCCGACCTCGAGGATGTGCAGGTCAACTTCGACGGGATCACCTACGCCAAGGGCGGGTCGGTTCTCAAGCAGCTGGCCGCATGGGTCGGCATCGATGCGTTCTTCGAGGGCGTGGGCGCGTACTTCCAGAAGCACGCGTACTCCAACACCACGCTGTCGGACCTGCTCGTCGAGCTCGAGCGCACCAGCGGCCGCGACCTCGGCCCGTGGTCGCGGAAGTGGCTGGAGACGGCGGGCGTGAACACGCTCTCGCCCGTCATCGACGACGACCACGACGGCCGCATCACGCGCTTCGCGATCACCCAGACCGCGCCGGCCGACTACCCCACCATCCGGCCGCACCGCCTCGGCATCGGGTTCTACGACCTCGTCTCCGGTGCCCTCACGCGCACCCACAGCATCGAGATCGACGTCGACGGCGACCTCACCGAGGTGCCCGAGCTGAAGGGCACCCGCCGCCCGGCGCTCGTGCTGCTCAACGACGCCGACCTCGCCTACGCGAAGATCCGCCTCGACGACCGCAGCCTCGAGACCGCGATCGACCACCTCGCCGACATCGCCGACCCGCTCGCGCGCTCGCTCGTGTGGGGCGCGGCGTGGGATCAGACCCGCGACGCGGAGACCGCGGCGACCGACTACATCGACCTCGTCCTGCGCAACATCGGGCGCGAGACCGAGTCCACGACCATCCGCACGACCCTGTCGCAGCTGCAGCTCGCGGCGAACAGCTACGTCGCCCCGGAGGCGCGCGAGGAGACCCGTGCGCGGGTCGCCGACGGCCTCTGGCAGCTCCTCCAGGGCGCGGAGCCGGGCAGCGACATCCAGCTGCAGCTGACCACGGCGTTCGCGTCGGCCGCGTCGACTGCCGCGCAGTGGGAGCGCGTGCGCGCGCTGCGGGCGGGCGAGACCGTGCTCGACGGGCTCGAGATCGACACCGACCTCTCCTGGCAGCTCCTCGTCTCGCTCGCCGCCGGCGGCGTCGCGGACGCGGCGGCGATCGATGCGGCACTCGCCGCCGACAACACCGCGAAGGGCGCCGAGTCCGCCGCGCAGGCCCGCGCGGCCATGCCGTCGGCCGAGGCGAAGGCCGCAGCCTGGGCGTCGCTCGTCGAGAGCGACGCGCTGCCGAACACCGTCGTCCGCTCCGCCGCCGCCGGGTTCGTCCACCCGGCCACGCGCGAGCAGCTCGCGCCGTTCGTCGAGAAGTACTTCGCGATGCTCCTGCCGGTGTGGGAGTCGCGCACCTTCCAGATCGCGTCGTATCTCATCGAGCTGCTGTACCCCGCGCCGCTCGCCAGCGCCGAGTTGCGCCGCGCGACGCGCGCGTGGCTCAGCGAGAACCCCGAGGCGCCGGCGGCCCTGCGCCGCATCGTCGCGGAGAACCTCGCGGGCGTCGAGCGCGCGCTCGCCGCGCAGGAGCGCGACGCCGAGTAGGCCCTCCTGAGAGGCGCTGCGAGCCCCGGCGGATCCCAGGATCCGCCGGGGCTCGCGCCGTACGATCGAGGGGATGATGAACACCGACACCAAGGATCTGGCCGACCTCACCTTCTGGCAGACGCTGCTCGAGAATCTCGGCGCGTTCGGCCTGAAGCTGCTGTGGGCGGCTGTCGCCGTGGCCGTCTGCGTGCTCATCGCCTGGGTGCTGCGCTTCGTCATCCGGCGCGTCGTGAAGCGCATCGTCGAGGGCGCCAAGAGCAAGGCGAAGGTCGACGACACCCGAGCGCTCGAGCGTTCGCCGCTCGCCGCGGTGCGCGTCGTCCAGCGCACCCGCACGCTCGGCTCCATCCTCACCAACGTCGTGAACATCACGATGGTGATCGTCGCGCTCGTGCTGGTGGCCTCGATCCTCGCGCCGAACGTGCTGGCGTCGCTGTCGCTCCTCACGGCCGCGCTGGGCGCGGGGCTCGGCTTCGGCGCGCAGAACATCGTCAAGGACGTGCTCAACGGCATCTTCATCGTCGCGGAGGACCAGGTCGGCATCGGCGACGTCGTCGACCTCGGGCTCGCGACCGGCGTGGTGGAGTTCGTCAGCATCCGGATCACCCACGTGCGCGATGTGAACGGCGTGCTCTGGTACGTGCGGAACGGCGAGATCACCCGCATCGGCAACATGACGCAGGGATGGTCGCGCGTCGTGCTCGACCTCACCCTCCCCAAGGACATCGTCATCGAGGACGTCGAGCACCTGCTGACCGACACCGCTCTGGCCCTCGCACACGATCCGCGCTGGCGCTCGCGCGTCATCGGCGAGCCGGAGGTCTGGGGACTGGAGTCGCTCGAGGGCGACACCCTGGTCATCCGCCTCGTCATCAAGGCCAAGCCCACCGCGAAGGACGACGTGGCGCGCGAGCTGCGCGAGCGTCTGCGCGCCGTGCTCCTCAACGAGGGCATCGACGTCACCGGCATCGCGCGTGCAGTGCTCGAGGGCGCCGAGGGTGCGCTCCGGGTGCGCGGCGCCAACCCGCCGACGCTCACCAGCGAGCTGCCGGAACGACCGACCTGGCGCCCCCGCAGCGGCGCCGCGCAGCGTCAGAGCGAAGAGGAGTCCGGATCATGAGCGAGCCGAAGAGCCTGCGCCCCCTGGGAGTGGGCACGTTCTACGAGCAGGTGGGCGGGCACGAGACGTTCGTGAAGCTCGCCGCCGCGTTCTATCGCGGGATCGCCGACGACGAGGTCCTGAAGCCCATGTACCCCGAGGTCGACCTCGCCGCGGCCGAGGAGCGGATGCTGATGTTCCTCGAGCAGTACTGGGGCGGTCCGACCACCTACAGCGAGACGCGCGGCCACCCGCGCCTGCGCATGCGCCACGCCGGGTTCCACATCGACCCGGAGGCGCGCGACCGCTGGCTCGCGCACATGCGCCGCGCCGTCGACGAGCTCGAGCTCTCCCCCGTGCACGAGGCCACGCTGTGGGACTACCTCGAGCGCGCCGCGCACGCCATGGTCAACACCTTCGAGCCGCAGCCCGGCCGCTGACCCGAGCCGGGCCATCCGCACCGCCCGGCCCCCGCGTCAGCGCACGCCGGTCTCCCGCACCGGGGTCAGCCCCACCGCTGCCGGGCCGCGCGTGAGGATGTGACCGCGCTCGAGCGTGACGCGCGTCCAGCGGCCCGCGGTGGACACGCGCGCCTCCTCCTCGCCGCCGATGAAGCCGAACGAGAACGCCGCGAACGCCACACCGCGCGGCAGGCCCGCAAGCTCCTCGTCGGGCTCGCCCCAGATGCTGCCCCGCACCGTGCGCACCACGTCCTCGCCGGGCTGCGCGGGCAGGGCGTGAGCGACCGCCGCGATCCCCCACTGCGCGCGGCTCGCGAGCACCGCCGCCGCGATCCCGCCCGCCGGCGTCCAGCCGCCGCGCGGCGGCGAGACGCCCGCCCACGCGGGAGCCAGCGCGGTGTCGGGCAGCGCGAGCGCGCTCGGGTCCTCGGTCTCCGCGAGGGACGCGACCGTCAGATCGCACTCCAGCTCGGGATCCGCGCGCAGCACGCGCATCGCGAGCACGGTCGGCGTGCGGTCGAGGAGGCCCTGCGGCGCGAGCGCGGCGGAGGACATCACGAGGACGCCACCGGTCGCCTGCAGGCGCACCCCCTCGTCGCCGATACGGGAGGCGCGGCCCGCGAAGGTCAGCGCGTCACGCGCGGTCGGGGCATCGGCGAGCAGAAGGCGAGCGGTCACCCGCTCTAAACTAGCAATGTGACCATCGAGCCCCGCCCAGACGACCCGGTCCAGATCATGCTCGACGTGATCGAGCTCGAGCGGATGGCCGCGCGGACGCACGAGGACATCTTCCTCGGGCGCTCGCACTACATGCCGGGCGGCCGGGTGTTCGGCGGGCAGGTGCTCTCGCAGGTCGTCGCGGCGGCCGCGCGGACGCTGCCGGACGACCGCTTCGCGCACTCGCTGCACGGGTACTTCCTGCGCCCCGGCGACATGACGAAGGACATCACCTTCGGGGTGGACCGCATCCACGACGGTCGGTCGTTCGCGCGGCGCCGCGTGCAGGGGTATCAGGACGGGGTGCCGATCTTCTCGGGCATCCTCTCCTTCCAGGACGAGGACCAGGGCGTCGAGCACCAGCTGCCGATGCCCGACGTCCCCGGCCCCGAGGAGCTGCCGGACCCGGCGGCCGACCCCGAGCGTCACCCGCAGTCCCGGCGCCTGCTGGCGGCGAACCCGATCGAGGTGCGGCACATCGAGGGGAGCCTCATGGGCCCCGCGCCCGACGGCGCGCAGCCGACGCAGGCCGTCTGGACGCGCGTGCGGCGGCCGATCGGCGACGACCGGCTCCTTCATCAGGCGGCGCTCGCGTATCTCAGCGACTACACGATCCAGGAGCCGTCGCTGCGGGGCGCCGGACTGTCGTGGGCGGCACCCGGCCTGAAGGTCGCGAGCCTCGACCACGCGATGTGGTGGCACCGTCCTGCTCGGGCCGACGAGTGGATGCTCTACGTGCAGGAGTCTCCCGGCGCGCAGGGCGGGCGCGGGCTGGCGTTCGGGCGGATCTACGCGCGCTCGGGCGAGCTGGTGGCCTCGGTCGCGCAGGAGATCATGCTGCGGACGCCGGTCACAACGCCTGCTTGAGGTCGGCCTCCAGCGCCACCCAGCCCAGCATCGCGCACTTGATGCGCATGACGTACTTCGCGACGCCCTGCAGCGCCGCCGCATCGCCCAGCGCCTCCGAAGGCGCGACCGCTCCGCGGGAGCGCAGCATGGTGCGGAATTCGTCGATGAGCGCGAGCGCCTCCTCGCGGGAGGCGTGCTCGAGGAGGCCGGTCATGATCGAGGCGGAGGCCATCGAGATCGAGCAGCCGTGGCCATCCCATCGGAGCTGCGCGATCGTGCCGTCCTCGGCCAGGGTGACGCCCACGGTGATCTCGTCACCGCACGACGGGTTCAGCTCGTGGTGCGTGTGCGCGAGCGGTGTCGGGTCGCCCTTGCCCTCGGGGTTGCGGGCGTGATCGAGGATGAGCTCCTGGTAGAGCCCCTGCAGGTCGCCGCTCATCGGTCCGCTCCGAAGAACCCGCGGACCTCGCCGAGCGCGTCGCGCAGCGCGGCGATCTCCGCCGAAGTGGTGTAGACCGACGCGCTCGCGCGCGTGGTGGACGTGAGCCCGAGCCGTCGGTGCAGTGGCTGCGCACAGTGGTGGCCGGTCCGCACCGTGATGCCGCGGTCGTCGAGGAACTGGCCGACATCGTGCGCGTGCACTCCCTCGACGTCGAAGCTCGCGAGCGCCGCCCGGGGCGCGCCGGGGGGCGGGCCGATCAGCCGCACGCCGGGCACCGAGACCACGGCGTCGATCAGCTCCGCCGCGAGAGAATCCTCGTGCGCGCGCACGTTCGCCATCCCGAGCGCCGCCAGGTAGTCGACCGCCGCGCCGAGCCCGACGATCTGCGTCACCGGCTGCGTCCCGGCCTCGAATCGCTGCGGCGCGGGCAGGAACTCCGCGTCCGTCATCGTCACGGTCGTGATCGCCGAGCCGCCCGTGCGCGCCGGCGGCAGCTCGTCGAGGAGCGCCGCCCGCCCGTACAGCACGCCCACGCCGTTCGGCCCCAGCATCTTGTGGCCCGAGAACGCGGCGAAGTCGACGCCCAGCCGACCGAGATCCAACGGCAGGTGCGGCGCGGACTGGCAGGCATCGAGCACGGTGAGCGCGCCCGCCTCCTGCGCGAGCGCGGCGATGTCGGCGACCGGCGCGATCATGCCGGTGACGTTGGACACGTGAGCGAACGCGATGACCCGGGTGCGGCTGCTGAGCTGCGCGCGCAGGTCGTCGATCGTCCAGAGTCCGCGCTCGTCGACGGGCACCCAGCGCAGTGTCGCGCCGGTGCGTCGGGCGAGGCGCTGCCACGGGATGAGGTCGGCGTGGTGCTCGGCCTCGGTGACGAGGATCTCGTCGCCCGGCCGCAGCGCGAAGCGGTCGCCGCCGAGGCCGGCGGACGCGTCGGACATCCCGAGCGCCACCACGTTGAGCGCGTCGGTGGCGCTGGCGGTCCAGACGACCTCCCGCTCCCCCGCCCCGACGAAGGCCGCGACCCGCTCCCGCGCGGATTCGAAGGCGTACGTGGCCTCCCCCGTCGCGAGGCTCGAGCCGCGGTGCACGGCCGCATAGTCGCGGCGCGCGAAGTCCGCCTCCGCGGCGATCACCGACTCGGGGCGCTGCGAGGTCGCCGCCGAGTCGAGGTAGACGCGGTCGGGGCGGCCGGCGATGCCGGGGAAGTCCGCGCGGATGTCCTCGCGGAGCGGCGCGGGCGAGACGAACGACATGGTGAGCTCCCTGCAGGGCGGGTAGGGCGTCTTCCAGTCTCTCATCCGCCCGGCCGCTCAGCGGCGGGTGAACGTCACAGGTTCCTCGACGTACGGCTCCCACGCGGCGCGCATCGCCGGCGTCAGTCGCACGGGGCGGGCGGACTCCACGTCGACGAGCACGACGACCGCATCCGCGCGCGCGTAGGTTACGCGCTCCTCCTCGCCCTCGGCGCTGTGCACCTCGTAGCAGACGTCGATGCTGGAGCCGCCGAGGCGGCCGATCCACAGCTGCACGTCCAGCGGCCGGTGCCGATACGGCACGGGGCGCAGGTATTCGATGCTCTGCCGCGCGATGAGGGTGGCGACGCCCGTCGGGGAACCAAGGACCTCGGGATCGAACACGGCGGTGGGCGGCACGTCGTCGCCGGAGTCCTCCGCGCGGAAGAACGCCCGGCAGCGCGCCTCCTCGAGCAGCCGCAGCATCGCGGCGTTGTTGACGTGCCCGAAGGCGTCGAGGTCGCCCCACCGCAGCTGGATGGGGACGTGCACGCGTGTCATCCGAGTCCTCTCCCGGCCGGATTCCGGCCGTGGCGGTAACGATCGGGTCACAGTGGCGACCCGGCGTCCGCGCTCGACGATACCCGCTTCTCCCGTGCCCTGACGCGGATCGCGGCGGTCCGGCGAGCGTGGAAGTGCGCCCACGCCGACCTCGGCCCCGTTGCTATGGTGACGACAGCCCGCCTCGCCGCAACACGAAGCGGGCTCCCACCGTCCGCGACGTGCTCCGGCTCGGCCGTGCGGTGGCCCGCCTAGGACCGCGAACGCCGCTCACGCGGTGCGCGTATGGCCGACGAGCGACCGTCAACCCGGACGGCCGTGCGCCAGGTGCCCGAAACCCGGCCCCCTCGTCCGCCCGGACCACAACCGACGACCGAGCGCGGATGTTGCTGCCCGACGATGCGCGCTCGGCACAGGAGAACGTGACCGACACCGACACGACCATCGCCCTGCGCGCGGAAGGCCTCTACAAGGTCTTCGGCCGACGTCCGCACGACGCCGTGGAGCGCCTCAGAGCAGGCACCCCGCGCGACCAGCTCGAGGGCGCCACCGCCGCCGTCATCGACGCCTCCTTCGAAGTCCGCCGCGGCGAGATCTTCGTCGTCATGGGCCTCTCCGGCTCCGGCAAGTCGACGCTCATCCGCATGCTGAACGGACTGCACGACATCACCGCCGGCACCGTGACGGTCAACGGCGAGCCGATCACCGGCATCCCGTCCGCCCGCCTGCGCGAGATCCGGCGCGACCGCATCTCCATGGTGTTCCAGCACTTCGCGCTGCTCCCCCACCGCACGGTGGCCGCGAACGTCGCCTACCCGCTCGAGCTGCAGGGCGTCGGGCGGGCCGAGCGGATGGCCAAAGCCGCCGAGATCCTGGAGCTGGTCGGACTCTCCGGCTGGGGGGACAAGCTGCCCGCCCAGCTCTCGGGCGGCATGCAGCAGCGCGTCGGCATCGCCCGCGCCCTCGCCGCCGACACCGACATCCTGCTGATGGACGAGGCCTTCAGCGCGCTCGACCCGCTCATCCGGCGCGAGATGCAGGATCAGCTGCTGGAGCTGCAGCAGCGACTCGGCAAGACCATCGTCTTCATCACCCACGACCTCAACGAGGCCATGCACCTCGGCGACCGCATCGCCGTGATGCGCGACGGCCGCATCGTGCAGATCGGGACGCCCGAGGACATCCTCACGGATCCCGCGAACGACTACGTCGAGCAGTTCGTGCAGGACGTCGACCGCGCACGCGTGCTCACCGCGGGGAACGTCATGGAGCGGCCGCGCCCGGTCGTCGCGGAGAGCGCGGGACCGCGCACGGCACTGCGCACCATGCGCGACGCCTACACGTCCGCCACCTACGTCGTCGGCCGCGACCGGCGACTTCTCGGCATCATCTCCGACCGCGATGCGATGAAGCTCGTCCGCAAGGGCGAGAACGCGCTGTCGACCATCCTGAAGCCGGTGCCGCAGGCCGTGAGCGAGGACGACGTCCTGATGGACCTCTTCGTGCCGGCCGTGGAGTCGCCGCTGCCGCTGGCGGTGACCGACAGCATCGGGCGCCTCGTCGGCGTCATCCCGCGCGTCACCCTGCTCGCCGCCCTCGGCCCCGGACCCGGCGCCACAGAGGAGATCACCTTGCCCCTGCGCCCCGTTCCCACGACCGTGATCGACCAGCTCCTCGCGGAGACGGACCCGGACGGCTCGGTCGAAGGCGGAGCCCTCGAGGCGGAGGGGGTGCGCTGATGGACGGCTTCATCCGCCTCCCACTCGGCGACGTCGTCGCCGAGGCCATCCAGTGGGTCGTCGACAACCTCGGCGGCCTGTTCGACGTGATCCGCACCGTCTTCGTCGGCATGTACGACGCCCTCGCACTCGTGTTCGGCGCCCCCTCGTTCTGGATCATCGCCGCGATCGCCCTGGTCGTCGGCGTCCTCGCGCGCGGCTGGGTGTTCGGCATCGGCTCCGGCGTCGGGCTCCTCCTGATCGCGGCCGTGGACCAGTGGGACAACGCCATGAGCTCGCTCGCCCTCATCATCGTCGCGACGGTGTGGGCGCTCGTGCTCAGCATCCCGCTCGGGATCGCGGCGGCCAAGAGCGACCTCGTGTCGAAGATCCTGCGTCCGGTGCTCGACTTCCTGCAGACGATGCCCGCCTTCGTCTACCTGATCCCCGCGCTGCTGCTGTTCCGCGTGGGCGTCGCGCCGGGCATCTTCGCGACCATCGTGTTCGCCATGGCCCCCGGGGTCCGACTCACCGAGCTCGGGATCCGCGGCGTGGACCGCGAGGTCGTCGAAGCCGGGCACGCGTTCGGCTCCACCGGCGGCCGCATCCTCCGTCAGATCCAGCTGCCGCTGGCCCTGCCGACCATCATGGCCGGCGTCAACCAGGTGATCATGCTGGCGCTGTCGATGGTGGTCATCGCCGGCATGGTCGGCGCGGGCGGTCTCGGCGGCGACGTGGTCGCGTCCCTCAACCGGCTCGACACCGCTCTCGGCGTCGAGGCCGGCCTCTCCGTGGTCATCCTCGCGATCATCCTCGATCGCCTCACCGGCTCCTTCGGCAAGCGGATGGGCCTGCTCGCGCACCTGAAGACGACGCACGCCGCGCGCGCCGACCGCTCCGCGACCGCGGACCGGCCGGAGCCCGTCGCCGTCGCGGCCTGACCCCACACACCTGCGGAGCCGCATGGCTTCGTCGCATCGGAACGCATGCCGATGCAGGCGGCGCGGAGAGACTCTCCCGCCGAGGAAGGAACACACGCATGACCAAGCGCATTCTCGCTTTCACCGCCCTCACCGCGACGGCGGCCCTCGCCCTCACCGGCTGCGCCGGCTCGGAGGAGTCCGCGGGCGGCGACGGCGACTCGAAGGGCAGCATCACCATCGCGGTCTTCAACGGCTGGGATGAGGGCGTCGCCACCTCCGAGCTGTGGAAGGCCGTCCTGGAGGACGAGGGGTACGACGTCGAGCTGGAGTACGCCGACGTGGCGCCGCTCTTCACCGGCCTCTCCACCGGCGACTACGACTTCACGACCGACGTGTGGCTGCCCGTCACGCACGCGTCGTACCTGGAGAAGTTCGGCGACTCCATCGAGGAGCTGGGCGCGTGGAACGACGAGTCGCGGCTCACGGTCGCGGTGAACTCCGATGCCCCGATCGACTCGCTCTCCGAGCTCGCCGACAGCGCGGGCGAGTTCGGCGACCAGATCGTCGGCATCGAGCCGGGTGCGGGGCTGACGCTCACCATGGACGAGTCCGTGATCCCGACCTACGGCCTGGAGGACATGGACTTCACGACCTCCTCCACCGCGGCGATGCTCACCGAGCTCGAAGCGGCCGAGCAGTCGGGCGAGAACATCGTCGTGACGCTGTGGGAGCCCCACTGGGCGTACGGCGCCTACGACATCAAGAACCTCGAGGACCCGGAGGGCGCGCTCGGCGACGCCGAGAGCCTCTACTCCTACGGCCGCGAGGGCTTCGGCGAGGACTTCCCCGAGGTGGCCGAGTGGCTGTCGAACTTCGAGATGGACCTCGACACCCTGTACGACCTCGAGAACCTCCTCTTCGTCGAGAACGACACCGACGACTACGCGCCGCTGATCGACCAGTGGATCGAGGACAACCAGGAGTACGTGGACTCGCTCACCAGCTGAGCCTCGCGCTCGTCACGGCAGGGGCCGCCCCCGCGGTTTTCGCGAGGGCGGCCCCTGCGCATTCCCGCACGCCTCGTGCGCATAACCGACAAGGAGAACACGATGAAGAACGCCACCACCCGGATGCTCGCCGTCCTCGCCGCCGTCACCCCGCTCGCTCTCGCGGGCTGCTCATCCGACGCCGGCGGCACCGCCTCGAAGGGAGAGCTCACTGTGCCGGTCATCGCGGGCTGGGACGAGGCCGTGGCCAGCGGCGAGCTGTGGAAGGCGGTGCTCGAGGAGGAGGGCTACTCGGTGAACCTGGAGTACGCCGATGTCGCTCCGGTGTACGCGGGTCTCTCGACCGGCGACTACGACTTCTACACCGACGCGTGGCTGCCCGTCACGCATGGGTCGTATGTGGAGCAGTTCGGCGATTCGATGGAGGACCTCGGGGTGTGGAACGACGAGGCCCGCAACACCGTCGCCGTGAACGCGAACGCGCCCATCGACTCCCTCGAGGAGCTCGCGGGAGCCGCCGACACCTTCGGCGGGCAGATCATCGGCATCGAGGCCGGGGCAGGACTCACGCAGGCCGTGGAGAACGACACGATCCCGACGTACGGGCTCGAGGGCATGGAGTTCACCACCTCCTCGACGGCGGCCATGCTCACCGAGCTCGATGCTGCCATGGCGGCCGGCGACGACATCGTCGTGACCCTGTGGGAGCCGCACTGGGCCTACGGGACGTACGACCTGAAGAATCTCGAGGACCCGGAGGGGACGCTCGGCACCGCCGAGTCGATGCACGTCTTCGCGCGCGAGGACTTCTCGGCGGACTACCCGGAGGTCGCCGAGTGGCTGAGCGACTTCGAGATGAGCCTCGACCAGCTGCAGGATCTGGAGAGCGCCATGTTCGTCGACAACGACACCGACGACTACGGTCCGATCGTCGACGCGTGGATCGAGGACAACCGGGAGTACGTCGACTCGCTCACCAGCTAACGCCGCATACGACGAAGGCCGCCCCGTTTCCCGGGGCGGCCTTCGTCGTATCCGGCGCGATCAGTCGCGCGTGAGCTTGCGGTGCGTCGCGCGGTGCGGACGGGCCGCGTCGGCGCCGAGCCGCTCGATCTTGTTCGCCTCGTACGCCTCGAAGTTGCCCTCGAACCAGTGCCACTGGGCCGGGTTCTCGTCGGTGCCCTCATAGGCGAGGATGTGCGTGGCGATGCGGTCGAGGAACCAGCGGTCGTGCGTGATGACCACCGCGCAGCCGGGGAACTCGAGCAGCGCGTTCTCCAGCGATCCCAGCGTCTCCACGTCGAGGTCGTTCGTCGGCTCGTCGAGGAGGAGCAGGTTGCCGCCCTCCTTCAGCGTCAGCGCGAGGTTCAGCCGGTTGCGCTCGCCACCGGAGAGGACACCGGCCTTCTTCTGCTGGTCCGGACCCTTGAAGCCGAACTTCGACACGTAGGCGCGCGAGGGGATCTCGATCTTGCCGACGGTGATGTAGTCGAGCCCGTCGGACACGACCTCCCACAGCGTCTTCTCGGGGTCGATGTTCGCGCGCGACTGGTCGACGTAGCTGATCTTGACCGTCTCGCCGATCTTCAGGTCGCCGCCGTCGAGGGGCTCCAGGCCCACGATCGTCTTGAACAGCGTGGTCTTGCCGACGCCGTTCGGGCCGATGACGCCGACGATGCCGTTCGGCGGCAGGCTGAAGGAGAGGCCGTCGATGAGCGTGCGCCCGTCGAAGCCCTTCTCGAGCTTCTTCGCCTCGATGACGACGGATCCCAGGCGCGGACCCGCGGGGATCTGGATCTCCTCGAAGTCGAGCTTGCGCGTGCGCTCGGCCTCGTTCGCCATCTCCTCATAGCGCGCCAGACGCGCCTTCGACTTCGCCTGGCGCCCCTTGGCGTTGGAGCGGACCCACTCCAGCTCCTCCTTGAGGCGCTTCTGGAGCTTGGCGTCCTTCTTGCCCTGGACGTCGAGGCGCTCGGCCTTCTTCTCCAGGTAGGTCGAGTAGTTGCCCTCGTAGGGGTAGAGGCGACCGCGATCGACCTCGGCGATCCACTCCGCGACGTGGTCGAGGAAGTACCGATCGTGGGTGATCGCGATGACCGCGCCCTTGTACGCCTGCAGGTGCTGCTCGAGCCAGAGCACGCTCTCGGCGTCCAGGTGGTTGGTGGGCTCGTCGAGGAGCAGCAGATCGGGCTTCTGCAGCAGCAGCTTCGCCAGTGCCACGCGGCGCTTCTCGCCACCGGAGAGCGGCGCGATGGCGGCGTCCCCGGGCGGCGTCCGCAGAGCGTCCATCGCCTGCTCCAGCTGCGAGTCGAGGTCCCAGCCGTCGGCGGCGTCGATCTCCTCCTGCAGCGTGCCCATCTCGGCCAGCAGCGCATCGAAGTCCGCGTCGGGCTCGGCCATGAGGGCGGAGATCTCGTTGAAGCGGTCGAGCTTGGCCTTGATGGCGATGCCGTCCTGGATGTTCTCCAGCACGGTCTTCGACTCGTCGAGCTCCGGCTCCTGCATGAGGATGCCGACGGTGAAGCCCGGGGTGAGCTTCGCGTCGCCGTTGGAGGGCTGGTCGAGGCCGGCCATGATCTTGAGGATCGTCGACTTGCCGGCGCCGTTCGGGCCCACCATGCCGATCTTCGCGCCGGGCAGGAACGACATGGTCACGTCGTCGAGGATGAGCTTGTCGCCCACCGTCTTGCGGGCGCGCACCATTTGGTAGATGTATTCAGCCATTTGAGGTCCAGTCTAGAGGGCCATGGCTGAGGAGCGGATGGCCCGCGCCGGCGAGCGGGTCGACAGGGGAACGCCGGCGCGGGCGGTCTCTCAGAACGGCGAGAGCTCGCGCTCCGCCTCCTCTCCGACCATCTCCGACTCGCCGAGCGGCGCCGTGCTCCACGCTGTGTCCGGCTCCTGCGTCGGCTCGGATTCCTCCCGTCGGATCTCGACGCCGGCGTTCTTCGAGTACGAGACGGTGCCGAAGAGCAGGTCGACGGCGAGATTGTCGGCGGTGATCTCCACATCGGTGCCCTTGGCTCCCTTGTCGTTCTCCCACGGGCGCACCCGGAGCCGCCCCGTGATCAGCACGCGCATGCCCTTCGACAGCGACAGGGCGCCGTTGGACGCCAGCGACCTGAACGCCGACACCTTGTAGAAGTTCGCCGGCTCCTCGACCCAGGCCGCCTTGTCACGGGCGTAGTGCCGCGGATTCGTCGCGAGACGGAAGCGGAGGACGGCGGTGCCGTCGGCGAGCGTGGTGGACGTCGGGTCGTTCGCGATGTTGCCCACCACCACGATCTGATCGGTCATGGGGATCCCTTCCGCCGGGGACGATCCCCGACTGCATCCAGGACACCCCCTGCGAGAGCCCTGCGGAGCGAGCAGCGCGCATCTGTGGACGCAGCGAACCCCTCCGCACCGCTGTGCACGCGGTGTCGGAGGGGTTCGCTGGATGTCAGGCGGCGTACTGGGCGAAGCGCGCGCGGACCTTGTTCACCTTGGGCGCCGCCACCGCGAGGCAGTAGCCCTGCGTCGGGTTCTTCGCGAAGAAGTCCTGGTGATAGTCCTCGGCGTCGTAGAAGTCGCCCAGGGGCTCGATGCGCGTGACGATCGTGCCCTCTTCGTCGCCGACCGGTGCGTCCCAGATCTCGGCCGCGCGCTCACGCGCCGCCTCGAAGAGGGCGCGCTGCTCGTCGCTCTCGTAGAACATGGCGCTGCGGTACTGGGTGCCGCGGTCCGCCCCCTGATGGTTCAGCTGACGCGGGTCGTGCATCGTGAAGAACGCGTCGAGGATGATCTCGGGCGCGATGACCTCGGGGTCGAACGTCACCTTCACCGCCTCGGCGTGCCCGGTTGCGCCCGTGCACACCTGCTCGTAGGTGGGATGGGGGCGGCGCCCGCCCGTGTATCCGGAGACGACGGATGAGACGCCTCGCAGCGCTCGATACGCGGCGTCCAGACACCAGAAGCAGCCGCCGGCGATGACGTACGTCTCGGTCATGTGCACTCCTCAGAACGAATGTCGGAACCCCCTCCTATCGTCGCAGAGAAGCTCAGGAGGGATCACCGATGACCAACACCGCCGTCGCCGTCGCCATTCCCCTCGCGCAGCCGAGGGTCCGCCGTGGGCGGCTCGCGCGCGCGGGCGCCTCGCTCTGGCGGGTCCTCGCTCCCGACGGGCGCGTCGCCGGCCACCTGCGCGCGCTCGAGTCCGACGCGGGCATGCGCTATCGCGCAGAGCGGCTCCGTGGGGGCGCGCTCGTCGCCATCGGCGAGTTCTGGACCGCCGACGAAGCCGTCGAGACGCTCCTGCTGTCGCGCTGAGCGCGCGTGATTCAGTGCCTCCGGAACTCCGGACGCTCCGCGCCCGGCTTCAGGTGCGCGTGCAGCGCGCGCTTCGCGATCTCGAGCTGCGGGTAGGTGCCGACCGCTCGATCGGCGCCGACCATCCGCACCTCGTACTGGCCGTCGACCTCTCGGATCGACCCGACGGCTCCGACCGGACCGTGTGCGACCCACAGTCGACTCGTTCGCGTGATCGTCATCTTCGTCCCCCTCCGCTGACTGCCCCACCTTCGACGGTACGAGGAGAACACCCTGCGCACCAGGGGTTCAGTCGCAGCTCACGGCGGTCGAGATGACGCACCGGGCCGAACTCGGTAACCTGGGATCGACCCCCAGTAGCTCAGTGGATAGAGCAACGAACTTCTAATTCGCAGGCCGCACGTTCGAATCGTGCCTGGGGGACCGCGAGCCGAGTGTCCGCCCCGTCGATAGGCTGGGGGGATGTCAGGTGCCTCCGAGAACGACCGACTCGTCTGGATCGACTGCGAGATGACCGGCCTCGACCTCGCGGTCGATGAGCTCGTCGAGATCGCGATCGTCGTGACCGACTTCGAGCTGCGCATCCTCGACCCCGGGTTCCAGGCGGTCATCAAGCCGTCCGAGGCGGCGCTCGAGAACATGGGCGACTTCGTGACGGAGATGCACCGGAAGTCGGGGCTTCTCGAGGAGATCCCGGGGGCGTGAGCCTCGCCGAGGCGGAGCGGCTGTCGCTGGAGTACATCCGGCGCTTCGTCCCCCTCGAGCGCAAGGCCCCCCTGGCCGGCAACACCATCGGCACGGACCGGATGTTCCTCGCGCGCTACATGCCGGCGGTCGACGGCTACCTGCACTACCGCAACGTCGACGTGTCCAGCATCAAGGAGCTGTCGCGCCGGTGGTACCCGCGGGCGTACTTCCAGGCTCCGGCGAAGGACGGCGGGCATCGCGCCCTCGCGGACATCCTGGAGTCCATCCGGGAGCTGGAGTACTACCGCCGCGCGGTCTTCGTCGCCGACGGACCGACCTCGGAGGAGGCGCGACACGTCGCCGCCGACGTCGTGTCGTCATTCACTCCGAACGTATGACAGAATAGAGAAGTTGCCCCGGCAGGCCGGGGCACATGGTGGCTGTAGCTCAGCTGGTAGAGCACCGCGTTGTGGTCGCGGGGGTCGCGGGTTCAAGCCCCGTCAGCCACCCCAAGACGGAAACCCCCTGTTGATCAGGGGGTTTCCTCGTTTCATCGGACTGGCGACTTCGCGGTCGTCACGTGCGCCGACCCTCATCTCGAGGGGTCCACCCGCGACCGTCGCCGAGGCGCTGCTGGATGCATCGATCCCGCGGACGTGAAGCGAGGCATCGAATCGGGCAACGCCGCGTCGCTCCTGGAGCGCTTCCTGGAGCCCCGTGAGATCGCCCATCTCGCGGCCTACCTCGCCAGCCCGCTCGCCTCGGCGACGAACGGGGCGGCCATCCGCGCCGAGGGAGGCGTACTGACGACGACGCTGTGAGGAGTGATGGCTAGACTCGGAAGCCGATGATGGACATGGACACCGACGCCTTCGAGGCCCTCGTGGTGGATGAGCTGGATCAGCTGCCCGACGAGATGGTCGACGGCCTGGACAACGTCGTGTTCGTCGTCGAGGACCGCTCCGACGACGGCGAGGAGCTGCTGGGCCTGTACGACGGGCTCGCCGTCACCGAGCGCGACCGCTACGGCATGGGCGAGCTGCCCGACCGCATCATCGTCTTCCGCGAGGCGCACCTGGAGCGGTGCGCGACGGAGAGCGAGCTCCGCGACGAGGTGCACACGACGCTCGTGCACGAGATCGCGCACTTCTACGGCATCGATGATGCCCGGCTTCACGAGCTGGGATGGGCGTGACCGGCATGACGAGTGCACTGGCCGATCACGCGACCGAGGAGGACGTGCGCCTCGTCGTCGCTCCGGAGAGCTCGGCGCCGTGGCAGACGGTGGTCTGGGACGACCCGGTCAACCTCATGAACTACGTCGTGCGCGTGTTCCGCGAGTACTTCGGCTACGGCGAGGAGCGGGCGACGCAGCTCATGCTCGCGGTGCACAACGACGGCCACGCGGTCGTCGCCGAGGGCGCCCGCGAGCAGATGGAGCTGCATGCCCAGGCGATGCACGACTACGGCCTGTGGGCGACCGTCCGCCGGGCCCCGATGTGAGGAAGACCGCATGACCGAGAAGCTGGTGATCCTCACGCTGACGCGGATCGAGGCCGCGCACCTGCGCGATCTCGTGACGCAGTTCGCGTCCCTCGTCGCCGAGACGCCCGCCGAGGCCGATCCCGCCGTGGAGCGCCTCACGCCGGATGCATATCCCGACGACCGCGAGGCCGGCGCGGACTTCCGCAGCGTGACGCGCGGAGACCTCCTGGGACGGCGCGCGGCGGACGCAGCCGCCGTCCTCGCGGATCTGGCGCGGATCGACGACGCGCCCCTGGAGGACGCGCTCTCCCCCGTCGACGTCAGCATCGAAGGGCCCGCGCTCGACGCGTGGCTGCGCACGCTCGCGGCCGTCCGCCTCGTGCTGGCGAGCCGCCTCGGCATCCAGACCGCCGAGGACCATGACGAGGACGACCCGCGCTTCGCGCTGTACGACTGGCTGGGCTACCGTCTCGACGGCCTGCTGCAGGCCGCCGAGGACGCCTGAGTCAGCAGGTCGTGAGCGCGAGGGCGGCGAGCTCCTGCGGCGCCTCCCGGCGGATGTGCGCCTCCTCCTGCGCCGCCCACATGTCCCAGTAGGGCGCGAAACCGTCGCCGTCGCGGGCGAGGGCGCGCTCCCGTCGGCGGTCGGCGTCGCCGTCGAGCCACGCCGACGCATCCGCGAGCCCCGCTGCGACGGCGGTGAGCGCGCCGCAGCCTTCGACCACGAGCGGCCGGTCCGGATCGATCTCGAGCAGCGGCCCGGCGAAGGTGCCGTCCACCCAGTCGAATCGGCGGTAATCGCCGCGGCGCCTCTCGGCATGCGGAACGAGCACGAGCGCGCACGCGAGCGCGGCTCCTTCCCGCAGGCCGCCCCACCCCGGATACACCTCGTCGAGCGAGAGCAGCTGCGCTCCGGGCCACGACGCCACGAGATCGCGCGCGAGCGTGGTCTTGCCAGCGCCGCTGCGGCCGTCGATGACCACACGCCGTGCACCGCTCCCCCGCACCAGGGTGCGGACGAGCTCGAGCGCGCGCGGGATCGGAAGCGGGGCGCTACTTCTTGAGGGCACGGACGAGCTTGGCCAGCATGCGCCCGGTCACCCAGAACAACGGGATGGCGACCGCGAGCGTGGCGATGAGGTTCGGCTCGAACCGCAGCTCGCCGTTGCGGCGGACGTATGCGCCGATCGGCATCGAGAACCCGCCGCCTCCGCCGCCGCCGTTGCCGGTCTCGTCGGATCCGCCCCCGAATCCGGTCCAGGTGGCGGCGACCGGGACGAAGCGCTCGCCGTCGATGTCCTGCGGCTCGCCGTACGCGGCGCTCACGCCGAGGTTCGCGGAGATCCGGCCGATTTCCAGTGCGATGTTGGGCATGAGCCCACGCTACCGCCGACCGGCGCCGCTGTCAGTCGGAATCCTCCGCCGGTCGAGGCGTGCGGGGCACCTGCGGATGGCGCTCCGTCCTCCCGAGGAACGCCGCGCGGGTGACGACGCCGTCGCCGAAGCGGGAGACCGCGTCATCGAGGGTGCCCTCCACGCGCTTCCACTCCGCGTCCTCGTCCCACAGCGCGAGAGCCGATGACCCCGCCGCGCGCAGCCGCTCGGCGCGCACGCCGATCAGGCGCACCGCCTGGCGCAGCTCCACGCCCGCGAGGAGGTCGCGGGCCACGTCGCCGATCCGCTGCCCGAGCGCGGTAGGCTCCGCGAGGGTCTGCGAACGGGTGAGCGTCGTGAAGTCCGAGAACCGGACCTTGATGGCGACCCCCGCCGCCTCCAGGCCGCCGCGACGCAGGCGCACGGCGACCCGGTCGGCGAGCCGCAGCAGCTCCGCGCGCAGCAGATCGACGTCGCCCACGTCGGTCTGGAAGGTCTCCTCGTGCGAGACGCTCTTCTCCACGCGGTGCGTCTCGACCTCCCGTGAGTCCTCGCCGCGGGAGAGGGCGTGCAGGCGCTGCGCCGACGCCGCCCCGACCGCGCGGGTGAGCACGGGCAGCGGCGTCTCGCGCAGGTCAGCGATCGTGCGGATGCCGCGGCTCTCCAGCACCTCCGCGGCCTTCGGCCCGACGCCCCACATCGCCCGCACGGGCCGAGCCCCGAGGAACTCCAGCGTCCGCGCGCCCGGCACCACGAGCATCCCGTCCGGCTTGCAGATGGTGGAGGCCATCTTCGCGACGTGCTTGCTGGCGGCGACGCCCACGCTGCACGTGATGCCGGCTTCGGCCTGCACCCGTGCGCGGATCATCTGCGCGATCTCGCCGGGTGTGCCCCACAGGCGCCGGGCACCTCGCACATCGAGGAACGCCTCGTCGATCGAGAGCTGCTCCACGAGCGGCGTGAAGTCGCGGAAGATCGCCATCACCTGCGCGGAGACCGCGCGGTACCGGTCGAAGTGAGGCGGCACGATGAGGGCGTGCGGGCAGAGCCGCACCGCCTGGCTCACGGGCATCGCCGAGCGCACCCCGTAGCGGCGGGCCTCGTACGACGCGCTCGAGACGACGGAGCGGCCATCCGGAGCGCCGATGATGAGCGGCTTGCCCGCCAGCGACGGGTCATCGAGGATCTCGACCGCCGCATAGAACGCGTCCATGTCGACGTGGAGGATGCCGGTGCCGCTGTCGTCGGCACCCTCGGCGGACACGATGCGTCCGGTGCCGTCAGCACGCCCCATCCGGCCATCCTCTCCTCGACCACCGACATCCGTTCACACAGCGCGGGCGGAGGCTTCCGCCTCCGCCCGCGCCGCTCGACTGCGCGTGGTCGCTACTCGTCGTCTTCCTCGAGCTCGGCCTGCACCTCGGGGGTGAGGTCGATGTTCGTGAAGACGTTCTGCACGTCCTCGCTGTCTTCGAGTGCGTCGATGAGGCGGAAGACCTTGCGAGCGGTCTCCGCGTCGGCCTCGACCTTGAGGTTCGGGACGAACTCGGCGTCGGCCGACTCGTACTCGATGCCGGCGTCCTGCAGCGCGGTGCGCACGGCGACCATGTCGGCGGCCTCGGTGATGATCGCGAACCCGGCGGGGTGCGGCTCGATCTCCTGCGCACCCGCCTCGAGGGCGGCCATCATGACGTCGTCCTCGGTGGTGCCCTCGCCGGAGGCGACGATGACGCCCTTGCGCTCGAAGTTGTACGCGACGCTGCCCGGGTCGGCCATGTTGCCGCCGTTGCGGGTCATCGCGGTGCGCACCTCGGCGGCCGCTCGGTTCTTGTTGTCGGTGAGGCACTCGATGAGCATCGCGATGCCGCCGGGGGCGTAGCCCTCGTACATGATCGAGGTGTACTCGACCGCTTCGCCGCCGATGCCGGCGCCGCGCTTGATGGCGCGGTCGATGTTGTCCTTCGGGACCGACGTCTTCTTCGCCTTGAGCACGGCGTCGAACAGCGTCGGGTTGCCCTGCAGGTCGGCGCCGCCGAGCTTGGCCGCGACCTCGATGTTCTTGATGAGCTTGGCCCACGACTTCGCACGCTTGGCGTCGATGGCCGCCTTCTTGTGCTTCGTCGTGGCCCACTTGGAATGCCCGGACATATCTCTCCCGCTCGTGTGACTGCGAGACCGCACGCGCGCGCGCAGGCCTCAGGCGATTCTATTCTCTCGCGCGGCCCGCCCGGTGCGGATGCCCGGGGCCGGGTCAGTCGCGGATGTAGACCGGCGTGCCCTCTGGCAGCTCCGCCAGCCGAGCGATCGCGCTCTCGTCGAGCCGGATGCATCCGTTGGAGATCTCGCCGGAATGGGCGTCGTGGTAGTGGAACGCGGTGACCGCCACGCTCTGGCCGTCGAAGCCGTCGAGCACCGGCGACTGCGCGGACAGGTACACGAGCGGCAGCCCGCGCGTGTACCCGAGCGACGCCGTGCGCGTGGTCATCACGAACGAGCGCCCGCGCGGGGTGGGCGTGGCGGCCGCCCCGGAGGCGAAGTCGCTCGCGACCCGCTCGGACGCACCGTCCGTGACGATGTCGATCGTGCGGTCCGAAAGATCCACCTCGACACGGTGGGGATTCGCCGCCAGTTCGACATCGGCCATCCGCAGCCAGCCGGTGACCTGGCCGGGGTCGCCCTGCGAAGGGATGGCCTGCCGCCCGACGAGCAGCACGCGCACCCAGTGCTCCTCGCGCTCGATCACCGGGACGACCGTGCCCTCGAAGTGCTGCGTGCGCGGCAGATACGCCACCGGCTCGCCGGTCGGATCCGCGAAGACCGGCGCGCCCTCCGCCAGCGGCTGCGCCGTGAGCGGCTCGGTGTCGCCGTCGGGGTCGTCGTCGACGGGGAGGGCCGGGTTCACCTCGAACACCTCGACGACCTGGAGCGCCGCGAGGTCGTAGGCCTTCGTGTTCTCCGGATGGCCCTCGGGCGTGGGCGAGGGGGTCGGGGTGGACGACGGGGTCGCGGAGGGCGTGCGCGTGGGAGTCGGCGTCGGCAGCGCCTGCTGCTCGCGCGCTCCCGAGACGAGGAACCCCGTGACCACGGCGGCCGCGATCACGAGGATCGCCACCGCCACCCAGATGATGCGCCGACGCGCCGCGATCGCCCCCATGCCGCCATTCCACCACGCGAGCGCGGCGGTCGGCGACGAATGAGAGGATCGCAGGATGAAGATCCTCTCGATCCAGTCCGCCGTCGCGTACGGACACGCCGGCAACTCCGCCGCCGTCTTCCCGATGCAGCGCATCGGAGTCGAGGTGCTGCCGGTCTACACCGTCAACTTCTCCAATCACACCGGCTACGGCGCGTGGCGCGGGCCGCTCATCCCGCCGAGCGACGTGGCCGAGGTCATCACCGGCGTGGAGGAGCGCGGCGCGTTCCCGACCCTCGACGCGGTGCTCTCGGGCTATCAGGGCAGCGAGGGCATCGCCGACGTCATCATCGACGCCGTCGCCCGCGTCAAGCACGCGAATCCCGCCGCCGTCTACGCCTGCGACCCCGTCATGGGCAACGCGAAGTCGGGCTGCTTCGTGGCTCCCGCCATCCCCGATCTGCTCCGCGAGCGCGTCGTGCCGGTGGCCGACATCATCACGCCCAACCAGTTCGAGCTGGGGTTCCTCACGGGGACCGCGCCCGACACCCTCGAGTCCACGATCGCCTCGGCCGACGCCGCGCGCGCGATGGGGCCGCGGACCGTGCTGGTGACGTCGGTGGAGCGCCCCGACCGGCCCGAGGGGACCATCGAGATGATGGTCGTCGACGACGAGGGCGCCTGGGTCGTGCAGACGCCGTTCCTGCCGATGAAGGCCAACGGATCCGGTGACGTCACGGCGGCCCTGTTCACCTCGCACTACGTGGCCACGGGCTCGGCGCCCGACGCGCTCGCGCGCACCGCCTCGAGCGTGTTCGGCCTCCTCGAGCAGACGTACGCGGTGGGCGACCGCGAGCTGCAGCTCGTGCAGTCGCAGGAGCACTTCGCGAATCCGCGCCTCGAGTTCGAGGTCCGTCAGCTGCGCTGAGCGGGCGTGTCCCGGGCGGGAGGCCCGGGACACCGCTGCGTCAGTGCCCTACGCCGCCGCTCGCACGTGGTCGAGGAAGCGGCGGTGGAAGCGGTCCTCCCCCGTCACCTCGGGGTGGAAGGCCGAGCCGAGGAGGGCGCCCTGCTCGACAGCGACCACGCGGCCGTCGGCGAGGGCCGCCAGCGGCGTCGCCCGCGCGCCGACCTCGGTCACGACGGGGGCGCGGATGAACGTGGCGCGGACGCCGGGATCGCCGAGCGCCGGCACGGCCAGCGCGGTCTCGAACGAGTCGCCCTGCGTGCCGAACGCGTTCCTGCGCACGGTGACGTCGAGGCCGCCGAGGGTCTGCTGGCCCGCGATGCCGTCTTCGAGTCGGTCGGCGAGCAGGATGAGCCCGGCGCACGTCCCGTAGGCGGGGAGGCCGCTCGCGAGGGCGGCGACGAGCGGCTCCCGCAGCCCGAAGACGCGCGAGAGCTTGTCGATGACGCTCGACTCGCCACCCGGCAGCACGAGGCCATCCACCGCGGCGAGCTCGCTCGCCCGCCGCACCCGCGTCACGCGCGCACCCAGGTGCTCGAGCACCGCAACATGCTCGCGGACGTCGCCCTGCAGCGCGAGGACGCCGACCCGCGGGGCCGCACTCACCAGCCGCGCTCGGCGAGCCGATGCGGGGCGGGGATGTCGGCGACGTTGATGCCGACCATGGCCTCGCCGAGGCCGCGCGAGGCGTCGGCGATGGCCTTCGGATCGTCGTAGAAGGCCGTCGCGCGCACGATCGCGGCCGCCCGCTTCACCGGGTCGCCCGAGCGGAAGATGCCCGAGCCGACGAAGACGCCGTCGGCGCCGAGCTGCATCATGAGCGCGGCGTCCGCCGGCGTGGCCACGCCCCCCGCTGTGAAGAGCACGACGGGGAGCTTGCCCGTCTCCGCGACCTCGACGACGAGCTCGTACGGCGCCTGCAGCTCCTTGGCCGCGACGTACAGCTCGTCCTTCGTCTTCGAGCGCAGCACGTTGATGTCGCTCGTGATGCGACGGATGTGCTTGGTCGCCTCCGAGACGTCGCCCGTGCCGGCCTCGCCCTTCGAGCGGATCATCGCCGCGCCCTCCGTGATGCGGCGGAGCGCCTCGCCGAGGTGAGTCGCACCGCACACGAACGGCACCGTGAAGGGCCACTTGTCGACGTGGTTGACGTAGTCGGCGGGCGAGAGCACCTCGGACTCGTCGATGTAGTCGACGCCGAGCTCCTGCAGCACCTGCGCCTCGACGAAGTGGCCGATGCGCGCCTTCGCCATCACCGGGATGGACACCGCGGCCCGGATCTCGTCGATGAGGTCGAGATCCGTCATGCGAGCGACGCCGCCCTGCGCGCGGATGTCGGCGGGCACCCGCTCGAGCGCCATGACCGCGACGGCGCCCGCGTCCTCGGCGATGCGCGCCTGCTCGGCGGTGACGACATCCATGATGACGCCGCCCTTCAGCATCTCGGCCAGCCCGCGCTTCACGCGCGCCGTTCCCTTCGTCGTCCCGGTCATGGATGTCCTCCGTCGCCTCGCCCACGGCTGTGACAGCCGCGGTTATTGTCCTAGGCCAAAAGTTAGCACGGGATGGGCCGTAGGATCGTGTCGATGCAACACGGCGACTCCTCCCCCGCGATCACGGGCCATTCGGCGGCCGAGATCGCCGAGAGCGTGCGCGGGCTCATCGAGCGGGGCGCCCTCGCGCCCGGTGCCGCCCTTCCCTCGGTGCGCGCGCTCGCGGAGAGCCTCGGGGTGAACCGCAACACCGCCGTCGCCGCCTACCGGCAGCTCGCGCAGGCCGGCCTCGTGGTGACCCTCGGCCGTGCCGGCACGCACGTCGCCGACCGCGCGACGCTCGCGCAGGACGGGTTCGCCGCCGACAGCGTGCTCCGCGACGTCGGCACCGGCAATCCCGATCCGCGGCTCATCCCCGACATGTCGGCCGCCCTCACCGCCCTCGCCGGCCGCCCCGTGCTCTACGGCGAGCCCGTCATCGACGCCGGCCTCGCCGAGCGCGCCCGCGCCTGGCTGGGCGACGACGTCGCCTCACCCGACGAGATGCGCCTCACCGTCACGAGCGGGGCGTTCGATGCTGTCGAGCGCCTGCTGGCCCAGGCCCTCACACGGGACGACGCGGTCGCGGTCGAGGACCCCTGCTTCCTCGCGACGATCCGGACCGTGCGCCTCGCCGGCTACCGCCCTGTCGCCGTGCCCGTCGATGAGGAGGGGATGACGCCGGACGGCCTGCGCGCGGCCCTCGCGGAGGGGGTGCGCGCCGTGGTCTGCACCCCGCGCGCGCAGAACCCGACCGGCGCGAGCCTCTCAGCCCGCCGCGCGGCGGAGCTCCGGGCCATCCTGGCGGAGCACCCGTACGTCCTCGTGATCGAGGATGACCACTTCTCGCTGCTCTCGCGCCATCCGTACCACTCGATCATCGGCCCGGAGCATCGCCGCTGGGCGCTGGTGCGGTCGGTGTCGAAGTTCCTGGGCCCGGACATGTGCCTCGCGGTCACCGCCTCCGATGCGGAGACGGCCGAGCGGTTGGCGATGCGGCTGAGCCCCGGGACGACCTGGGTGAGCCACCTGCTGCAGCGGCTCGCCCTCGCGCTGCTGACCGACTCCGCCGCCCTCGACACCATCGAGCGCGCCGGCGAGCACTACGCCGAGCGGAATCGGTCATTCGCCGAGCGACTGCGGCGGCACGGCATCGACACCGCGCCGCTCGACGGGCTGAGCCTCTGGGTGCGGCTGCCGCTGCCTGCTCGCACGGTGTCGGAGCGGCTCATGCGCCGCGGATGGCTCGCGCGGACCGGCGACGACTTCGCGCTGTCGCGAGGGGGTGCGGCCTCGCATCACCTGCGTCTCACCGTGCACGGCCTCGACGACGCCAACGCGGAGACGCTGGCGGCCGATCTCGCGGCCGCCTGCGCCCAGCGCGGCTGACGTCGCACCCCTCAGGCGGCGGGCCAGGCGTCGGCGATGGCCGCGCGGACCTCGCCGAGGAGCTGCGGCAGGGCCTTCGTCTTGGCGATGATCGGGAAGAAGTTCGCGTCGCTCGTCCACCGCGGCACGATGTGCTGATGCAGGTGCTCCTCCACGCCCGCACCGGCGACGTGGCCCTGGTTCATGCCGATGTTGAACCCGTCGCAGCGCGACACCGTCCGCAGCACCCGCATCGCGGTCTGCGTGAGGTAGGCGATCTCCGCCGTCTCGTGCGGGTCCGCCTGGTCGTACAGACCGATGTGGCGGTACGGGCACACCAGCATGTGCCCGGAGTTGTACGGGAAGAGGTTGAGGAGCACGAAGGCGTGCTCGCCTCGGTGGACGATGAGGCCATCCTCGTCGCTCTTGTCCGGCGCCGCGCAGAACGGGCAGCCGGTCCCCCGGTTCGCGTCCGCGCCCGCGTTGATGTACGCCATCCGGTGGGGCGTCCAGAGACGCTGGAACGCGTCGGAGGAGGCCGCGAAGTCCGACGCGGGCTCGAGGCGCGCGAACTCCTCGCGCGCCTCGTGCTCCGTCGTCATGCTCAGAGGTCCTCGTCGGTCAGCACGAGGCGCTTCTCGGCGATCGCGCGCGTGACGAGCGCCACGGCCTCGTCGACCGGCACGCCGTTGCGCTGCGAGCCGTCGCGGAAGCGGAAGGAGACGGTGCCGGCGGAGCGGTCCTGCTCGCCCGCGATGAGGAGGAGCGGCACCTTGCCCGTGGTGTGCGTGCGGATCTTCTTCTGCATGCGGTCGTCGGAGTGGTCGACCTCGGCGCGCACGTCGGCGACGCGGAGCTTCTGCACGACCTCGTCGAGGTACGGCGCGAACTCGTCTGCCACCGGCACGCCCACCACCTGCTGCGGCGCCAGCCACAGCGGGAAGTCGCCCGCGTAGTGCTCGAGCAGGATGGCGAAGAACCGCTCGATCGAGCCGAACAGCGCGCGGTGGATCATGATCGGGCGCTGCTTGGTGCCGTCGGCCGCGGTGAACTCGAGGTCGAAGCGCTCGGGCAGGTTGAAGTCGAGCTGCACCGTCGAGAGCTGCCACGAGCGGCCCAGGGCGTCGGTGACCTTGAGGTCGATCTTCGGTCCGTAGAAGGCCGCCTCGCCGGGCTCCTCGATCAGCTCCAGACCGGTGGACTTCGCGACGCGGCGCAGCGCGTCGGTCGCGGTCTCCCAGACGTCCTCCTCCCCGATCCACTTCGACTTCTCGTCGTCGCGCATCGACAGCTCGAGACGGAAGTCCTCCAGCCCGAAGTCCTTCAGCAGCGAGAGCACGAACTCCAGCACCTTGGTCGTCTCGGCCTCGAGCTGGTCGGGCGTGACGAAGAGGTGCGCGTCGTCCTGCGTGAAGCCGCGCACGCGCGTGAGCCCGTGCAGCGCGCCGGAGAGCTCGTTGCGGTAGACCGTGCCGTTCTCCGCGAGGCGGAGGGGCAGGTCGCGGTAGCTGCGCGCGCGCTCCTTGTAGATGAGGATGTGCATCGGGCAGTTCATCGGCTTGAGGTAGTAGTCGACGCCCTGCTTCGTGACGTTGCCGTCCTCGTCGCGCTCCTCGTCCATCCGGATCGGCGGCCAGATGCCATCCGCATACGTGACGAGGTGGTTGGACGTCACGAAGAGGTCCTTCTTCGTGATGTGCGGCGTGTAGACGTAGCTGTAGCCCTCGGCGATGTGGCGGCGGCGCGCGTGCTGCTCCATCTCGCCGCGCGCGATCGCCCCCCTGGGGTGCCACACCGACAGGCCGGACCCGATCTCGTCGGGGAAGGAGAAGAGGTCGAGTTCGCGGCCGAGCTTGCGGTGGTCGCGGCGCGCGGCCTCGGCGAGCCGGTCCTGGTACGCCTTGAGGTCGTCCTTCGTCGGCCACGCGGTGCCGTAGATGCGCTGCAGCTGCGGGTTCTTCTCGCTGCCGCGCCAGTACGCGCCCGCGATGCGGACGATGTCCCACCCGTTGCCGAGCAGGCGCGTGGTCGGCACGTGCGGGCCGCGGCAGAGGTCCTTCCACTGCGTCTCACCCGTCTTGGGGTCGACGTTGTCGTAGATGGTGAGCTCGCCGGCGCCGACCTCGACGCTCGCGCCCTCGGCGGCTTCCTTCTGCCCGCCCTTGAGGCCGATCAGCTCGAGCTTGTACGGCTCGTCGCGGAGCTCGGCGCGCGCCTCGTCGTCGGAGACGGCGCGGCGGACGAACCGCTGGCCCTCCTTGACGATGCGCTGCATCTCCTTCTTGATCGCCTTGAGGTCGTCAGGTGTGAAGGGCTCGGCGACGTCGAAGTCGTAGTAGAAGCCATCGGTGATGAACGGGCCGATGCCGAGCTTCGCGGCTGGGTTGATCTTCTGCACCGCCTGCGCGAGCACGTGCGCGGTCGAGTGGCGCAGGACGTTCAGCCCGTCGGGGCTGTCGATCGTCACCGGCTCCGTCGTCGCCGTGTCCGGGACCTCCGCCGCGAGGTCCTTCAGCTCACCGTCGACGCGCATCGCGACGACATTCTTCTCGGGGTACAGGTCGAATCCGGAGGTCACCGCACCATCCTAGTTCCGCGGACCCGGGGGCCGCGTGCGGGGCATCCGGGCGGCCGCGTGCGAGCGGATGGCGGTGGCCCCGACGGTCAGATGATGTCGCCTCGCCGAACCGACACGGAATGTCGCCGAATACCGTGTCGCGAGGATGAGACGACATCGTCGGACGGGGAGGCGCACACCGCCGGCGCCACCGCGGCGCTCCTCCACGCGCGGGAACGAAAGAAAGGCCTCCGCGAGGAGGCCCTTCGAGAGAGCGGATGACGAGATTCGAACTCGCGACCCTCACCTTGGCAAGGTGATGCGCTACCACTGCGCTACATCCGCATGCCGGGACGAGTCCCGGACGTTGCGAAACCCCCGGCAAGCCGGGGGTTTCTCTGGTGGGCGATACTGGGATCGAACCAGTGACCTCTTCCGTGTCAGGGAAGCGCGCTACCGCTGCGCCAATCGCCCATATTGCTCCGGCCTGAGCCGGGAGTGGAGGTGGCGACGGGATTCGAACCCGTGTAAACGGCTTTGCAGGCCGGTGCCTCGCCTCTCGGCCACGCCACCGCGGGGGTTTCGAACCCGCATGCCGAGACCTCCGAGGAGATCCCTGCACTCGAGCGGATGACGAGATTCGAACTCGCGACCCTCACCTTGGCAAGGTGATGCGCTACCACTGCGCTACATCCGCATTTCGTTCCCGGCTGCTTGCCCCGGGCACTTGCACTACATTAGCCCAGGTTCGGCAGGCGTCCAAACCGCGGCTCAGATCCGGGCGTGTCACCGCACCGAGCTCGCGCACGACACGCTCGGCCCTCTCCCCCGGTTCGTCAGGCCCTTCCGCATCGGGTATGCTCGTCATCTGTGCCGCAAGGCCGACAACTTCACAGCCTGGGCGATTGGCGCAGTTGGTAGCGCGCTTCCTTCACACGGAAGAGGTCATCAGTTCGAGTCTGGTATCGCCCACCATGGAAACCCCCGGTGCTCCCGGGGGTTTCGTCATTCCCGGGCCGAGACGCCGCCGGCCTGGGCAACACGGCTCGCGTTCGCTACCTTCGGTGCGACAGGGCGCACGCCCTCACCGGGAGGGGACGACGTGACGACGACAATCGGCAGACGCGTCCGGATGTCCGTCGTGATCGCGGCGGTCTTCGCCCTTGCGACCGGCGCGCTCCTGCTGGCCGCGTGGTCGCTCGATGACACTCATTTCGACCGCCCGAGTACGGAGTTCGACGAGCTGGGGGCGGAGCTCGAGAGCCTGCCGGGCGTCGAGGCCGTCGAGATGGAGCGCTGGGTCGAGGCCCCGACGTTCTCCGACCCGACCTCCTGGATGTTCGTGACGGTGAGCGATGCGGGCCTTCCGGGCCTGCTCGAAGCCGCGTGCACGAGCGGGTACCCCGACGAGATCACCTGGCATATCCGCGTGCGGACGCCGGCGGCGAGCGACGTGGCGCTCAACGCGTCGCCGTCCGACCCGGTTCCGACGGCGTCGGCCCCGTCATGCCCCGGCTTCGGGTTCGATGCGGTGCGCCTGACGAAGGAGCTCGACCGCGTCGCACCGGGTCTGGCCGTGCAGCCCTCGATCTGGGACAAGGGCGTGCTCGCCTTCCTCGCGATGGACGACCTGGACCAACCGGATGCCGGCACGCCGACGGGATTCGCCGATACCCTGCCGCTCGTCGAGCACGCCGACGCGCTTCTGACTGCCGCGGGCCGCGACGCGGACGAGGTCGTCGAGGTCAACTCGCCGGACCTCAGCCTCATGATCGAACCCGGCGAGAGCGACGCGTACCTCGCGCTCCTCACGGACCTCGTGCACCTCGGCGCCACCGCCTTCTGGGCGGATGGCGAGGGCACGCCGATCGACGGCGTCGAGAAGGTGCAGATCGTCGCTCCGGATGGCCGGCATGCGGCGATCGAGGACGCCATCGAGTCGTCCGGGCTGCACATCGCCGACCTCGAGGTGCGGTTCATCGAGCAGTGAGCGCGCCGGCGCTCACCCGCTGGCGTCCTCCACGACGTCGAGTCGATACCCGCGCTTGACGACGGTGCGGATGAGCTGCGGCGCACCGAGCGCCTCCCGCACGCGCGCCACCGCGACCTCGACCGCATGAGCGCTGTCGGCCGACCGCGCCAGCGACGCCTGCAGCTCCTGCCGGGTGACGACGCCCCCGCGGGCGTCGAAGAGCGCGCGCATCACGCCGACGCCGGTCCGCGACAGCGCGACGTGCCGGCCGTCCAGCACGACTCCGCCGCTTCGCAGCTCGAGACGCCCGGCGACGGTGGCGAGGGATGGCGCGCGCCCGCCGCCGAAGTGCGTCACGACCGAGCGCACGAGCGATCCGAGCCGGCCGCGCTCGGCGACGAGCACCTCGATGCCCACGTCGACGAGGGGCGCGGATGTGATCGGCCCCACCGCGGCCATGAGCAGGCGTCCCGAACGCGACAGTCTGGCCAGATCGTCGAGGACGCCCTGGCGATCGGCCTCGGCGAGCCACTCGGCGGCCCCCGGCGCCGACGTGAAGAGCACCGCGTCCACCTCGCCCTGGGCCGCCGCGACCACCGACCGCACCACGACGTCGGGATCGGGCGGCGGCCCCCACCGGTAGACGGTGAGACTGACGACGTCGGCCCCTGCCTCCGCGAACAGGCTGTCCAGCCCATCCGCGCCTGACCCGTGGTGCTGGATGGCGACCCGCCGGCCCGCGACGCCCTCCGCGAGGAGGAACTCCCCCAGCTCGCTCGACGTCTCGGACTCCGCCACCCAATCCGCCGCGAGGCCGGCCTGCTCGATGGCGCCGCGCGCCTTCGGTCCCCGCGCGACGATCTGGGCCGTCGCAAGGGCCGCATGCAGCTCATCGCGCATGCCGGACTCCTCGGCGGCCTCCATCCATCCGCGGAACCCGACGCCGGTCGTCACGACGACGACATCCGGAGGCCGGGCGACGAGGGCCGCAGTCGCGGCGAGCAGCGCGTCGTCGTCGATGTGCGGAACGATCGTCAGCGCCGGGGCGCGCTGCACCCGCGCGCCGTGCCGTTCGAGCGCGGCGGTCAGCTCCGACGACCGCCGGTCGACGGCGATGACGACGGCGCAGCCGTCGAGGGCTGCGGAGAGGAGGGGCCGGGTGGGAGCGGTCACTGCGTCGCATCACCCGCCAGCGCGGACGCGGCCAGCAGCAGACCGGCGCGGGCGACCTCGCCGACGACGATCACGGCGGGATTGCGCACATCGGCGGCAGCGGCGTCGGCGATCACCCGACCGAGGGTAGTCCGCGTCGTGCGCTGCGCGGGCGTGTGCCCGCGTTCGACGATCGCGACGGGGCGCTCGTCCGGCGCACCCGCTTCCCGCGCTGCGGCGACCAGTCGCGGAAGCGCGGCGACCCCCATGAGCACCACCGTCGTCACCGCGTCGTCGGCGAGCGCGGCCAGCGTGGATGACGACACCTCGGCCTGGCCGTTCACCACGTGCAGACCGGCGGATGTGCCGCGGTGCGTGACGGGGATCCCTGCGGCCTGCGGCACGGAGACCGCGCTGGTGAGGCCCGGCACGACCTCCACGGCGACGCCGGCGGCGAGGCAGGCGGCGACCTCCTCGCCGCCGCGTCCGTATACGAAGGGGTCCCCGCCCTTCAGCCGGACCACGCGCTTGCCCTCCCGCGCCAGGTCGACGAGGAGCGCGTTGATCCGCTCCTGGGGCATGGTGTGGTGGCCCGGGCGCTTGCCCACGTCGATGACCGGCACGTCGGGCTCCAGTTCCCGCAGCACGTCGGTCGGTCCGAGGCGGTCGGCCACGACGACGTCGGCTTCGGCCAGCAGGCGGCGTCCGCGGACGGTGAGCAGGTCCGACGGGCCGGGTCCGCCGCCGACGAGGTCGACGCGCCCGGGACCTCCCGGGCGCCTCGCCCGCACGGGCAGCCGCCCCGCGCGCAGCTGCGCGTCCACCGCGTCGCGGAGGCGGGCGGCGCGGCCGGGATCGACGCCGTCCTGCGAGACGACCCCGACGAGCACGTCGCCCGACCTGCTCTCCGCGGCGAGGCGCGCGGTGCCGTGCGCCCCGTCGGAGGCGTTCACGCACAGCACGCGCCGGCGCTCGCACTCGGCGGCGACCTCGTCGTCGACGCGACGCTCCCCCGTCGCCGCGTGGACCATCCACGCCCCGTCGACGTCGTCCGCGCGCACCTCCCGCGCGATCCACTCCACCCCGTGGCGGACGACGAGCTCCCGCGTGGCCGCGGCGAGCGCGGGGGCAACGACGACCACCTGGGCGCCGTCGTCGAGGAAGCGCGGCAGGCGTCGCGCGGTGACCGCACCGCCGCCGACGAGGAGGACGCGGCGGCCGGTGAGGGAGATGCCGATCATGGTGGTCATCGGGCGTCCTTCCACTGGATGAGGACCCGGCCGTCGTCCGACACCGCGGCGGGCCAGACGCGCAGGGCGGACGGCTCCTTGCCCTGGGCGTCGAGGCACGCGCCGGTTCGGAGGTCGAAGACCTGCTTGTACATGGGCGAGGCGACGGTGGGCGCGTCATGGCGGGTCCCGACGATGCCGCGCGAGATGACGTGCGCGCCGCTGTAGGGATCGCGGTTCGCGACGGCGTGCACGCGGCCGCCGTGCAGCAGGAAGAGCGCCACCTGGGTGTCCCCGATCAGGGCGGCCCGGCCGCGTTCCACCTCGAGATCGGCGAGCGCGCAGACCTCGATCCAGCCCGCGCGCTCCTCCGCCGCGGCCTCGACGGCGTCGAGAAGCGTCATGCGCGCACCTCCAGCGTGGTTCCGGCGATGAGCACGCCGGCGTCGCGCTCCTCCGCGCTCGCGGGCCGGGGCTGACCGCGCTCGACGGTGTAGGCGAGGGATGGGTCGGGCGTCGCGGGCGCATTGACGAACGACGAGAACCGGCGCAGCTTCTCCGGATCGTCCAGCGTCGCCTTCCACTCGTCCTCGTATCCGTCGATGTGACGCGCCATGGCCGCGTCGAGGTCGGCGCAGAGCCCGAGGCTGTCCTCGAAGATGACCGCGCGGAGACCCTCGATGCCGCCCTCGAGGTCCTCGAACCACGGAGCCGTCCGCTGCAGGCGGTCGGCCGTGAAGATGTAGTACATGAGGAACCGGTCGATCGCCGTCAGCAGCGCCGCATCGTCGAGCCCCTCGGCCAGGAGCACCGCGTGCCGCGGCGTGAAGCCGCCGTTGCCGCCCACGTACATGTTCCAGCCCGCCTCGGTAGCGATGACGCCCACGTCCTTGCCTCGGGCCTCCGCGCATTCGCGCGCGCAGCCGGAGACGCCGAACTTGATCTTGTGCGGCGAGCGCAGGCCTCGATAGCGCAGCTCGAGCCGGACGGCCATCCCGACGGAGTCCTGCACGCCGTACCGGCACCAGGTCGACCCCACGCACGACTTCACCGTGCGCAGCGACTTGCCGTAGGCGTGCCCGGACTCGAAGCCCGCGTCGACCAGGCGTCGCCAGATGTCCGGCAGCTGCTCGAGCCGGGCGCCGAACATGTCGATGCGCTGCCCGCCGGTGATCTTCGTGTAGAGCCCGTAGTCGCGTGCGACCTCGCCGATCGCGAGGAGCCCCTCCGGCGTGATCTCCCCGCCGGGGATGCGCGGGACGACGGAGTAGCTGCCGTCCTTCTGGAGGTTGGCCATGACGTGGTCGTTCGTGTCCTGCAGGGTCGCGTTCTCGCCATCCAGGACGTGCGTGCCGGTGAGCGTGGCCAGGATGCTCGCGAGCGCGGGCTTGCAGATGTCGCACCCGCGGCCGCGGCCGAACCGCTCGATGACGGCGCTGAAGGTGCGCAGGCCGGAGACCCGCACGGCGTCGAACAGCTGGCGACGCGACATCGCGAAGTGCTCGCAGAGCGCATCGCTCACGGCAGCGCCTGCCTTCTCGAGCTCGCTGCCGACGATCTTCTTGATCATCGTGACGCACGAGCCGCAGGCCGCTCCCGCCTTCGTGCACGACTTGACGGCCGGGACGTCCGCGCAGCCCTCCTCGTGCACGGCCGTGCGGATGCGCCCGGCGGTGACCCCGTTGCACGAGCACACGAGCGCCTCGTCGCTCAGGGCGCCCGTCGGGGGCGCCGCGCCGTCTTCGGGCAGCAGGAAGGCGACCGGGTCTCCGCCCAGGGCGCTGCCGACGAGGGGGCGCAGCGCGCCGTAGGCCGATGCGTCGCCGACGAGGATGCCTCCGAGCAGGGTCTTCGCGTCGTCGGAGAGGACGAGCTTCTTGTACACGCCGGCCACCGGGTCGGCGTAGACGACGTCGAGGGCGCCGGGGGTCTCCGCGAACGCGTCGCCGAAGCTCGCCACATCCACACCGGAGAGCTTGAGCTTGGTGGACAGGTCGTAGCCGGGGAAGGCGGCGTCCCCGCCCAGCAGGCGCGTCGCCGCGACCTCGGCCATGGCGTAACCGGGCGCGACGAGCCCGACGCTGGCGCCGCCGAAGCTCGCCACCTCCCCGATCGCCGAGATGCGCGGGTCCGCCGTCGTGCACGTCGCATCGATCACGACGCCGCCGCGCGCGTGCACCTCGAGCCCCGCCGACCGCGCGAGCTCGTCGCGCGGTCGCACCCCCACGGTGAAGACGACGACGTCGGTCCGCTCCCAGGTCCCGTCCTGGAACTCCAGCCCCGTCACCTGACCCGAGCGGTCGGCGTCGAGACGCGTCGTGAGCGCCTCGGTGCGCACCCGCAGACCGCGCGCCTCGATGAGCCGTCGGAGCACGTCGCTGCCGGGGCGGTCGAGCTGCGCCGACATGAGCCGGTCCGACGACTGCACGACCGTGCAGTCGACGTCGAGGGTCTGCAGCGCGCCCGCCGCCTCCAGGCCGAGGAGGCCGCCGCCGATCACGGTGCCCGACAGCGGACGCCCGAGCTCCGCGGCGCGGCGCTGGACGAACCGCCGCAGGCGCGTCACATCGTCGAGGGTCCGGTAGACGAAGCAGCCCTCGTGCTCGAAGCCGTCGACGGCGAGCTTGGCGGCGTATGAGCCGGTGGCCAGCACGAGGTGCTCGTAGCCGATGCTCAAGCCGCTGCGCGTCGTGACGCGGCGGGCGGCGCGGTCGACCCGCACCACGGGGTCGCCGGGCACGAGTCGCACCCGCGGGTCCTCGAGCCACGCGCGCTCCAGGGCGAGGTCCTCGGCGGTCGCACCCGAGAAGAACGACGTGAGGGCGACGCGGTCGTAGGGCCCGAAGGGCTCCTCGCCGACCAGCGTGACCCGCCACTCGTCTCCGCCCCGGCTGAGGAGGCTCTCCACGAAGCGGTGGGCGACCATCCCCCCGCCCACGACGACGATTCTCGTCGTGGCGGGATCGGTGAAGCTCATGCGGTCACCGTAGGCGTCGGTTGTTGCGCTGATGTCAGCGCCATGTTTCCGGCTGTTGACGTGCGGCACGGTTCTCCTCCTCGCAGCCTGCGGCGCTCAGACGGCGGTCGGCACCGACGCCGGCACCTCGGACGCCTGCACCCGTGCGGAGCGCCGCGGCGAACCGGGGCGTCCGTAGGTGGCGTAGAACGGCAGTCCCACGCAGAGCAGCCCGCCGACGAGATTGCCGAGGACCGTGGGGATCTCGTTCCAGATGAGGTAGTCGAGGATGGTGAAATCGCCGCCGAGCAGCAGGCCGGAGGGAAACAGGAACATGTTGACGATGGAGTGCTCGAATCCCATGAAGAAGAAGAGCATGATCGGCATCCACATCGCGACGACCTTCCCCGGCACGTCCTTCGCCACCATCGACAGGATCACGCCCGTGGCGACCATCCAGTTGCAGAGCACGCCGCGCACGAACAGGGTGAGCATGCCGGCGAACCCGTGCTCGGCGTAGCCGAGGGTGCGGCCCTCGCCGATGTGGCCGATGGCCTCTCCCACCTCGTTCGGCGGCGTCGAGAAGCCGTAGGTGACGACGACCGCCATGAGCACGGCGACGGAGAACGCCCCGATGAAGTTGCCGAGGAACACCAGACCCCAGTTGCGCAGGATGGCCCCGACCGTCACGCCCGGGCGACGGTCGAGCCACGCCAGCGGCGTGAGGACGAAGACGCCGGTGAGGAGGTCGAAGCCGAGCAGGTACAGCATGATGAATCCGACCGGGAAGAGCAGGGCGCCCAGCAGCGGGATGCCCGTCGTCGTGGAGACGGTCACGGCGAAGGCGGCGGCGAGGGACAGCAGCGCGCCACCCAGGATCGCGCGCAGCAGGGTGTCTCTCGTCGACAGCATCACCTTGGATGCGCCGGCGTCGATCACGGTTCCGATGAGTTCGGCGGGCTTGAGGTACGACATGGCGGTTCTCCTCGAGTCGAAGGGCTTCGGGCCTTGACCCGAAGCTAGAACCCGCGTGTTTCCCGCCGACGACCCGTCGGAACCCGTTGCGTTACCTCTCCCTCACAACCCGACGACGCCGGTTGTGAGAACTCCGCGAGCGCCCGCTACGCGCGCCAGCCGTATCGACGGCGGAGCTCCGCGGCGATGCGGGCGAACCGCTCGCGGTCGAGCTCGGCGGCCTCGCGACGCATCCCGTCGCGGTGCACGCTGTACAGCTGATCGAGGTCGACCCACGATTCCCGGCCCTGGCCATCCCACGGGCCCGAGCCGATCGAGACGTACTCGCGGTCGCCGTCGTGCGGCTTGCTCGTGAGCTTCACCGCGTACGCGCGGTCGGCGCCGTGCGCGGCGATCACGAGCACGGGCCGGTCCTTCCCCCGCCCGTCCCTCTCCGCGTACGGCACCCACGTCCAGACGATCTCGCCCGCGTCGGGCGCCCCGTCGCGATCGGGCGCGTAGCGCAGGCGCAGGTCGCGCATCGCGTGCGGGTCGACCTCGACCGTCCGCGCCGTCGAGCGCGGGTCGCGCGCGACGGGAGGAGCGGATGGCGCGGGAGCGGGGCGCGGCGGAGCGGACCGCGCGGTCGCGGGCGCGGATCGGCGCCCCGACCGCTGCGCGCGCCGTGGCGCCGGAGGCGCGCCCTTCACCGCTCCGGAGAGCGCGTCGAGCGCGCGCGAGACGAGCATGCCGAGGAGTCCCTGTCGTGCCACGTCGTCACCCTACCCGCGCACGCGGATGCCCCGGCCGCATCGGCCGGGGCATCCGTCGCGACAGCTCAGCGCGCGGTGAGGACGTAGCCCTCCTCGCCGTGCAGAACCGTGTCGATGCCGGCGACCTCGTCCTCGTTCTTGACGCGGAAGCCGATCGTCTTCTCGATCGCGAAGCCGATGGCGTAGGCGAGCACGAAGGAGTAGGCGAAGACCGCGGCCGCCGCGATCGCCTGCACCAGCAGCTGGTTGAACCCGCCGCCCATGAACAGGCCGGTGCCGTTCGCGAAGAAGCCGAGGTAGAGCGTGCCGATGAGACCGCCGACGAGGTGGATGCCCACCACGTCGAGCGAGTCGTCGAACCCCCACCGGAACTTCAGATCGATCGCGAGGGCGCACACGGCGCCGGCGACGAAGCCGAGCAGGATGGCCCAGACCGGGTGCAGCGAGGCGCACGCGGGAGTGATGGCGACGAGCCCGGCGACGGCGCCGGAGGCGGCGCCCACCGAGGTGGCCTTGCCGTCCTTCACCTTCTCCACGACGAGCCAGGCGAGGAGCGCGGCCGCCGGAGCGGCGATGGTGTTCACGAAGGCGAGGGCCGCGGTGCCGTCGGCGGCGAGCTCCGAGCCTGCGTTGAATCCGAACCATCCGAACCACAGCAGCCCCGCGCCCAGCAGCACGAACGGCGGGTTGTGGGGCACGTGGGCGCCCTTCTGGAAGCCGACGCGCTTGCCGAGGACGAGCGCGAGGGCGAGCGCCGCGGCACCGGCGTTGATGTGGACGGCCGTGCCGCCGGCGAAGTCGATCGCCCCCACGCCGAAGACCTCCTGCATGCCGTACGTGATCCATCCGCCGTATGCGAACGAGCCGTCGTCGGCGAGGCCGAAGTTGAACACCCAGCTGGCCACCGGGAAGTAGACGACGGTCGCCCAGATGCCGGCGAAGGTCATCCACGCCCCGAACTTCGCGCGGTCGGCGATGGCGCCCGACACCAGCGCGACGGTGAGGATGGCGAAGGTCGCCTGAAAGGCCACGAACGCGAGCGGCGGGAAGGCCGCGTCCTCCGGCGTCTCCAGCAGGCTGTCGAGACCGAGCGCCGTCCAGTCGATGGACCAGGGAGCGACGAGCCCCTCGGCGCCGGGGAACGCCACGGCGTAGCCGTACAGCACCCAGAGCACCCCGATGAGGCCCATGGCCCCGAAGCTCAGCATCATCATGCTGATGACGCTCTTGGCCTTCACCAGGCCGCCGTAGAAGAACGCCAGTCCCGGCGTCATCAGCAGGACGAACGCCGCCGCGATCAGCAGGAACGCCGTGTTGCCTTGATCCATGTGCATCTCCAGATCCGTGAGCAGGACCCGGGCGAGATGGCGGATGGCCTGAGCGGCTCGACCGGGTGACCCCAGTGTCGAGCGGTCGCGTTACCGCCAACCTGCGTCTGGCGTTTCCGCCGTGTTACAGGTCGCCCCTCCCCGTGAACACGATGTTTCGCGGGGAGGGCACGAGCGGATGGCGCAGGTCAGGAGTTTGTGGAGGCGACCAGACGCGAGACCGCGCGCAGGTACTTCTTGCGGTAGCCGCCCGCGAGCATCTCGGCGCCGAAGACGTCGTCGAGCGGCGTGCCGGTCGCGCGGATCGGGAGCTGCGCGTCGTACACGCGGTCGACGAAGGCGACGAAGCGCAGCGCCTCGGACTGGTCGGTCAGCTGCCGCACGCCGCGGAGGCCCACGGCGCTCAGCCCGTCGATAAGGCGGATGTAGCGCGACGGATGCACGCGCGCCAGCTGCGCGATGAGCGCGTCGAAGTCGTCGTCGGAGGCGGTGCCCCCGGCCGCGGCGAGCGCGTCGTCGTAGGCGCGCTCCTCGAGGACGGCCGCGTGCCCGTCGAGGGACCGCTGGCGGAAGTCGACGCCATCGATCCGCAGCGTGCGGAAGCTGTCGGCCATGGCGTGGATCTCGCGCAGGAAGTCCTGCGCGGCGAACCGGCCCTCGCCGAGCGCGTTCGGGGGCGTGTTGCTCGTGGCGGCCAGGCGCGTGCCCGACCCGACGAGCTCGCCCAGCAGGCGGGTCATCACCATGGTGTCGCCCGGGTCGTCGAGCTCGAACTCGTCGATGCACAGCAGCGCCGACCCGCGCAGCAGGTCGACCGTGTTCTTGTACCCGAGCGCGCCCACGAGCGCCGTGTACTCGATGAACGAGCCGAAGAACTTCCGCCGTGCGGGCACCGCGTGGTAGATCGCGGCGAGCAGGTGGGTCTTGCCCACCCCGAACCCGCCGTCGAGGTAGACGCCCGGCTTGATCTCCGGCGCCTTGGGCTTGCGCGAGAAGAATCCGCCGCGACGCTCCGGCTGCCCGCCCGACGCGAAGACCTCGAGCTCCTGCTTCGCCTCCTCCTGCGAGGGATACGACGCATCGACCCGGTACGAGTCGAAGGTCGCGGTGTCGAACTGCCGCGGCGGCACAAGGCTCTCGAGCATCTCCTCGCCGGAAAGCTGCGGATGGCGTTCGGCGAGGTGGACGATCTCGGTCGCGGTGGAGGTCATGGGTCCTCGGATCTGGAGAGAGTCGCGTCTCGACGGAGGAGCCGAGCCGCCCCGTGCTCTCGAGCCTTAGGCTCGAAGACGGATCGCATCAACGATAACGAGGAGCAGCCATGCCCGTCGCACCCGACGAGTCGCAGGAGAAGTTCGCCGCGTACGCCGAGCCCTGGCGGCTCGTCTCGACCCAGTGGCTCGAGGAGCACCGCGGCGACGCGGGCCTGGTCGTCATGGAGTGCGATGAGGACGTCCTCCTCTACGAGGTGGGGCACATCCCTGGCGCCGTGAAGGTCGACTGGCACACCGAGCTCAACGACCCCGTCATGCGCGACTACCTCGACGGCGCCGGCTTCGCCGAGCTCCTCGGCCGCAAGGGCATCTCGCGCGACGACACCGTCGTGATCTACGGCGACCGCAGCAACTGGTGGGCCGCCTACGCGCTGTGGGTGTTCTCCCTCTTCGGCCACCACGACGTGCGCCTGCTCGACGGCGGCCGCGACAAGTGGGTGAGCGAGGGCCGCGAGCTCACCGCCGAGCGGCCGCAGCGCGAGCGCACCGACTACCCGGTCGTCGAGCGCGACGACGCCGAGCTGCGCGCGTTCAAGGACGACGTCCTCGCCCACCTCGGCAACCCCCTCATCGACGTGCGCTCCCCCGAGGAGTACTCGGGTGAGCGCACCACGGCGCCGGCGTACCCGGACGAGGGCGCGCTGCGGGCGGGCCACATCCCCTCCGCCCTGAGCGTGCCGTGGGGGCGCGCGGCGGCCGAAGACGGCACCTTCCGCACCCGCGCCGAGCTCGAGGCGATCTACCGCGACGAGCTCGGCCTCGGAGATGACGACGACATCGTCGCCTACTGCCGCATCGGGGAGCGCTCGAGCCACACGTGGTTCGTCCTGAAGCACCTCCTGGGCTTCCCCCGCGTGCGCAACTACGACGGCTCCTGGACGGAGTGGGGCAGCGCGGTGCGCGTCCCGATCGTCACCGGCTCCGAGCCCGGTGCCGTTCCCGCGAAGGCGGCGTGACATGAGCGAGAGCGCCCTGCCGGCCGCCCTCGCGGAGATCCGCGACGAGTTCCTCGAGCTGGACGAGCCCGAGCGCCTGCAGCTCCTCCTGGAGTTCTCCAACGAGCTGCCGGTGTTCCCGCAGCGCTACGCGGACCGCCCGGAGCTCTCCGAGCGCGTCGCCGAGTGCCAGTTCCCCGTGTTCATCGTGCTGGAGGTGGACGACGACCAGCGCGTGGCGATGCACGCGTCGGCGCCGGCGGAGGCGCCCACGACGCGCGGATTCGCCAGCATCCTCGCGCAGGGCCTCACCGGCCTGTCGGTCGAGGACGCGCTGGCCGTGCCCGACGACTACCCGCAGACGCTCGGTCTCACGCGGATCGTGTCGCCGCTGCGGATCTCGGGGATGACGGGCATGCTGCTGCGCGCGAAGCGGCAGATCCGGGCGCGCATCGGGGAGTGAGCCGGGCTCAGGCGCCCGAGGTGAGCGAGCGCTCGCGCAGCCACTCCCGGATGGCCTCGTTCCACCGTCGCTCGTCATAGTTCCAGAGCTTGGTGTGACGCGCGGTGCGGAAGCTCTCCAGCGTGACGAGGTCCGGGCGCTCGGCGGCGAGCCGGTGCGACGCGTCGGCCGGCACGAAGCCGTCGTCGTCGCTGTGCAGCAGCAGGATGGGGTGGTCGAGCTCCCCCGCGCGGGAGACGATGTCGAGGTCGTCGAGCGAGATCGGATCCCCCCGTCGGATCACGCGCGACGTCCAGCTCCGCCCGAGGGCGCCCATCGCCAGCCGCGTGACCGGCGAGGGCACCCGCATCCGCTGCGCCTGGAAGCCCAGCACGAGGCGCCAGTCGACCACGGGCGACTCGAGGACGACGCCCGCGATGTGCTCGGCGTGGGAGGAGTTCAGGGCGACCTGGAGCACGATCGCGCCGCCCATCGACCATCCCATGAGGAGGACGCGGCGAGCGCCGTTGCGGAGCGCCCACGCCACGGCGGCGTCGACGTCGCGCCACTCCGTGGCCCCCAGCCCGTAGTGCCCCGACCGGCTGCGCGGCGCCTCGCCGTCGTTCCGGTACGACACGCACAGGACGGGAAGGCCCTCCTCGTGGAGGACCGGCACCGCGCGCAGCACCTCGGCGCGGGTGGTGCCGCGGCCGTGCACGGCGATCACCCACGTGTCCGCCGCCGCGCCGGCTGCGGGGAACAGCCACGCCGGGCACGCGCCGACGGGCGTGCCGACCGAGACCGTGGTGAACGGCACGTGCAGCTCCTCCGGGCTCAGCCAGTACCAGCCGCTGAACGCGGCGAACGGGGCGATCTCGGTGCCGGCGTCGACCTCGGTGAGGAGCTTCCTCCGCACGCTGAGGCCGTCCTCGGCGAGCACCGCGCCGAGCTTCAGGTACCGCTCGGTGCCGCCGGTGAACAGGCCGTACCGACCGGGCAGCACGGTATCGGGCGTGCGCGCGAGGGTGATGGTCTGCGCCGCGGTGTCGAACCCGTGCACCGCGACGTCGGCCACCCGCACCGCGGGGGTGACCGCGGTGCGCGCGACCCGCAGCGAGAGGTACCCCACCGCGCCGGCGACGGCCGCGCCGAGCGCTCCGGCGAGGGTGAACGTCGCTCTCGCTGCTGCGAGGACCGGGGATGCGGCGCGCCTGGGGGTCTTCATGGCCCCCTCACTCTAATCTGTCGACGTGACGCGAGATGGGGCGGGCTCCGGCGCCTTCGCCGAGGCCGAGGCGGCGGTGCGGTCGGCGACGTTCCGCTCGGACCTGTCCGTGCGCGACATACCCGCGCCACAGGGGCTGGCGCCCTTCAGTCTCGCCCTGGCCGCCGACATCCGCCCGGACGACCACGGCGACTCCCCCTACGGGACCGGGCGCCTCGTCCTCCTGCACGATCCCGAGGGGCAGGACTCCTGGGGCGGGCCCTGGCGCATCGTCAGCTTCGCTCAGGCGCCTCTCGAGTCCGAGATCGGCACCGACCCGCTGCTGGCGGATGTCACCTGGTCGTGGCTCGTCGATGCCCTGCAGTCGCGGGGTGCTCCCTATCACTCGCCGTCCGGCTCGGCCACGAAGATCCTCTCGAAGGGCTTCGGGTCGCTGGCGGACGAGGGCGACGGCGCGCAGATCGAGCTGCGCGCCTCCTGGTCGCCGATCGGCTCCTTCCGCGCGCACGTGGAGGCATGGGCCGAGCTCGTGTGCATGCTGGCGGGGCTGCCGCCCGGCTCAGAGGACATCGCCGTGTTCGGCGCCCGGAGGTTCCGTGACTGACTACCCCGTGATCGACAGCGCCGACGCGTTCGAGGCCGCCGTCGAGCGTCTCGCCGCCGGCACCGGCCCCGTCGCGGTCGACGTGGAGCGCGCATCCGGCTTCCGCTACTCGCAGCGGGCGTACCTCATCCAGCTGTACCGGCGCGACGGCGGGGTCGTCCTCGTCGACCCGATCGCCGTTCCCGACGTCACCGCCATCCAGCGCCTCCTCGGCGACGAGGAGTGGGTCTTCCACGCCGCGAGCCAGGACCTGCCGTCGCTGCGCGAGCTCGGTCTCGATCCGCGCCGCATCTTCGACACCGAGCTCGCCGCGCGCCTGCTGGGCTGGGAGCGCGTGGGCCTGGGAGCCGTCGTCGAGGCCGCGCTCGGCATCTCCCTGGCCAAGGCGCACTCCGCCGCGGACTGGTCGACCCGCCCCCTCCCCCGTGAGTGGGTCGAGTACGCGGCGCTCGACGTGCTGCACCTCATCGACGTCCGCGACCGGCTCGCCGCCGAGCTCGAGGCCGCCGGCAAGACGGAGTTCGCGCGCCAGGAGTTCCAGGCGACCCTCGACCGGCAGCCGAAGGCCCCGCGGGCCGACCCGTGGCGGCGTCTGAGCGGTCTCCACAAGGTGCGCGGACGCCGTGGTCTCGCGGTCGCCCGCGAGCTGTGGCGCTCTCGGGAGGAGCTGGCCCAGCAGCAGGACGTCTCCCCCGGCCGCCTCGTGCCCGACCGCGCGCTGCTGGCGGCGGTGCTCGCCATGCCCCGCACGAAGCAGGCGCTCGCCGGGTTGAAGGAGTTCACCGGGCGCGCGAGCCGCACGCAGCTCGACCGGTGGTGGGATGCCATCGTCGCCGGCCGGGAGACCGAGGATCTGCCGGCCGAGCGCGTGCCGAGCGACTCCCTGCCCCCGCACCGCGCCTGGGCCGAACGGCACCCCGACGCCGACGCGCGCCTCAAGCGGGCCCGGCCCGAGGTGGAGGCGAAGGCCGCGGAGCTGGACATGCCCACAGAGAACCTCCTCACCCCGGAGACGCTGCGCCGGGTCGCCTGGGAGCCGCCCGCGCCGATCACCGCCGAGAGCATCGCGGCGGCGCTGCGCGAGCAGGGCGCGCGGGAGTGGCAGATCGAGGCGACCGCCGAGGTCATCGCCGACGCCTTTGTGCGCCCCGCGCAAACACCCGGAGAGGACGCCGCCGCCGCTTCGTAGGTTCATCCCAATCGATGCGATCCCACGTCGGAGGCCCCGCCTAGGCTGAAGCCAACTGACACAGGGAGGCAGAGTGGCCGAGCTTTCGGATGTCCACTTCGTGGATGGCGTGCGGACCCCTTTCGGGCGCGCGGGTGAGAAGGGCATGTACGCCGGGACGCGGGCGGACGACCTCGTCGTCAAGGCGATGATCGGGCTGATGGAGCGCAACGGCGCCGTCCCGCCCGAGCGGATCGACGACGTCGCGATCGCCGCGACATCGCAGACGGGAGACCAGGGGCTCACCCTGGGTCGCAGCGCGGCCATCCTCGCCGGCCTCCCGCAGACGGTCCCCGGCCTCGCCATCGACCGGATGTGCGCGGGCGCGATGACGGCCGTCACGACCATGGGCGCCTCGATCGGCGTCGGCATGTACGACCTCGCCATCGCGGGCGGCGTCGAGCACATGGGCCATCACCCGATCGGCAGGAACGCCGACCCCAACCCGCGCTTCGTCGCCGAGCGGATGGTGGACCCGGGAGCGCTCGACATGGGCGTCACCGCGGAGCGCATCCACGACCGGTTCCCGCACCTCACGAAGGAGCGGGCAGACCGCTTCGCGGTCGCCAGCCAGCAGAAGGTGCAGGCCGCATACGACGCCGGCCGCATCCAGCCCGACCTCGTGCCCGTGGCCGTGGCCGGGGCAGACGGGGCCTGGCGCCTCGCCGCCGACGACGAGGGCCGACGCCCGGAGACGACGATGGCGGCGCTTGCGAACCTCAAGACGCCGTTCCGCCCGCACGGTCGGGTCACGGCCGGCACGTCGTCGCCGCTCACCGACGGCGCCACCGTGAGCCTCCTCGCGAGCTCCGCCGCGGTCAAGGAGCTCGGCCTCGCGCCCAAGATGCGGATGGTCTCGTTCGCGTTCGCGGGAGTGCAGCCGGAGATCATGGGGATCGGCCCCATCCCGTCCACCGAGAAGGCGCTCGCGAAGGCCGGGCTCTCGATCGGCGACATCGGGCTGTTCGAGCTCAACGAGGCGTTCGCCATCCAGGTGCTGTCGTTCCTCGACCACTTCGGCATCGCCGACGACGACCCCCGCGTGAACCCGTGGGGTGGCGCGATCGCGGTCGGCCATCCGCTGGCCGCATCGGGCGTGCGCCTCATGATCCAGCTCGCCGCGCAGTTCGCCGAGCACCCGGAGGTGCGCTACGGCCTCACTGCGATGTGCGTGGGCCTGGGCCAGGGCGGCAGCGTCGTGTGGGAGAACCCGCACTACACCGGCAAGAAGAAGCGGAAGTGAGCACGATGACCGACTACAGCTCCCTCGACTTCTCCCGCCTCGAGCAGCTCGCGACCGAGGAGGTCGTCACGCACTCGCTGGTGAGCGACATCCCTCTCGCCAGCGGGCGCACCCTCGCGCTCATCACGCTGCACAACGGGCGCGACCACCGACGTCCCAACACGATCGGTCCGCGGACCCTCCTCGAGCTCGACGACGTCCTGGAGACGCTGCGCGGGCGCGCGGCGGCCGGCGAGATCGACGCGGTCGCGATCACCGGCAAGCCCTACGTCTTCGCCGCCGGCGCCGACCTGTCGCAGATGAACGCGCTCCGCAAACGCGACGACGCGCTCCTCGTCGCGCAGCAGGGGCACCACGTGCTGGGCAAGCTCTCCGACCTCGGCGTGCCGTCGTTCGCCTTCGTCAACGGGATCGCCCTCGGCGGCGGCACGGAGATCGCGCTGAACTCGACGTACCGCACGGTCGACGCGTCGGCCGCCGCGATCGCGCTGCCCGAGGTGTTCCTCGGGCTCGTCCCCGGCTGGGGCGGGGCGTACCTGCTGCCGAACCTCATCGGGATCGAGAACGCGCTCGAGGTCGTCATCTCGAACCCGCTCAAGCAGAACCGCACCCTGAAGCCGCAGCAGGCGTTCGAGCTCGGGATCTTCGATGCCATCTTCTCCCCCGCGAACTACCTCGAGGACTCGCTCCGGTGGGCCGACGGCGTGCTGTCGGGCACGACGAAGGTGGAGCGGAAGAACGCACCGGGGCGCCTCGAGCGCCTGACGAAGTGGCCCGTGGCGATCAAGATGGCGCGCGGCATGCTGGAGAGCCGCATCGGCACGGTGCCGCTGTCGCCGTACCGCGCCCTCGACCTGCTCGACAGGGCGAAGTCGGGCACCCGCGAGGAGGGCTTCGCCCGCGAGGACGAGGCGCTGGCCGACCTCATCTCGGGCGACCAGTTCGCCGCGTCGATGTACGCGTTCGACCTCGTGCAGAAGCGCGCGAAGCGGCCGGTGGGCGCACCCGACCGCTCGCTCGCCCGCAAGGTCTCGAAGGTGGGCGTGATCGGCGCCGGCCTCATGGCCAGCCAGTTCGCGCTGCTCTTCGCGCGGCGCCTGCAGGTGCCGGTGCTCATCACCGACGTCGACCAGGCGCGCGTCGACAAGGGGCTGCAGCACATCCGCGGCGAGATCGGCGAGCTCGAGCGGAAGGGCCGCCTCGACGGCGACACCGCCAACCGGCTCCGCGCGCTCGTGCAGGGCACGGTCGACAAGAGCGCCTACGCCGACTGCGACTTCGTCATCGAGGCGGTGTTCGAGGAGACGGGCGTGAAGCAGCAGGTGTTCGCCGAGATCGAGCGGATCGTCGCTCCCGAGGCCATCCTCGCCACGAACACGTCGTCGCTGTCGGTCGAGGAGATCGGGTCGGTGCTCGAGAACCCCGAGCGGCTCATCGGCTTCCACTTCTTCAACCCGGTCTCGGCGATGCCGCTCGTGGAGGTCGTGCGCACGCCGCGGTCGAGCGAGGAGGCGCTCGCCACCGCCTTCGCCGTGGCGAAGGACCTCCGGAAGAACGCCATCGGCTCCGCCGATGCCCCGGGCTTCATCGTGAACCGTCTGCTGGCGAAGGTCATGGGCGAGGCCGCGCGCGCGATCGACGAGGGCACGCCTCTCCAGACCGTGGAGCGTGCGTTCGGCCCGCTGGGGCTGCCGATGACGCCGTTCCAGCTCATCGATCTCGTCGGCTGGAAGGTCGCCGCGCACGTGCAGGACACGATGGCGACGCATTTCCCCGAGCGCTTCCACGCCTCGGCCAACCTGCACGCGCTCGCGGATCTGCCGCAGGCGGTGGAGAAGGACAAGACCGGCCGTGTGACGGGCTGGACGAAGGAGGCGCAGAAGGTCCTGCGCGTCGGCCGCACGCCCGTGTCGGAGGCGGAGATCCTGCGACGGGTGGAGGACGAGCTGGCGCGCGAGATCCGCATCATGCTCGACGAGCAGGTCGTCCCCGAGGTGCAGGACATCGACCTCGCCCTCATCCTGGGGGCCGGATGGCCGTTCATCGACGGCGGCGCATCGGTCTACCTCGACCGGGTGGGGGCGTCGGAGCGCGTGTTCGGCGGCACCTTCCACGATCCGGTGATCCGCGGGGTGTCCGCGTAGCGGACCGCGGCGGAGGACGAGGGGCGGGGCAGGCGCCCGCCCCTCGTCGGGTCAGGAGGACGCGCCGCGGCCCTCGCGGATCATGGCGGGGAGGCCGCGGCCGCCCTTCTCCGGACGCGCCACCGGCACGCGGGTGCCCAGCACCTGCGACACGACATCCTGCGCGATCTTCGCCGGCGTGAGGCCGGCGTCGGTCAGCACCTGCTCGCGGGAGGCGTGGTCGATGAACGCATCGGGCAGCCCGAGCTCGTCCACGGCGGTGTCGACGCCCGCCTCGCGCAGCACCTGACGCACGCGCGTGCCGATGCCGCCGACGCGGATGCCGTCCTCCAGGGTGATGACGAGACGGTGACGGTCGGCGAGCTCGACGATCGAGGGCGACACCGGCACCACCCAGCGCGGGTCGACGACCGTCGCTCCGATGCCCTGGTCGCCGAGTCGCCGGGCGACGTCGAGCGCGGTCGCGGCGAACGCCCCGATCGCGACGATGAGCACGTCCTCCTCATCCGCGCGCGCGAGCACGTCGACGCCGTCCGCGAGGCGCTCGAGTGCGGGGATCTCCGGACCCACCGCGCCCTTCGGATAGCGGATGACCGTGGGCGCGTCGTCCACGGCGACGGCCTCCTCGAGCTCCTCCCGCAGGCGCTCGGCGTCGCGCGGGGCGGCGAGGCGGATGTCGGGGACGATGTTCAGCAGCGCGAGATCCCACATGCCGTGGTGACTCGGGCCATCCGGCCCGGTCACGCCGGCGCGGTCGAGCACGAAGGTCACGCCTGCGCGGTGCAGCGCGACGTCCATGAGCACCTGGTCGAAGGCGCGGTTCATGAAGGTCGCATAGAGCGCGACCACGGGATGCAGCCCGCCGTACGCCAGGCCCGCCGCGGACGTGACCGCATGCTGCTCGGCGATGCCGACGTCGTACACCCGGTCGGGGAATCGCTCGGCGAACGGCGCGAGGCCGGTCGGGCGCAGCATCGCCGCCGTGATCGCGATGACGTCGTCGCGCTCCTCGCCCACGCGCACGAGCGTGTCGGCGAAGACGTCGGTCCAGCCCTGGGCGGCCGCTCCGCCCACGGGGTCGCCCGTGAGCGGGTCGATGCGCCCGACGGCGTGGAACTGGTCGGCGACGTCGTCGAGCGCCGGCTGATACCCGCGCCCCTTCTCCGTGATGGCGTGCACGAGCACGGGCGCTCCGAAGGCCTTCGCGAGCTGCAGCGTCTCGATGAGCGCCGGCAGGTCGTGGCCGTCGACGGGCCCGAGGTACTTGATGTCCAGCTGCGAGTAGAGCTCGCTGTTGTTGGTCAGGCGCGAGAGGAACCCGTGCGTGCCGCCGCGCACGCCGCGGTAGAGCGCGCGGCCCGCGGAGCCGAAGCGGCCGGCCAGGCGCCCGGACTTCTCGCCGAGATCGCGGTAGACCTCCCCCGTCCGCACGCGGTTCAGGTAGCGGGCCATGCCGCCGATCGTCGGGGCGTAGGAGCGGCCGTTGTCGTTGACGACGATGACGAGGTTGCGCTCGTTGTCGTCGGTGATGTTGTTGAGCGCCTCCCACGTCATGCCGCCGGTGAGCGCGCCGTCGCCGACGACCGCCACGACGTGGCGATCGGCACGACCGGTGCGCTGGAAGGCGCGGGAGATGCCATCCGCCCAGCTCAGCGAACTCGACGCGTGCGACGACTCGACGACGTCGTGCTCGCTCTCGGAGCGCTGCGGGTAGCCGGCGAGACCGCCGCGCGACCGCAGGGCGGAGAAGTCCTTGCGCCCCGTCAGCAGCTTGTGCACGTACGACTGGTGCCCGGTGTCCCAGATGATCGGGTCGGACGGCGACTCGAACACGCGGTGCAGGGCGATCGTCAGCTCGACCACGCCGAGGTTCGGACCGAGATGGCCGCCGGTGCGCGCGACGTTCTCCACGAGGAACGCCCGCACCTCCTCCGCGAGGGTCGCGAGCTCGTCCTGAGACAGGGCGTCCAGGTCGCGGGGGCCGGCGATGCCGTCGAGCAGACTCATGCTCCGAGCCTACGCCGGGCCGCTGGGAGAGGGCGCGAAGCGGGCCCGCAGACGACGACGACCCCGGGATGATCCCGGGGCCGTCGTGTGAGGAGTGCAGGTCAGACGAGGCTGCGCAGCACGTACTGCAGGATGCCGCCGTTGCGGTAGTAGTCCGCCTCACCGGGGGTGTCGATGCGGACGACCGCGTCGAACTCGATGGTCTCCTTGCCGGGCGCGGAGTGCTCGCTGGGCGCCGCGGTGACCTTGACGGTCTCCGGGGTGACGCCCTCGTTCAGCTGGTCGAGGCCCTCGATCGAGACGATCTCGGTGCCGTCGAGGCCGAGCGACTCCCAGCTCTGGCCCTCCGGGAACTGCAGCGGCACGACGCCCATCCCGATGAGGTTCGAGCGGTGGATGCGCTCGAAGCTCTCCGTGATGACCGCCTTGACGCCGAGGAGGCTCGTGCCCTTGGCCGCCCAGTCGCGCGACGAGCCCGAGCCGTACTCCTTGCCGCCGAAGATCACCAGCGGCGTGCCCGACTCCTGGTAGTGCTGGCTCGCGTCGTAGATGAACGACTGCGGGCCCTCCGGCTGCGTGAAGTCGCGGGTGTACCCGCCCTCGACGACCTGGCCGCCGTTGACGGCGCTCACGAGGAGGTTCTTCAGACGGATGTTCGCGAACGTGCCGCGGATCATCACCTCGTGGTTGCCGCGGCGCGAGCCGTAGGAGTTGAAGTCGCGCTGAGCGACGCCGTGCTCCGTCAGGTACTGCGCGGCGGGGGTGCCGGCCTTGATGTTGCCGGCGGGGCTGATGTGGTCGGTCGTCACCGAGTCGCCGAGGGTCGCGAGGACCCGGGCGCCGGAGATGTTCTCGACGGGGGTCAGCTCCATCGTCATGTCATCGAAGTACGGCGCCTTGCGCACGTAGGTCGAGTCGTCGTTCCACTCGAACACCGGCCCGGTCGGGGTCGGCAGGTTCTGCCAGCGCTCGTCGCCGTCGAAGACGGTCGCGTACTGCTTGATGAACTGCTCGCGCGAGATCGACGAGTCGATGATCTCCTGGACCTCGTCGGTGGAGGGCCAGATGTCCTTCAGGAAGACGTCGTTGCCGTCGCCGTCCTGACCGAGCGCGTCGGTGTCGAAGTCGAAGTGCATCGACCCGGCCAACGCGTACGCCACGACGAGCGGCGGGCTCGCGAGGTAGTTCATCTTCACGTCGGGGCTGATCCGGCCCTCGAAGTTGCGGTTGCCGGAGAGGACGGCCGTGACGGCGAGGTCGTGCTCGTTGATCGCCTCGGAGACCTCCTCGATGAGGGGGCCCGAGTTGCCGATGCAGATCGTGCAGCCGTAGCCGACCGTGTAGAAGCCGAGGCCCTCGAGGTCCTTGTCGAGGCCGGACTTCTCGTAGTAGTCCGTCACGACCTTGGAGCCGGGGCCGAGCGTGGTCTTCACCCAGGGCTTCTGCTTGAGGCCCTTCTCGCGCGCCTTGCGCGCCAGCAGCCCCGCGGCGACCATGACGGTCGGGTTCGAGGTGTTGGTGCAGGAGGTGATCGCGGCGAGGGTCACGGCGCCGTTGTCGAGGATGTACTCCTCGCCGTCGGGCGTGGTGACGGGGACCGGCTGCGAGACGGCCTCCGGCGCGCCGCTGGCGAGCACCGGGCGCTCGCGCTCGTGCTGGTAGGACACGCCCTCGGGCGACACGTGCTCGCGCTCGACGCCGGGAGCGGTGCCGGGGTCGGACGCGGGGAACGTCCCCTCGACCTCGACCGAGTCCTCCTCGGTGACGTTGGCGTAGTTGAGGATGTCCTGCTCGAACTGCGTCTTCGCCTCGGAGAGCAGGATGCGGTCCTGCGGACGCTTCGGGCCGGCGATGGACGGGACGACCGTGCCGAGGTCGAGCTCCATGTACTCGCTGAAGACGAGCTCGCGCGAGGGGTCGTGCCAGAGGTGCTGCTCCTTGGCGTAGGCCTCGACGAGGGCCACCGTCTGCTCGTCGCGGCCGGTGAGGCGCAGGTAGTCGAGCGTCACGTCGTCGACGGGGAACATCGCGGCGGTGGAGCCGAACTCGGGGCTCATGTTGCCGATCGTGGCGCGGTTGGCCAGCGGCACGGAGGCCACGCCCTCGCCGTAGAACTCGACGAACTTGCCCACCACGCCGTGCTTGCGGAGCATGTCGGTGATGGTGAGGACGACGTCGGTCGCCGTGACGCCGGCGGGGATCTCGCCGGTGAGCTTGAAGCCGACCACGCGCGGGATGAGCATGGAGACGGGCTGGCCGAGCATGGCCGCCTCGGCCTCGATGCCGCCGACGCCCCAGCCGAGGACGCCGAGGCCGTTCACCATGGTGGTGTGCGAGTCGGTGCCGACGCAGGTGTCGGGGTACGCGCGCAGGACGCCGCCCGCCTCGCGGTCGTAGACGACCTTGGCGAGGTGCTCGATGTTCACCTGGTGCACGATGCCGGTTCCGGGCGGCACGACCTTGAAGTCGGAGAATGCTGTCTGTCCCCAGCGGAGGAACTGGTACCGCTCGCCGTTGCGCTCGTACTCGATCTCGACGTTGCGCTCGAGCGCGTTCTCGGTGCCGAAGAGGTCGGCGATGACGGAGTGGTCGATGACCATCTCGGCCGGCGAGAGCGGGTTGATGCGGTCGGGGTCGCCGCCGAGCGCGGTGACGGCCTCGCGCATGGTGGCGAGGTCGACGATGCAGGGCACGCCCGTGAAGTCCTGCATGACCACGCGGGCGGGCGTGAACTGGATCTCCGTGCTGGGCTGCGCCGAGGCATCCCAGGAGCCCAGGGCCTCGATCTGCTCCTTCGTGACGTTCGCGCCGTCCTCGGTGCGGAGCAGGTTCTCGAGCAGCACCTTCAGGCTGAACGGGAGCTTCTCGTACCCGGCGACCTTGTCGATGCGGAAGATCTCGTAGTCGGTGCTGCCGACCGTCAGGGTGCTCTGCGCACCGAAGCTGTTCACCGTTGACACGGGCTGTCTCCTCCTGGTCGACCGCGCACTTACGCCCCCATCTTGCTCGCCGTCTCACCGGTTCGGCTAGGAAGGCGGACCTTACCGGCCGTGGGCGAGGCGAGGGGCCTCGGCAGTGCGCGATTTATCTCGATGTCGAGATAAATCTACCACGAGGGGCGCCGCGCTCACCGAGCGGCGCGCGCGTCCGTCGGCTCGTCGCCCGGTCGGTAGAGCGCTCGGACCGCGAGCCACGTCACCGCGACCAGCGGGGCGAACAGCGGCAGGCCCATCACCAGCTTCAGGGTGCCGAGCGCCGTGACGTCGCCGGCGAAGTAGAGGGGCAGCTGCACGCCAAGCCGGGCGAAGAAGAGCGCCGACCACGCGATGGCGAGCCAGAAGAACACCCGCCGCTTGCGGGGATCGGCGCGCCACGCGGTGCCCTCGCTCATGAGGAACCCGGCCGCCAGGCCGATGAGCGACCAGCCGACCAGCGCCGAGACGAGCAGCGCCGAGCCGTAGATCGCGTTGGTGAAGAACCCGGGGATGAAGTTGTCCTCCCCGCGCCCGGTCCACAGGGCGAGCGCGGCCGCGGCAGCGGCGGCGATGAGGCCGCCCAAGGCGGCCGACGGCGGGGACTTCTGCACGAGGCGCACGACGGTGAAGACCGCGGCGAGCCCGACCGAGACGCCGAGCGCCAGGCCGAGCGCATCGGGGCGCAGCGTGAACAGCACGACGAAGGCGAGACTCGGCAGGACCGACTCCAGCACGCCGCGCCATCCGCCCATCGCGCCCCAGACCACGTGCCCGGCGCTCCGCTCCTGCGCGGGGTCGAGACCCATGCGACGGGCGGCGTCGCCGAGCGCGGCGCCGAGCGCGTCCGACGCGCGCGGCGCCCCCTTCGCGTGCTCGTCGGGTCCGGTCACGCGGCGCCCGGGGTCTGCGGCATCTTCAGCGGGATGAGGTCGCGCGGGGGCATCGGGGTGCCGCCGCGGACGACGACGATGGAGCGGAAGAGGTCCTCGACCTGCGCCGCGGCCTCCGGCTCGCTCGTCGCGCGCCCGCCGATCACGCCGCGGAGGAACCAGCGCGGGCCATCCACCCCGATGAAGCGCGCGAGTCGCTTCTCGGCGCCGCCGCCGCCGGCGACGACGGGCACCTCGGCGAGCAGCTCGGCACCCAGCGGACCCTCGCGCTCCTCGACGCGGCCGCCCTGCTGGCGCACCTGGTCGCGGATCTGGTCGCGGGTCTCGTCCCACAGGCCCGTAGAACGCGGCGCCGCGAACGGCTGGACCTGCAGCGTGGAGTCGGCGTAATCCAGTCCGACCGCGACGATGCGCTTGGACTGCTCCTCGACCTCCAGGCGGAGGTTCAGACCCTCGCGCGGCAGGATCTTGACGCCGCCGAGATCGATGTACGGGCGGACGGGGTTCGCCTCGCTCTCGTCGAACGGCCCCTCCTCGGCGCGGTTGCGCGTGGGCGCCTCCGCGGGTGCGGTGTCGTCGCTGTGCTGAACGGACTCGTCGCTCATGCCACTCCTCGTGTCTGGTAGCCGGTCGATCCGAACCCGCCGGCCCCGCGTGCGGAGTCGGGCAGGTCGTCGACCGGGGTGAATCGCGCGCGCGTCACGGGCATCACGATGAGCTGGGCGATGCGGTCGCCCTCGTCGATGCGGTACGGCTCGCGCTGATCGGTGTTGAGCAGGGCGACCTTGATCTCGCCCCGATAGCCGGCGTCGACGGTCCCGGGCGCGTTCACGATGGTGATCCCGTGCTTGGCGGCCAGTCCGCTGCGCGGCACGACGAACGCGGCGAATCCCTCGGGCAGGGCGATCCGCACGCCGGTGCCGACCAGAGCGCGCTCTCCCGGCGCGAGAGTCAGCGACTCGCCGGCGACGAGATCGGCTCCCGCGTCGCCGGCATGCGCGTAGGCCGGAGTCTCGGATGCCACAATGGGGACGTCCACGATATCGGTCACGCAACGAGGGTAATGCAGAACACAGTGTCGTCCCCGAACCGCGCGTCCGCACAGGGCGCCACCTACCGCGAGCGGCTCTCGCCCTCGCTCTGGCTGCTCGGCGCCGCCGCGATCGTCGCGCCGATGGTCGCACTCGTCTTCGTGCGCATCGACCCCGCCATCTCGCTCGCGCTGGGCGTGGCCGCCGCCGTCGGGCTCATCGCCCTGCTCCTGGCCGCATCGCCCGTCGTGGCGGTGGCCGACGGCCGCCTGCACGCGGGCCGGGCGCGGATCGAGGTGGAGCACCTCGGAGAGCCCGTCGCGCTCTCCGGCGAGGAGGCGCGGAATGCGCGCGGCGTGGGGCTCGATCCTCGGGGCTGGTATCTCGTGCGGGGCGGGATCGATCCGGTGGTGGTCATCCCGGTGATCGATCCCGACGACCCCGTCACATCGTGGACGATCTCCACGCGCACCCCCGACCGCCTCGCGGCGGCCGTGGTGCGCGCGCAGATCACGCAGCGCAGTCGCGGCAGATGAGGCCGTCGGCCCCGTCGTGGTCGAGCTGCGAGCGGTGCTTCACGAGGAAGCAGTTCATGCAGGTGAACTCGTCATCCTGCGGCGGGAGCACGACGACGTCGAGCTCCACGTTGGAGAGGTCGGCGCCGGGCAGGTCGAAGCTCGAGGGGTTGTCAGCGTCCTCCGAGTCGATCGAGCCCGCGTTGTCGGGGCGGCGCGCCTTGAGCGCTTCGATCGACTCGTTGTTGTTGTCGTCTTCGCTCTTGCGCGGCGCGTCGTAGTCGGTTGCCATCTGAGGGCGTCACTTCTTTCGTCATCGGGTGTTGCTGATCCCCGACGTCGGGCGGGGCGGCGATAGTTTGCACGACGACCGCGCCTTTCGCAAATGCTCAGCGCGTCGGCTCGCTGCGGGTCACCGTGCTCGCGATGAAACCCGCGGCGCGCCCGCCGTATTCCCAGCCCCGACGCCGTGCCCGTGAAAGCATGGCACGACACCATGGGCATCGTGTGAGGAGCAGGAGCATGGATCAGCTCACGATCGTGGGGACCGAGGACGGCAAGCTCGTCCTCGCGAACGAATCAGGGCAGCGCTTCACGCTCCCCGTCGACGACCTGCTGCGCTCCGAGCTGCGGCGCATCGACCGCGCGTCGCACCGCGAGGAGCCGCGCCCGCCGTCGGCGAGTCCGCGCGACATCCAGCAGCACATCCGCGCCGGTCTCACCGCCGAGCAGGTCGCCGAGCTCCTCGGCGCGAGCGTGGCCGACGTCCGCCGATTCGAGAGCCCCGTGCTCGCCGAGCGCGAGCACATCGTGGGCCGCGCGCTCTCGGTTCCCGTGCTCATGGGCGCCGATCTCACGGGCGACCAGAACCCAACGTTCGGCGAGGCCATCCGCTCGAAGCTCGCCGATCTGCAGGCATCGGGTGAGCGGTGGACGAGCTGGAAGGACGAGACCGGCTGGATCGTCAAGCTCGAGTTCACGGCCGCCGAGGTCGACCACGACGCCCGATGGAGCTTCGATCCGCGCCGCAGCGCCCTGGCTCCCCTGAATGCAGACGCGACGCAGCTGTCCCGGCAGGGGCCGATGCCCGAGGGCCTCATCCCGCGGCTGCGGGCGCTCGACACCGCCGAGACGGCGGACGACGACCGGTTCGATGCGGCGGCCTTCGGCCCGCGCCGCACGCCCGAGCAGGAGGGGGCGACGGACGGCATGACCCGCGCCATCCCCTCGGTGCGCGAGGCGGCGACGAAGCACGCGCCGAACGCCGACGCCCCCAATGCGGAGACCGCCGACCTGCTGGAGGCGCTGCGCCGCCGCCGCGGGCAGCGCGAGAGCGCGCCGGTGATGGAGCCGGAGGAAAGCCCCGCGGAGGAGCCCGCCTCCCCCGTGGCCATCCTCGACGGCGGCGAGTCCGGCCGCCGCTCGGAGCCCGAGGCGAACCCCGCCGAGCCCGGCGGATCGCGCCGACGCGGTCGCACCTCGATGCCCTCGTGGGACGAGATCGTCTTCGGAGCGCGCGCGGACGACTGATCCCTCGGATGGCCGCGCGGCCATCCGCTGCTCGGCCGGCGGAGGGACGTGCGCTGACGCTGGGACGTGCGCTGACGCTCAGCGTGCGTACGCGCCGAGCCGGATGAGCGGGACGGTCGTCTCCTCCGGCGTGGTGGAGCCGTGCTGGCCCACCATGAGCTGCGGGCGCTTGTCGGCGAGACGGTCGTCGTAGAACGCCCACAGGCCGCGCGCTGCGACGAGCACGTCGCCGACGCGGCGCGACACGGCCTCCTCCACCGGGCCGAAGAGCCCCGCAGCGGCCGCCTCCTCGCGGGTGGCGATGTCAGCGGTGCGCTCGGATTCCGCGCGCCAGGTCGCCGCCACGGCGTCGGCGTCCGCGCCATCGTCGAGGTAGAGGTGCAGCATCCGCGGCTCTCCGCCGATGTGGGCGACGCCGTCGAGGCGCGGGTCGCCCTCGCGGAGCAGCACGTGCCGATGGGACGGCACGTCGACCATGCCGTGGTCGGCGGTGACGAGCACTCCGACGCCCGCGGGCACCACGGCGGCGAAGGCCGCGTCGATCTCCTCGAGCGCGGCGAGCCACGCCTCGGAGGAGACGCCGTGGCGGTGGCCTGCCTTGTCCGCCTCGGGCAGATAGCAGTAGACGAGCGAGCCGGGCTCGGCGGCCGCGAGGGCATACGCCGTGGTGAGGCGCGCGCGGACCGCGTCCTCGGGCACGTAGCGCGCGCCGCGCAGCACCGCGCCGGTGAATCCGCTGCGCTCGTATTCCGCGAGTCCCACCGCGAACGCGGGGCGCCCCTGCGCTGCCGCGCGTTCGAACACCGTCGATGCGCGCTGCCAGGTCGAGGGGTCCAGCCCGTCCCGCTCGTAGCCGTTGAGCTGGTTGACGAGACGGCCGCGCGCGGGGTCGAGAACCCGGTAGCCGGCGAGGCCGTGCTCCCCCGGCCATGCCCCGGTGAGCGTGCTCGTGAGCGCCGCGGCCGTGGTCGAGGGGAAGACGCTGCGCGCGACGTCCTTCTTGGCCATCGCGCTCGCGAGGCGCCGCGCGTGCCCGGCGTGGGCGCGCAGTTGGATGGCGCCGAGCCCGTCGATGACGACGACGACCGCCGATGTCACGGAGGCGAGCCAGGTGCCGGTGCCGTCGAGGGAGCGCAGCGTCTCGTCCGCGATCTCGGTGAGGCTCCGGGCGTTCGCAGGGCCCGACGGTACGATGAGGGACATCCGGGCCAGTCTCCCACAGCGGGGGCGCTCGTCCTCCGCGCCCGCAGCGCCGACGACAGGTGGCCGGAGTTCCGTCCCACCCGAGGAGAGGGCTGAATGGCGCGCAAGCAGGCATCCGACGCCGCATCGGTCGACGAGCGCATCGAGGACATCGACCTCGAGTCGGAGATGCAGGGGTCGTACCTCGAGTACGCGTACTCCGTCATCTACTCGCGAGCCCTCCCCGACGCCCGCGACGGACTGAAGCCCGTGCAGCGGCGCATCCTCTACCAGATGGCGGAGATGGGCCTGCGTCCCGACCGCGGCCATGTGAAGAGCGCCCGGGTCGTGGGCGAGGTGATGGGAAAGCTCCACCCCCACGGCGACACCGCGATCTACGACGCCCTCGTGCGCCTGGCGCAGGACTTCGCCCTGCGCGTGCCGCTCGTCGACGGCCACGGCAACTTCGGCTCCCTCGACGACGGCCCCGCCGCCGCCCGCTACACGGAGGCGCGCCTCGCCTCGGCAGCCATGGCGATGACCGAGGACCTCGGCGAGGACGTCGTCGACTTCGTGCCCAACTACGACGGGCAGTTCCAGCAGCCCGACGTGCTGCCGGCCGCGTATCCGAACCTGCTCGTGAACGGCACAACCGGCATCGCGGTCGGGATGGCCACGAACATGGCCCCGCACAACCTCACCGAGGTCGTCGCGGCGGCGAACTTCCTCATCGAGAACCCCGAAGCCACGCTCGACCAGCTCATGGAGTTCGTGCCGGGCCCCGACTTCCCCTCCGGCGGCATCGTCGTCGGGCTCGACGGCATCCGCGACGCCTACGAGACGGGGCGCGGCGCCATCAAGGTGCGCGGCAAGGTCTCCGTCGAGCAGATCGGCCCGCGGCGCACCGGCATCGTCGTCACCGAGCTGCCGTACATGGTCGGGCCCGAGCGCGTCATCGAGAAGCTCAAGGACGCCGTCCAGTCGAAGAAGCTGCAGGGCATCAGCGACGTCACCGACCTCACCGACCGCAACAACGGGCTGCGCATCGTCATCGGCGTGAAGACCGGCTTCGACCCGCAGGCGGTGCTCGAGCGGCTCTACCGGCTGACGCCCCTCGAGGACTCCTTCAACTTCAACAACGTCGCCCTCGTCGGCGGGCGCCCTCACACGCTCGGCCTCGTGGAGCTCCTCCGCGTCTACGTCGACCACCGCATCGAGGTCGTCACGCGGCGCAGCCGCTACCGCCTCGCGCGCCGCCAGGAGCGGCTGCACCTCGTGCGCGGCCTCCTCGTGGCCATCCTCGACATCGACGAGGTGATCCAGGTCATCCGCTCGTCGGACGACTCCGAGCAGGCCCGCGCGCGCCTGTGCCAGGTGTTCGACCTCGACGACGTGCAGGCCGAGTACATCCTCGAGCTGCGGCTGCGGCGCCTCACGAAGTTCTCGCGCATCGAGCTCGAGAAGGAGCGCGACGAGCTGCTCGCCGAGATCGCGTACCTCGAGGAGCTGCTCGGTTCGGACGCCCTGCTGCGCCGTCAGGTCGCCGCCGAGCTCGACGCCGTCGTGGACAAGTACGGCACGCCGCGCCGCACGCTGCTCATGAACGGCAAGCCCGCCGCCACCCGCTCGCGGCAGAGCGCCGACGTCGACCTGCAGATCGCCGACGGCCCGACGCTCGTGGCGCTGTCCACGACCGGCCGCGCCGTGCGCGTCGAAGTCCCGGAGGGCCAGCAGCTGACCGCACCGTCTCGCCGCAGCAAGCACGACGCCATCCTGTCGACCGTGTCGACCACGGTGCGCGGCGAGGCGGGGGCGCTGACGAACCGCGGCCGGCTGGTGCGGTTCCATCCCGTCGACCTGCCGTCGGTGCCGGCGAGCTCGGTGCAGCTGGGCGTGGGCGTGAAGCTGCACGACTACATCGGGCTCACCGACCGGTCCGAGCGCGTCATCGCCCTCGTCGCTCTCGACGACACCACGCCGATCGCCCTCGGCACCGCGCAGGGCGTCGTGAAGCGTGTGGTCCCGGCGACGGTGCCGGCGAAGCCCGAGATCGAGGTCATCGCGCTCAAGCCCGGCGACGAGGTCGTCGGCGCGGCCCCGGCGCCGGACGAGGCGGAGCTCGTGTTCGTCACGACCGACGCGCAGCTGCTGCGGTTCTCGGCCGCGACGGTGCGCCCGCAGGGGGCGAGTGCGGGCGGGATGGCCGGGGTCAAGCTGAGCGCGAAGGGCACCGCGCTCTTCTTCGGCGCGGCCTCCGGCGACGACACCGTGGTGGTGACGGTCTCCGGCGCCGAGGGCATGATCGCGGGCGCCGACATCGGGCGCGCGAAGATCTCGGACTTCTCGGAGTTCCCCGCGAAGGGCCGCGCGACCGGCGGAGTGCGCGCGCACGGGTTCCTCCGCGGCGAGGACCGGCTCACCCTCGCGTGGGTCGGCCCCGATCCGGCTCTCGCCGTCGATGCGACCGGCTCGGTGCGGAAGCTGCCGCAGACGCTCGCCAAGCGCGACGCGTCGGGTCAGCCGCTCGACGCGGTGGTGTCGTCGATCGGCCGCACGCTGGTCTGACGCCGCGGGGGCGCCCTCGGGGTGGGTTGCGCCTTCGGGGTGGGTTGCGCCCGCGTGCGGCGAGGCGTGCGAAGCGTCCAGACGATGTCGTCCCACCCGCGCGACATCGAAAGCCGGCGAATACCGTGTCTCCGCGGTGAGACGACATCGTCTGGCGAGCAGGAGGGCGCCGCTCCGGCCTCCGCGCCCGGCGCCGTGCGCGCCGGGCGTCAGACGTCGATCGCCTCGCGGTCCAGGCGATCGGCGGAGTCGATGATGAACTCCCGGCGCGGGGCGACCTCGTTGCCCATCAGCATCTCGAACACGCGGCCGGCGGCCTCGGCGTCCTCCATGCGCACGCGGCGCAGCAGGCGGCCGTCACGCTGCATGGTGGTCTCCGCGAGCTGGTCGGCGTCCATCTCGCCGAGCCCCTTGTAGCGCTGGATGGGCTCCTGCCAGCGCTTGCCCTGCTTGCGCAGCCGCGCGAGCAGCTTGTTAAGCTCGCCGTCGGAGTACGTGTAGATGGTCTCGTTCGGCTTCGAGCCCGGGTGCATGACGATCACGCGATGCAGCGGCGGCACCGCGGCGTACACGCGCCCGTGCTCGATGAGCGGGCGCAGGTAGCGGTAGAACAGCGTCAGCAGCAGGGTGCGGATGTGCGCGCCGTCGACATCCGCGTCGCTCATCATGATGACCTTGCCGTAGCGCGCCGCGTCGATGTCGAAGGTGCGCCCGGAGCCGGCGCCGATGACCTGGATGATCGACGCGCACTCCGCGTTCGACAGCATGTCGCCGATCGACGCCTTCTGCGTGTTGAGGATCTTGCCGCGGATGGGCAGCAGCGCCTGGAACTCGCTGTCGCGCGCGCGCCGCGCGGTGCCGAGCGCGGAGTCGCCCTCGACGATGAACAGCTCGGAGTTGGACACGTCGTTCGACCGGCAGTCGATGAGCTTCGCCGGCAGGGACGAGCTCTCCAGCGCGTTCTTCCGGCGCTGCGTCTCCTTGTGGGCGCGCGCCGAGACGCGGGCCTTCATCTCCGCGACGACCTTGTCGAGCAGCATCGACGTCTGGTTCTTGTCGTCGCGCCGGGTGGAGGTGAAGCGCTCCTTCAGCCCCTCGCGGACGACCTTCGCCACGATCGCGCGCACCGCCGGCGTGCCGAGGACCTCCTTCGTCTGGCCCTCGAACTGCGGCTCGGGCACCGACACGGTGAGCACCGCGGTGAGCCCGGCGAGCACATCGTCCTTGTCGAGCTTGTCGTTCTGGCCGACCTTCAGCCGCCGCGCGTTCTTCTCCACTTCCGCGCGGATCTGCTTCAGCAGCTCCTGCTCGAAGCCCTGCTGGTGCGTGCCGCCCTTGGGCGTGGCGATGATGTTGACGAACGAGCGGATGATCGTGTCGTAGCCGGTCCCCCAGCGCAGCGCGATGTCGACGGTGCACTCGCGCTGCACCTCCGTCGAGCGCATGGAGCCGTCGGGCTGCAGCATCGGCACGGTCTCGGTGAACGACCCGGACCCCTGGAAGCGCCAGTCGTCGGTGACGGGCGCATCGGTCGCGAGGAAGTGCACGAACTCCGAGATGCCGCCGTCGAACTTGTACGACGTCTCGCTCGGCTCCTCGCCGCGCTCGTCGCGGATGACGATCTCGAGACCGGGCACGAGGAACGCGGTCTGCCGCGCGCGGGTGACGAGCTCCTCGACCTGGAACGCGGCGTCCTTCGTGAAGATCTGCCGGTCCGCCCAGTAGCGCACGCGCGTGCCTGTGACCCCGCGCGCGACCTTGCCCACGACCTGCAGCTCGCTGCGCTCCTCGAACGGCGAGAAGGGCGCGTCCGGGCTCGGCTCGCCCTGGTCGGCGAAGCGGCCGGGCTCGCCGCGGTGGAACGACATCGCCCAGGTCTTGCCGCCGCGGTCGACCTCGACGTCCAGCCGCTCCGACAGGGCGTTCACGACCGAGGCGCCCACGCCGTGCAGACCGCCCGACGCGGCGTACGATCCGCCGCCGAACTTCCCGCCCGCGTGCAGCTTCGTGTAGACGACCTCCACGCCGGACAGGCCGGTGCGCGGCTCGACGTCGACGGGCACACCGCGGCCCCGGTCCTGCACCTCGACGCTGCCGTCGGCATGCAGGATCACGTCGATGCGCGTGCCGTTGCCCGCGACGGCCTCATCGACCGCGTTGTCGATGATCTCCCACAGGCAGTGCATGAGGCCGGGCGATCCGTTCGACCCGATGTACATGCCGGGACGCTTGCGGACGGCCTCGAGGCCTTCCAGCACCTGGAGATGATGGGCGGAGTACTCGGAGGTCACGGTCTTCGATCATACTTTCGACCGCCTGTGCGGACGCCGCGACACTCCCCCGTGCCGGATGGCGGCGGTTCCGTTCCTGAGGATCGCGTACGCGCAGAGCGAAACTGCCGCCATCCGGGCATGATTCGGAGCCCCGCATGGTTTCATACAGTGAATCGGAAGCGTCGAGACTCCTCGACAGGTTCGAACAGGGAGGCAGACCATGACCGCGACATCCACGACCGAAGCCCCTGTCTCCTACCGTCTCACGGCGGCCGACCGCTGCGACAGCTGCGGTGCACAGGCCTACATCGCCGCTGAGGTGAACGGAAGCCAGCTGCTCTACTGCGCCCACCACGGCCGCAAGTACGAGGAGAAGCTGCGCGCCGTCGCCACCTCGTGGCTCGACGAGACGGCCCGCCTCGACCAGGCGGACTGATACCGGCTTCCGAAGCGCCCGTCCCTCCGGGGGCGGGCGCTTCGTCGTTCCCCGGCGGATGGCCGGGGTCGAGTCGGGTGGGTGGGGTCGGGTCAGACGGTGACGCGCGGGATGAGCGGGGAGACGCGCAGCAGCGGCTCCTCGCCCACGGTGCCGATGGCCTCGGCGATCGTGGTCGCGGTGCTCTCGCCCGCGTCGCCCGGCCCGAACACGCGCACCTCGTCGCCGACGGTCGCGCCCTCCCAGGCGTCGGCCACGGCGGTCGTCTCGCGGATCTCGCGCAGCGCGCGCGGCCCGGCCGGCGTGCCCACGGCCATCCGCCCCGCCAGCGTCGAGAACAGGCCGTCGAGCCAGCCGATACCGAGCTCCACGCCGCCGTCGTGCACGGCGACGACCTCGGTCACGAGCGTCGCGGCGGGGGCGATGCCGGGGATCTCGGGACCGTCGGCCGAGCGGATGCCGTAGCAGAACGCGCCGACCCGCACGAGGTCGCAGCGGAACTCCGCCCGATGCCAGCCCGCCGCGCTGGCGGCGAGGTGCCGCACGTCGGGATCGAGACCCGCGGCACGCGCGACGGCGACCGCGTCGTCGAACACCGCGCGCGCGTCGTCGTCCTCGGCGTCGCTGGCCTCGGCGATGTGGCTCCAGATCCCGGCCACGCGCAGGGCGCCCGCGTCCTCCAGCTCGGCCGCGCGCGCGACGAACTCCGGCCAGTCCTCTCGCCGCACGCCGTTCCGGTGCAGACCGGTGTCGATCTTCAGGTGCACGAGGGCCGGCTCCCGCCGCTCGGCGGCGATCGTCGCCACGCGCTCGAGGTAGTCGGCGTCTCCCACGCCGAGCTCGAGCTCCGCGTCGAGGGCGGCGACGATCTCGTCGACGCCCGCCGTCTGCCAGCAGAACACGCGCGCCCGGTCGCCCGCGATCGCCTTCGCGCGGCTCGCCGAGGAGAGGTCGATCGCGCCCAGCCAGCGCGCGCCGGCGTCGACAGCGGCGGGGACCATCCGCTCGACGCCGTGCCCGTATGCGTCGTCCTTCACGACGAGGAGGAGGTCGGCGGGCGCCACCCGCTCCGCCACCGCGCGCACGTTGGCCTGGAACCGGCCCAGGTCGATCCGCAGCTCGCTCACGCGACCACCTCCCGCTCGACGCCGAGGCCGATGCGCGAGGCGAGCTCGCCGCCCGTCAGGCCGGTGACGGCCATCCACTCGGCCAGCTCGTCGCGGACGGCGCCCGCGCCGAAGTACACGACCTCGTCGCCCGGCTGCGCGTCGGGCGCATCGCCGATGTCGACGACGCAGACGTCCATCGCGACGCGCCCGACGATCGGGCAGCGGCGCCCGTCGACGTCGACGTGCGCGCGACTCCCGAGCGCGCGGACGACCCCCTGCGCGTAGCCGCCGGGGACGAGCGCGACGCGCGTGTCGGCCGGCGCGCGGTGAATGAACCCGTACGACACGCCCTCGCCGGCGAGGAGGCGCTTGGTCGAGAGGATGGGCGCGACCAGCGACAGCACCGGCTCGCCGCCGGCGCCCGGAAGGCCCAGCACGCGCGGCATCGCCAGCGTCGGCTCGTCGGCGGTGGCGGTGAGCCCGATCTCCTCGACGACCGCCACATCCGGGCCATCCGCCCGCACCCGCTCGACGCCCGCTGCGCGCAGGGCGCGGGCGACCGTGAGGAGGCCATGCCCCCAGGCGTCGCGACGCAGGTCGCCGACGGCTTGGGCGGGGGCGTCCTGCAGGTTCGCGGCGAGGGCCGAGGTCGACACGCGCCCGAGGGGCGCCGCGGTCCGAAGGCGCTGCGAAGTCACCCGATCTAGACTAGCCAGGCCCATCGCAAGCCACCTGGAGGACGCCCGCATGCCCTCGACCCGCCTGAGCCCCGGCCCCAAGCTCCGCTACCTCGTGGAGCGCGCGCGCCGCATCGACGTCGGCTCGGTGATCGAACGCGCCAAGGAGGTCCACGAGCAGCACGGCAAGGCCGTCCCGCTCGTCGTCGCCGACATGCTGTGGTCCGCCGCGCGCCGCGACGTCGCCTTCCAGGACTACGTCGACTACGACTTCGCGATCCTCAGCCCCGAGGAGCGCGCGACGTTCATGACCCATCCGGTCTCCGCGCAGCTCGCGGCCCGCTACGCGCACCCCGACCACCGTCTGGTGTTCGAGAACAAGATCGAGTTCAACAAGCGCTTCGACCGGTTCCTCCGTCGCGAGTGGCTGGTCGTCGAGGCCGGCAACGCCGACGCGGTCCGCGCCTTCGTCGAGAAGCACGGCACGATCGTCGCGAAGGTGCCCGTCAGCCACATGGGGCTCGGCGTGCACCGCTACCACGCAGCCGAGATCGACGACTGGTCGGCCTTCCACCGCGGCCTGCTGGAGCGCGACGAGGTCCTCCTCGAGCAGCTCATCGTGCAGCACGCCGACCTCGCCGCCGTCTGCCCCGGCACCGTCAACACCACGCGCATCACGGCGTTCAACGACAAGAAGGATGTCCACATCCTCGCGATCGCGCAGAAGTTCGGCCGCGGCGCGGTGAGCGACCAGATGTCGTTCGGCGGCTTCTACACGATGCTCGACGACAATGGTCGCGCGATCGGCGCCGGGTACGACTCGCACGGCCACGTGCACGAGAAGCACCCCGACACCGGCTTCCCCATCGCCGACTTCCAGCTGCCGTTCATGGCGGAGGTCCGCGCGTTCATCGACGAGGTCGCGCGCGTCGTCCCCGAGGTCCAGTACGTCGGCTGGGACGTGGTCGTCTCCCCCGACGGCCCGGTGCTCGTCGAGGGCAACTGGGGCGCCGGCGTCTACGAGAACAAGCCGTCGGTGACGGGCATCCGCACCGGCCACAAGCCCCGCTACCGCAGCGCCATCGGCTTCTGAGGGCATGAGAAAGGCGGGCTCCCCGTGGGGAGCCCGCCTTTCTCATGCCGGATGGCCGGGGTCAGACCTCGCGGATGATCCCCAGCGGCGTCGACTGGTGCCCCTGGCCGAGCGGGTTGTCGCGGAGGATGCGCACGAGGCGCTTCTCTCCCGCCTTGTCGAGCGTCGAGCCGAGGATGTTGCCGCCGATGTCGTTGATGTCGACGACGGCGACGTCGGCGTCCACGCCGAGCAGCGACCGCACGTGCGCGGCGACCTCGCGCGGCCGCTCGGGCCCGAGCACCACCGCGCGGTTGTACGGCGGGATGGTGCCGGGCGTCGGACCGTCGATGGCGCGCGCCTTGTCGCCGGCGATGCGGTAGAAGTCACCGCGTCGTCCGAGGAGCTTCGTCACGGCGGAGACGCCCGCCGCGAAGAGGATCCGCGGCGTGCCGACCTCGCGCAGCGCCATCTCCATGGTCTCGGGGATGCCGAGCCCGATGCCGTACGCGGTCTTCGTGACGTACTTCGACAGGAACGTCGCGAGCTTCCGCGGGCGGATCTCGTCCATCATGTACGAGCGGCCCTGCATGATCGCGACGATCTTCTCCGTCACGAACAGCAGGTCACCCGGTCGGACGGCGTCCTTCGCGTACTCGGCGATGATCGCGTCGATCTCGTCGCCCGGCATGACCACGCGCGTGCGCAGCGGGATGCGCTGGTAGCGCGCACCGTCGACCTCGACCTCGAGGAGCTTGCCCTCGTTCGCCTCGCCGCTCACTCGAGGTAGTCCCGCAGCGACTGCGAGCGGCTCGGGTGACGCAGCTTCGCCATGGTCTTGGACTCGATCTGGCGGATGCGCTCACGCGTCACGCCGAACGTGTCGCCGATCTGGTCGAGCGTCTTCGGCTGGCCGTCGCCGAGGCCGAAGCGCATGCGGATCACGCCCGCCTCGCGCTCGGAGAGCGAGTCGAGCAGGCTCTCCAGCTGACGCTGCAGCATGGTGAAGCCCACCGCGTCGGCCGGGACGACCGCCTCGGTGTCCTCGATGAGGTCGCCGAACTCGCTGTCGCCGTCCTCGCCCAGCGGGGTGTGCAGCGAGATCGGCTCGCGGCCGTACTTCTGCACCTCCACGACCTTCTCGGGCGTCATGTCGAGCTCCTTGGAGAGCTCCTCGGGCGTGGGCTCGCGGCCGAGGTCCTGCAGCATCTGCCGCTGGACGCGCGCGAGCTTGTTGATGACCTCGACCATGTGCACCGGGATGCGGATGGTGCGGGCCTGGTCGGCCATCGCGCGGGTGATCGCCTGGCGGATCCACCACGTGGCGTACGTGGAGAACTTGAAGCCCTTGGTGTAGTCGAACTTCTCCACCGCGCGGATGAGACCGAGGTTGCCCTCCTGGATGAGATCCAGGAACTGCATGCCGCGGCCGGTGTAGCGCTTGGCCAGCGAGACCACCAGTCGGAGGTTCGCGCCGAGCAGGTGGCTCTTGGCGCGCTGACCGTCGCGCGAGACCCACTGGAGGTCGAGACCGAGCTGGCTCGACTTCTCCGCGGCCGACATCTTCGACAGCTTCTCCTCGGCGAACAGGCCGGCCTCGATGCGCATGGCGAGGTCGACCTCCTCGGCGGCGTTGAGGAGCGGCACCTTGCCGATCTGCTTCAGGTAGTCCTTGACCGGGTCCGCCGTGGCACCGGTGATCTGCGTCGAGTAGACGGGGACGTCTTCCTCGTCGGTCGAGCTGATGACGATGGCGCCCGTCGGAAGCGGCTCCACGACCGGCTTCTTGTCGTCCTTCTCGTCGCCCTTGGCGTCGTCCTTCGGCTCCTCGACCTCGTCGACGTCCTCGATCTCGACGTCGTCCTCGGTCTCGGCGTCCTCGTCGGAGGTCTTCTTCGCCGTGCTCTTGGTCGCCTTCGCCTTCTTCGCCGGCGCGGCCTTCGCTGCGGTCTTCTTGGTCGTCTTCTTCGCCGCGGCGGTCTGCGTCGTCTCCTCGACGACCTCGCTCTCGGCGGCTTCGTCCTTCTTCGCGGTGCTCCGCGAAGCCTTCGTGGCAGTTGTCACGTTCTCGCCTTTCACCGACGGCGCTGCGCGCGTCGCCCTCGGTTGTCTTCGGGCACTAGTAAGACCCTTGTCAAGTGCCGTGCCTTCACAGCACGGACTCGGCAATGGGTCGTGGAGTCATTCTCTCATACCTCAGCTCCGTCCTCAGACGTGCTCTGCAGTCAGAGAGGCCAACGCCCGCGGGGCCGTCGGCATTCCCTCGGAGGCGCTCAGTTCGACTTGTCCTCGTCGCTGTTCGGGCGCGTGGCGAGGTAGCGCTCGAGCTCGGCGGCGAGCTCGTCGGCGCTCGGCAGATCGCTCTCGTGCAGCAGGCCGGTCGAGCTGGGCTCGGCCCCGCCGGAGAGGTTGGCGATGTAGGCGTCGTAGCGCTCCTCGAGCCCCGTGATCATGCGCCCCAGCTCGTCGTTCGCGACGATCTGCTCGTCGACCTTGCCGAGGTACTCCACGTTCTCCCGGCGCAGGCCATCCAGGTCGAATACGCGCCCCGTGGACGACGCGATGCGGTCGATCGCCGACAGCGTCGCCGCGGGGTAGTCCGTCTCCGCGAGGTAGTGCGGAATGAGGAGCACGAAGCCCGCCACCAGCATCCCGGCCTCCGTCGCGCGGAACTCCAGCAGATGGCCCGCGGTCGCGGGCACCTGCGTGCGCGGCTGCCAGATCGACTGCGCGGCGATGAGCTCGCTGCGGTTGCCGCTCACGGTGACACCCAGACCGCGCGTGTGCGGAACGGGCATCGCGATGGCGTGCACCCATGTGAGCCCGGTCACGTCGAACTCCCGTGCGAACGCCACGACGGCGTCGGCGAACGCCTCCCACACGAAATCGGGCTCGTAGCCGGAGAGGAGGAGGAACGGCTGCCCCAGCGCGTCGTGCACGAGCGAGAGCTCGAGCCGCGGCGGGCGGAACTCGGTGAGGTGGTCCTTGTCGAACGTGACGATCGGCCGACGCGCCCGGTAGTCGAGGAGCACGTCGTTCGAGAAGACCGCGACGGGTCTCGGGTCCAGGTCCTCGCGGATGTAGTCGATGGCTCCCGCGACCGCGCCGCCGGCGTCGGTGAATCCCGTCAGGAGAACGACCAGGGGCAACCCGCCGGGAACCACGGGTGCGTCGGCGAGGCGTTCGAAGAGGTCTCGAGGGGCGGGCATTCCTCCATGCTACGAGTCGCGCGAACGAACCGCTCGGGGTCGACCGGCGCCCGTCGCGACGAACCTAGGATGGAGGAATGCCGTACCCCGAGATCGTGCTGTCCCCTTCCGCGTTCCCCACCGACGGCGCCGAGGCTCTCGTCGTCGCCGTCCCGGACCTCTCGGGCGGGGCCCCCGCGGAGCTGGCCGATCTCGCTCCCACCCTCGACGCGGTCGGCTTCACCGGAGCCCGGAACGCGTTCGCCCGGGTGCACGCGCCCGCGTTCGCCGATCTGCCGCTGGCCGTCGTGGGTCTCGGCAAGAAGGCCGACGCGAACGCCGTCCGCGATGCCGTGGGCACCGCCATCCGCTCTCTCACCGGATTCCAGACCGTCGGCGTCGCCGTCGCCGCCGAGGTGGACGACGCCTGGCGCGCCGCCGCCGAGGGCGCCGCGCTCGGCGGATACATGTTCGACTCGTACAAGACCGACAGCGCGGAGAAGGTCGCCAAGCGCCGTCGCGCTGCGCGCGTGATCGTGAGCGCTCCCGCGTCAGCCGACGACGCGGCGCTCGCGGCCGTGCGCGCCGGCGCCGAGGCCGTCGCGCTCGTGAAGGACCTCGTCTCGACGCCCGCCGAGTGGCAGAGCCCCGCTCAGCTCGCCGACCGCGCGGTCGAGTCCACGAAGGACCTCCCCGTCGAGGTGACCGTATGGGAGGAGAAGGCGCTGGCCGATGCGGGCTTCGGCGGCCTCCTCGGCGTCGGCAAGGGCTCCGACCGGCCGCCGCGCCTCGTGCGCCTCGACTACGCACCCGCCGGCGCCGAACGGCACGTCGCACTCGTCGGGAAGGGCATCACGTTCGACACCGGCGGTCTGTCGCTGAAGCCTGCCGCCTCCATGGTGGGCATGCAGGAGGACATGACCGGAGCCGCCGAGGTGCTCGCCGTCGTCCGCGCTGCCGCTCAGCTGGAGCTCCCGGTGCGGGTCACCGGCTGGATGTGCATCGCCGACAACATGCCGTCGGGCCGCGCCATCCGACCCGGCGACGTCCTCGTGATGGCCGACGGCACGACCGTCGAGGTCACGAACACCGACGCCGAAGGCCGGCTGGTCCTCGCCGACGGCCTCATCGCCGCGAGCCGCGAGAACCCCGATGTCATCGTCGACGTCGCCACCCTCACCGGCGCCATGATCGTCGCACTCGGCACCCGCCACACCGGTGTCATGGGCGAGGGCGACGCGGTCGACGCGTTCCTCCGCTCGGCCGACCGCACCGGCGAGCTCGCCTGGGCCCTGCCGCTGCCCGAGCACATCGCCGACGAGCTCGACTCCCGCGTGGCGGACATGCGCAACGCGAACGTCGGCAACCGCGCGGGCGGCGCCCTGTTCGCGGGGCTCTTCCTGCAGCGCTTCATCGGCCCCCGCGGCCAGGGCGAGGACGCCGCTCGGATCCCCTGGGTGCACCTCGACATCGCCGGGTCCGCGATGAGCACGTCCAGCCCGTTCGGCTTCACCGACAAGGGCCCCACGGGCGCGAGCGTCCGCGCGCTCATCGACTTCGTCGCCGCGGGCGGTGAGGTGCGATGACCGAGCGCTCCTTCGACCTCGTCGTCCTCGGCGGCGGCAGCGGAGGGTACGCCGCGGCGCTGCGCGCGGCGGAGCTCGGGCGCTCGGTCGCCGTCGTCGAGCGGGACAAGGTCGGCGGCACGTGCCTGCACCGCGGGTGCGTCCCCACCAAGGCGCTCCTGCACGCGGCCGAGGTCGCCGACACCGTGCGCGATGCGGCCCGCTACGGCATCGATGCCGACCTCGTCGGCATCGATGCCGCGCGCATCGCGACCTACCGCGAGGGGATCGTCGCGAAGAAGCACAAGGGCCTCGAGGGCTTGCTGAAGGCGCGCGGCATCGTCGTCGTCCCGGGCGAGGGACGCCTCGAGAGCGGCCCCGCCGTGCGCGTGGGCGACGAACTGCTGCGCGCCCGCGACGTCGTGCTCGCCACCGGCTCGTACAGCCGGACGCTGCCGGGGATCGAGATCGGCGGCCGGATCATCACGAGCGAGGGCGCCCTGGAGCTCGGCGAGGTGCCGCGCAGCGCGATCATCCTCGGCGGCGGCGTGATCGGCGCCGAGTTCGCCAGCCTGTGGCGTTCCCTGGGCGCCGACGTCACCATCGTCGAGGCCCTGGACCACCTCGTGCCGAACGAGGACGTCGCCCTGAGCAAGGGGCTCGAGCGCGCCTACCGACGCCGCGGCATCGGCATGTCGCTCGGCGTCCGCTTCGCCTCCGCGACGCAGGACGACGACGGCGTCACGGTCGCGCTCGAGAGCGGCGCCACGCTGACCGCCGACGTGCTCCTCGTCGCCGTGGGCCGCGGACCGGTGACCGACGGCATCGGCCTCGAGGAGGTCGGTGTGCGCCGTGAGCGCGGCTTCGTCGTCGTCGACGAGCAGCTGCGCACGAACGTCCCGAACGTCTGGGCCGTGGGCGATATCGTCCCCGGCCTCCAGCTCGCGCACCGCAGCTTCCAGCAGGGGATCGCCGCGGCCGAGCGCATCGCGGGAATGGCCAGCGCGCCCGTGCCCGACACGCACGTGCCGCGCGTGACGTATTCCCACCCCGAGCTGGCCTCGGTCGGCGTGACCGAAGCCCAGGCGGTCGCCGCGCACGGCGAGGCCGAGATCGAGACCGCCGAGTTCAACCTCGCGGGCAACGCCCGCAGCGAGATCATCGGGACAGGCGGACTCGTCAAGGTGATCCGCCGCAAGAACGGCCCGGTCCTGGGTGTTCACCTCATCGGCGATCGCGTCAGCGAGCTCATCACGGAGGGCCAGCTCGCCGTGGCGTGGGACGCCCACCCCGAGGACATCGCCCCCCTCATCCACGCGCATCCGACGCAGAGCGAAGCACTCGGCGAGGCCTTCCTGGCTCTCGCGGGCAAACCGCTTCACGCGCTCTGAGCCCGTCGCCATGCGCGACGCGACTAAGCTAGACAAGAATTCGACACTCCGAAGGAGACTCCTGACATGAGCACTTCCGTCGTCCTCCCCGCGCTCGGCGAGAGCGTCACCGAGGGTACGGTCACCCGCTGGCTGAAGCAGGTCGGCGACACCGTCGAAGCGGACGAGCCGCTTCTCGAGGTCTCGACCGACAAGGTCGACACCGAGATCCCCTCTCCCGTGAGCGGCGTCCTGGAGGCGATCCTCGTGCAGGAGGACGAGACCGTCGAGGTCGGCGCCGAGCTCGCCCACGTGGGCGACGGCTCGGGTGCCGCCGAGGCGCCTGCCGCCCCCGCCGCCGAGAGCGCCCCCGCACAGCAGAGCGCCCCCGCAGAGCAGAGCGCGCCCGCAGAGCAGAGCGCCCCCGCACAGCAGAGCGCCCCCGCCGAGGCCGCTCCGGCGGCCGCCGCGGACGCCGGTGCGAGCGACGACGCCTCCGACGTCATCCTCCCGGAGCTCGGCGAGAGCGTGAGCGAGGGCACCGTCACCCGCTGGCTGAAGCAGGTCGGCGACAGCGTCGAGGTCGACGAGCCGCTGCTCGAGATCTCCACCGACAAGGTCGACACCGAGATCCCGTCGCCGGTCGCCGGCACCGTGCAGGAGATCCTCGTCCAGGAGGACGAGACGGTCGAGGTGGGCTCCGTGCTCGCCCGCGTCGGCAGCGGCGCTCCGGTCGCGCAGCCGCAGCCCCAGGGTCAGGCGCCGGCGCCCGCGCAGGCTTCCGAGCCCGCCCCCCAGCACGAGGTGGCCGAGGAGACCGCGCAGTCGCCGGCCGCGCCCGCCGAGTCCGAGGCCAAGGAGCCCGTTCAGGCTCAGGCGCCTGCCCCGCAGCAGGCTCCCGCACCGCAGCAAGCTCCCGCACCGTCCGCTCCCGCGCAGCAGCAGGCTCCCGCGCCGTCGGCTCCCGCCGCCGGCGAGGAGAAGCTGTACGTCACGCCGCTCGTGCGCCGGCTGGCCGCTCAGCACGGCGTCGACCTGGCCTCCGTCAAGGGAACCGGCGTCGGCGGGCGCATCCGCAAGGAGGACGTCCTGAAGGCCGCCGAGGGTGCTTCCGCTCCGGCCGAGGCCGCACCGGCTGCCGCTCCCGCCGCCGCCAAGCCCGAGCCCTCGCCGCTGCGCGGCACCACCGCTCCGATGTCGCGCCTGCGCAAGGTGCTCGCGTCGCGCGCCGTGGAGTCGATGCAGAAGACCGCTCAGCTCACCACCGTGGTCGAGGTCGACGTGACCAAGCTCGCGGGCTACCGCGACCAGGTCAAGGGCTCGTTCCTCGAGAAGACCGGCGACAAGCTGTCGTTCCTGCCGTTCTTCGCCCTCGCGGCCGCCGAGGCGCTGCAGGCGTTCCCGATCGTGAACTCGACGGTCGACGCCGACAACAACATCGTGTACCCGCCGAGCGAGAACCTGTCCATCGCGGTGGACACCGAGCGCGGCCTCCTCACGCCGGTCGTGCGCGACGCCGGGTCGAAGAACCTCGCCCAGATCGCCCACGAGATCGCCGACCTCGCCGCGCGCACGCGCGACAACAAGCTGAAGCCCGACGAGCTCTCCGGCGGCACCTTCACGCTCACCAACACCGGTTCGCGCGGCGCGCTGTTCGACACCCCCGTGGTGTTCCTGCCGCAGTCCGCGATCCTCGGCACGGGCGTCGTCTTCAAGCGCCCCGGCGTGGTGAAGGTCGACGGGGTCGAGGCGATCGGCATCCGGTCGTACGTCTACCTCGCGCTCTCGTACGACCACCGCACGATCGATGGAGCGGACGCCGCGCGCTTCCTCTCCGCGGTCAAGACGCGGCTGGAGGCGGCCGACTTCGCCGCCGACCTCGGGATCTGATCTTCCGGACCCGCTGACGAAGGGGGCCGGATGGACGTGTGACGTTCATCCGGCCCCCTTCGCCGTCTCGTAGAGCTGGCGCACGCGCCACTCGCCGGCCACGCGCTCGAGCACCACATGCCGGTGCCCGGCGTCCTGCGCGATGCGGGTCACCGCGACGTCGCCGAAGTCGTCCACGAGCGCGACCTCATCGGCCGCCACGCCCTCCACCAGACGGGCTGTGGCTTCCTCCGGACTCTCCTCCGCCGGCGTGACCGGCGGGGTCGGCGTCGGCTTCGCCGGACCGCTCGGCGGCGCGGATGCATCGGCCATCGCGGTCGGCTCCTCGGAGGTCGACGGCTCGACAGAGGCCGGCGGCGCGTCCGCCTCGGCACTTCCCTCCCCTGGCCACACGGCGCCGACGAGGAGCACGGCTCCCGCGCACACCGCGCCCACGAGAAGCGGAGCGCGGCGGGATCGCGCCGAGCCAGGCGCGCGCCGGCCGCTCCGAGGCCGCCCGATCGCGGCGAGGATCCCACCCAGGGAGTCCCACGCTCCCGCGGCGAGAGCGGCCACCCCCGCATCCACGTGTCGATCGAGCCAGGTTCCGACGGCCTGTGCGGTGCCATCCGATGAAAGAGCCGCTCGCTCGACGTCGGGAACCGCGTCCTCCACCGCGCGCGTCTCCAGCGCGAGCGCCCGCGGCGCGCACGCCTCGAAGAGCCTCCCCTCGATCGCGTCGACCGCGCGATGCAGGCCGCGCGGTCGCTCGAGCGCCGTGACGGCTTCCTCGAGGACGCGGCGGAGCACCCGGTCGGCCGACCCCCGTGCGATGCCCTCCAACACGCGCCGCGCGGACACCTCCGGCTGCTCGCCCCCCGCTCGCTCCGCGAAGATCGGCCGCGCCTCGTCGGTGAGCCACCACTCCCCGATCGGCCCCTGCTCGTGCCCGGTGCGGCCATCCCACGCCTCCTGCACGCCGCGCAGCAGACTCACGGCCAGGGTCACGACCTCGCCGCCCGCCAGCGGCGGGCCCGACGCCGTGCGCGCCGCCAGCCAGACCTCCAGCTTCGCGACGCACCACGGCAGCACGAGCGCGTGCCCGTCGGCGAGGCGCACGACATCCCGCGGCGAGAGGACGTGGGCGTGGCCGGCCGCGCGCCATCCCGCCCAGTCGTCCAGCGCCTCCGCGCGCACGAGCTGCACCACGTCATCTCCGCAGGTCGCGAGCTCCCCCGCGACGGGCACGGCGGGCGGCTGGACGTGGCGGATCGGGCGGTACGCACCCGTCGACTCGGAGATCTCCCGCTCCCCCGCGAGGACGCCATCCCAACTCATGCGCCCAGCCTGCCGCCCCGACGGGAGCCGCAACGGGGCGACTGCGTCCTGAGGCGCGACGCGCCGCGCGCGGCTCGCCTGTGCACACGGCGTCGGGCCGCGTGAACAGGAGCGCCCCGGTAGTCTTGTACTCATGGCACGCAGCACTCCCACCGAGAAGCGACCGGGCTTCTTCTCGCAGATCCGGTCACTGTTCACGTTCACCCGTGAGGCCTTCCCGTGGATCGGATGGCTGCTGGCCGGGATCATCGTGCTCGGCGTCCTGCTGGGCGTCGTCGTCGGCTTCCTCCTGCAGCCGCAGTGGTGGGGCATCCTCCTCTGGGGCATCACCGGACTCATGGTCGGCGCCCTCGCGGCGATGATGACGATGACGCGCCTCTCCACGCGTGCGATGTACCGCAAGCTCGACGGGATGCCCGGCGCGGCCGGCCACGTGCTGGCGAACATGCTCGGCCGCAACTGGCGCGGCGAGGACATGCCCGTGGGCATCAACCCCAAGACGCAGGAGGCGGTGTACCGCGCCGTCGGCCGCGGTGGCATCGTCGTCGTGGGCGAGGGCTCGAAGGGCCGCCTGACGCGCCTCATGCGCGACGAGCGGATGCGCGCCCAGCGCGTGGCGCACGGCGTGCCGGTGCACGAGTACTACGTCGGCCACGGCGACGGCGAGGTGCCGATCGACCAGCTCGCGAAGACCGTCAAGTCCCTGCCCAAGGCGATCGACCGGGCGACGATGGCGGCCGTGCTCCAGCGCGTCGAGTCCGTGTCGCAGTCCATCGCGTCGCTTCCCATCCCCAAGGGCATCGACCCCACCAAGGTGCGCTCGCAGCGACCGCGTTGAGACGCCCCTGATACGACGAAGCCCCGCCGATTCCGGCGGGGCTTCGTCGTGTCGGCCGCTCAGCGGCGCACGAGGACCGTTCCGGCGACCCGGTCGTGCAGTCCGCGGCGATCCGCATCCCAGACGACCGCGGGGATGACGACGACGAGCAGGATGGTGCGGACGATCGGGCGCCAGATCCCCGTCCAGGCGCCGTCCGCGCGGACGAGACGCAGGCCGGCGATCCGGTGGCCGGGGCTGCCGCCGAGCATGGGGATGAAGACGATGTGGAGCACGGCGAAGACCATCATGGGCGCGAACAGGGTCAGGCCCGCCTCCTCCGGCAGCGCGAACTGGTCGTAGCCGAAGAACGCCGTGGCGATGATCGTCGCGGCGGCGTAGTCGATGACGAGGCCGAGGATGCGGCGACCGAGCTGGGCGATGGAACCGGGACCGTCAGCGGGGAGACCGAGGCTCGCTCCCGGGTGGTCGGCGTGGGAGGGGGATGTCACCGGATGAGCCTAGAGGACCTGCGCTGTGTAACATGCCGGAAACACAAGGGACACGGCGGGGCAATCCCGCCGACATATGTTTGCGCCGTTGTCCGTTCGCGGACGCCCGACTCGAGACCCGACTGGAGCCCCCGATGTTCAAAGATTCCTCCGAGGTGCTGGCCTTCATCAAGGACGAGGACGTCAAGTTCCTCGACATCCGCTTCACCGACCTTCCCGGTGTGCAGCAGCACTTCAACATCCCGGCCTCGACGGTGGACGAGGAGTTCTTCACCATCGGGCAGCTCTTCGACGGGTCGTCGATCCGCGGGTTCGCGAACATCCACGAGTCCGACATGCAGCTCATCCCAGACGTGTCGACCGCCTACCTCGACCCGTTCCGTGCGGCGAAGACGCTGATCATGGTCTTCGACATCTACAACCCGCGCAACGGCGAGATCTACTCGAAGGACCCGCGTCAGGTCGCCAAGAAGGCCGAGAAGTACCTCGCCTCGACCGGCATCGCCGACACCGCCTTCTTCGCTCCCGAGGCGGAGTTCTACATCTTCGACGACGTGCGCTACGAGGTGAAGGAGAACTCGAGCTTCTTCGCGGTCGACTCCGAGGAGGGCGCCTGGAACACCGGACGCAAGGAGGAGGGCGGCAACCTCGCCAACAAGACCCCCTTCAAGGGCGGCTACTTCCCCGTCTCCCCCGTCGACAAGACCGCGGACATCCGCGACGACATGAGCCTGAAGCTCATCGAGGCCGGCCTCGAGCTCGAGCGCTCGCACCACGAGGTGGGCACCGGCGGTCAGCAGGAGATCAACTACCGCTTCGACACCATGGTGCACGCGGCCGACGCCATCCTGAAGTTCAAGTACATCATCAAGAACGTCGCCGAGGAGTGGGGCAAGGTCGCCACCTTCATGCCGAAGCCCCTGTTCGGCGACAACGGCTCGGGCATGCACACGCACCAGTCGCTGTGGTCCGACGGCAAGCCGCTGTTCTACGACGAGACCGGCTACGGCGGGCTCAGCGACCTCGCACGCTGGTACATCGGCGGCCTGCTCGCGCACGCCCCCTCGGTGCTGGCGTTCACGAACCCCACGCTCAACAGCTACCACCGTCTGGTGAAGGGCTTCGAGGCGCCCGTCAACCTCGTCTACTCGGCTGGAAACCGCTCCGCGGCCATCCGCATCCCGATTACGGGCTCGAACCCGAAGGCCAAGCGCATCGAGTTCCGCGCACCTGACGCCTCCGGCAACCCGTACCTCGCCTTCGCCGCGCAGCTGATGGCGGGTCTCGATGGCATCAAGAACCGCATCGAGCCGCACGAGCCGGTCGACAAGGACCTGTACGAGCTGCCCGCCGAGGAGGCCCGCAACATCCCGCAGGTGCCCAACTCGCTGCAGGACTCGCTCGACGCGCTCCGCGAGGACCACGCCTTCCTCCTCGAGGGCGGCGTGTTCACGCAGGAGCTCATCGACACCTGGATCGAGTACAAGGAGGAGAACGAGATCAAGCCGCTCGCGCAGCGTCCTCACCCCTTCGAGTACGAGCTGTACTTCGGCGTCTGACCCGGCGCTCCACGACACAGGCCCCTTCCCCCGCGCGCGGGGGAAGGGGCCTTCGTCGTCAGGCGGCTCGCTCGCGCTCGGTGCGCCGCCGGATGCGCGCGGCCCAGAGGGCGTCGTGGCGGATCCCCTCCAGATCCGCCACCGCGCGTGCGAGGAGGACGTAGTACCGCGCGGGCGTGAGCCCGAGCACGCGGCGGATCGCCTCCTCCTTCGCGCCGTCGTGGACCCAGTGGGTCTTCTCGAAGTCGATCAGCTGTGCGGGAGTCGGTTTCGGCATCCCGGCCATCCTCCCGCTGACCACCGACATCGCGCCGGACGAGCGGCGCAGAGGTGCCGAGCCGTCAGTCGTTGTCGTTGACGACCGCGTCCTCCGCCGCCTTCTCGGCTGCTGCGCCCTCCTGAGGCGATTCCGAGCCGGTCGAGGCCGCGGAGTCGTCGCGGGCGTCGGTGTCGTCCTGCTGGTGGCCTGAGTCGTTCCCGTGATGAGTCATGCCCCTATGAAACACCGGCGGGCCGGTCACCGGCCAGGGGTTGCGCCAGATGACATCGCGGGTATCGTTCCCGCCCTCGCCGGCCGGCGATGCGCTCAGTCCGGGTCGCCGTAGAAGAGCCGGTCGAACACACGACGCGACCGCCGTGCCGCGCGCAGCCAGTCCTCCTCGACGTCGTTCGCCGAGTACGGCGGGTACTCCAAAATCCGGCCGATGCCGTCGAGCGCGCGCCGGTCGGTCGGCAGCACGTCGCTCGTGACGCCGGAGGAGAGCGTGTTCGCGGACCGCAGCCGGGCGGCCAGCCGCCACGACGCCTCGAGCTGAGAGGCGTCCGCCTCCGATACGAGACCCGCCGCGGTCGCCGCCGCGAGACCCTCGAGGGTCGACGTCGTGCGCAGGGCGGCGTGCGCGTGGCCGTGCTCCAGCTGCAGCAGCTGCACGAGCCACTCCACGTCGCTCAATCCACCCGGCCCGAGCTTGAGATGGCGCGTGCGGTCGATGCGCTGCGGCATGCGCTCGTTCTCCACGCGCGCCTTGATGCGCTTGATCTCGCGCGTCGACGCGAGGTCGAGGTGCTCGGGGTACCGGATCTCGTCGGCCATGGCGAGGAAGTCCCGGATGAGCGACCGCGAGCCCGCCACTCCGCGCGCCCGCAGCAGCGCCTGCGCCTCCCACGACACCGACCAGCGCCGGTAGTACTGCGCGTAGGCGTCGAGCGAGCGCACGATGGGCCCGTTGCGCCCCTCCGGCCGCAGATCCGCGTCGAGGTCGAGCGGCAGCCGCAGGTCCTCGGACACCCGCCGCAGCTCCGCCACGATCCGCTTCGCCAGCTCCGCCGCGCGGCCGGGCTCGACGCCCTCGGGGCGGTAGACGTACAGCACATCGGCGTCCGATCCGAAGCCGAGCTCCGCGCCGCCGAAGCGCCCCATCCCGATGATCGCGAAGTCGAGCGACGCGTCTCCGGGCCCCAGCACGTCGCGCTGCACGGCCCGAAGCGTCGCCTGGATCGTCACCTCGGTGATCGTCGTGAGCGCGGTGCCGACGTCGTCGATCGTCAGGGCGCCGAGCACGGCGCCCATGGCCGTCCGCAGCATCTCGCGTCGACGCAGGGCGCGGACCGCGGTCATCGCGCTTTCGAGGCTCTCGTGGCGGTCCTGGATGGCCCGGGCCTCGGCGCGCAGGATGTCTCCCGATCGCGGCCGCAGGCGCTCGCCGGCGTCGAGCCACGCCACCGACTCCGGGATCCACTCCATGAGGTCGCCGATGTACCGCGAGCTCGACAGCATCTTCGTGAGGCCCTCGGCGGCGCCGGAGGAGTCGCGCAGCATCCGCAGGAACCACGGGGTGTCCCCCAGCCGCTCGCTCACCCTGCGATACGAGAGCAGCCCGCGATCCGGGTCCGCGCCATCCGCGAACCAGTGCAGCATCACCGGCATGAGGTGACGCTGGATGGTCGCCTTCCGGCTGATCCCGGACGTCAGGGCGCGGATGTGGCGGAGGGCGCCGCCGGGGTCGCGCAGGCCGATCGCGGCCAGACGCGCGTGCGCCTCGTCGGCGGTGAGGCTGCGCTGGTCCTCGGGCAGGGCCGCGACGGCCGACAGGAGCGGCCGGTAGAACAGCCGCACGTGCACCTCGCGCACCTCGCGCTTGATCCGCTCCCACAGGCGCTGCACGCCCTCCCCGGTGTCGGCGAGGCCACTCGCCCGCGCGAGAGCGCGCAAGCCCTCCTCCGTGCGGGGCATGAGGTGCGTGCGCGAGAGGCCGACGAGCTGCAGGCGGTGCTCGAGCAGGCGCAGCACGCGGTAGTCGCGCGCGAACGTCGCCGCATCCTCGCGGCCGATGTACCCCTCCGCCACGAGCGCGTCGAGCGCATCGAGAGTGGCGGGCTGACGGATGGCCTCGTCGACGAGCCCGTGGACGAGCTGAATGAGCTGCACCGCGAACTCCACATCGCGGATGCCGCCGGGGCCGAGCTTCAGCTGGTTCGGCATATCGTCGGCGGGGATGTGCTCCATGACCCGCTCGCGCATGCTCTGCACGCTGTCGACGAAGCTCTCGCGCCCCGCGCTCGCCCACACCTTCGGCTGGGTTCCCGCGACGTAGGCCGCGCCGAGGTCGGGATCTCCCGCGAGCGGACGCGCCTTGAGGAGGGCCTGGAACTCCCACGTGTGCGCCCAGCGGTCGTAGTACGTCAGGTGCGAGGCGAGGGTGCGGACGAGGGCGCCCTTCGCCCCCTCCGGCCGCAGGTTCGCGTCGACCTCCCACAGCGGCGGCTCGACTTCCATCTCCGAGATGCCGCGCGTGGTCTGCACCGCGAGCCGGTGCGCGATGTCGAGCGCGCGCTGCTCGGTGATCTCGGCATCGGGCGCCGCGCCGCCGACGAAGATGACGTCGACGTCGGAGACGTAGTTGAGCTCGCGGGCGCCGGCCTTGCCCATCCCGATGATCGCGAGCTGGGTCTGCTCGACCTCCGAACGCGGGAAGACGCCCGCCCCACCCCCGGCCACGCGCGTGCGCGCGACGGCGAGCGAGGCCTCGAGCGCGGCGCCCGCCGCATCCGCGAGCGCGGCCGACACCGCCCGCACCGCCTCGACGGGGTCGTCGGACAGCAGGTCGTAGGCGGCGATCCGAGCGAGCTGCTCGCGGTACGCCACGCGCAGCGCCACCCAGGCGGACTCCCCCGCGTCGGCCGCGAAGCCGCCCTCCGCGCCGACCGCGCCGAGGATGGCCGCGCGCAGTGCCGCGTCATCGGGCAGGACGCGCCCCGCGTCGAGCAGCGCCGGCAGGGAGCCGGGGCGCCGCAGGTAGAAGTCGGCAAAGCCGCGGGAGGCGCCCAGCAGCCGCCAGATCACCGCGCGCCCACGCTCGTCGCGGAGGACGGCGCCCGCATTCTCCGGGTCCCGCCGCGCGATCCGCAGCAGGCCGTCGAGCGCCTCGGTCGGATCGGCGGCGCGCGGGGCCTCGACGAGAAGCGCGTCGCGCGCGATGCCGACGAGCTCCGAGAGCTCGTCGAGCTCCGCGTCGGCGCGCGAGAGCGAGCTGAAGCCGATCCGAGCGAGGCCCGTGAGGCCCGATGCGCGGCTTCCCGTCGTCATCGCGCGCGTCAGATGACGTCGAGCGTCGACGTCAGCTCGTACTGCGTCACCTGCGCCCGGTACGCGTCGTACTCCCGCCGCTTGTTCGCGAGCACGTAGCGGAACACCTGCTCGCCGAGCGTCTCGGCGACGAGCTCGCTGTCCTCCATGAGCTGGATGGCGTCGTACATGCTCGTCGGCAGCGGCCGGTAACCCAGCGCACGGCGCTCGGCGCTGGAGAGCGCCCACACGTTGTCCTCGGCCTCGGGCGCGAGCTCGTACTCCTCCTGGATGCCCTTCAGGCCGGCGGCGAGCATGAGCGAGTAGGCGAGGTACGGGTTGGCCGCGGAGTCGATCGCGCGGTACTCGATGCGCGCCGAGCCGCCCTTGCCGGGCTTGTACAGCGGCACGCGGATGAGCGCCGACCGGTTGTTGTGGCCCCAGGTCACGTAGCTCGGGGCCTCGTCGCCGCCCCACAGCCGCTTGTAGGAGTTGACGAACTGGTTGGTGACGAGCGAGATCTCGTTCGCGTGGCGCATCAGCCCCGCGATGAACTGCCGGCCGACGCGGGAGAGCTGGTACTGGGCGCCCTCCTCGAAGAACGCGTTCACATCGCCCTCGAAGAGCGACATGTGCGTGTGCATGCCGCTGCCGGGCTCCTGCGCGAGCGGCTTCGGCATGAAGGTCGCGTGCACGCCCTCCTCGATCGCGACCTCCTTGACCACGGTGCGGAAGGTCATGATGTTGTCCGCCATCGTGAGGGCGTCCGCATAGCGCAGGTCGATCTCGTTCTGCCCGGGCCCGGCCTCGTGGTGGCTGTACTCGACCGAGATGCCGAGGTCCTCGAGCATGCGCACGGCGCGGCGGCGGAAGTCGTGCGCGGTGCCGCCCGGCACGTTGTCGAAGTAGCCGGCGCGGTCGACGGGCTCCGGCCCCTCGGCGCCGAACTTCCGCGACTTCAGCAGGTAGAACTCGATCTCCGGGTGCGTGTAGAAGGTGAAGCCGGCGTCGGCCGCCTTCGCCAGCGTCCGCTTCAGCACGTTGCGGGGCTCGGCCGGCGCGGGCTGGCCATCCGGCGTGGTGATGTCGCAGAACATGCGCGCGGTCGGGTCGACCTCGCCGCGCCACGGCAGGATCTGGAAGGTCGACGGGTCGGGGATGGCCAGGAGGTCCGATTCGTAGGACCGGGTGAGTCCCTCGATCGCGGAGCCGTCGAACCCGATGCCCTCGCTGAAGGCCCCCTCGACCTCGGCCGGCGCGATCGCCACCGACTTGAGGGTGCCGAGCACGTCGGTGAACCACAGGCGCACGAACTTCACGCCGCGCTCCTCGATCGTGCGGAGCACGAAGTCCCTCTGCTTGTCCATCGGATCCTCTCCGGCGTCCGCTTGCGACGCGCGCTCTCAGACTACTGGTCGGCGCCCCGCGAGCCGGTCTGCGACCAACCGTCCTCGCGCGCCTCCTCCTCGGCCCACGCGCGCGACCGGGCGCGCATCACCTCGGGCGCCTGCGCGGCCTCCTCGGCGGTGTCGAAGGGCCCCGCGCGGTCGACCGACGGCGAGACCAGACCGAACTCGACCTCGCCCGTGCGCAGGTTGTACCAGTACTTCTTCTCCGGGTCGTCGCTCATGGCATCGATCCTAGGCGCGGCCGCGACGAGGGGCCAGGACCCCGGCGAGGACGAGGGCGACGAGGCCGAGGAGCATCGCCGCGTCGACCGCCGGCGCGATCGCGACGCCCGGCGTCGTCCCATCGCGCAGCTCCACGTCGGCGACCATCAAGCCCGCCTCGTCGATCGGCAGCGCGTCGAGGGTGGCGCCGTCGGCGGCGATGATCTGGCTGGTGCCGGTCGTGGAGAGGTTCACGACGCTGCGCCCGGTCTCGATCGCGCGCATGCGGGCGAACGCGAGCTGCTGCAGATTCTCGTCGGACCCGCGGAAGTCGGCGTTGTTCGTCTGGAACATGAACACCTGCGCGCCGTCGCCGATCCCCTCGCCGATGAGGCCATCCGAGATCACGTCGAAGCAGATCGCAAGACCGATCCGCGCGGCGCCCACCTCGAACACCGGCGAGTCGTCGCCCGGTGTGTACTCGCGCTGGATGAGCCCGATGAGGTCGGGCGCGAGCGCCTCGAAGAAGGGGCGATCGGGCACGTACTCCCCGAACGGCACCGGGTGCCGCTTCGAGTGCAGCTGCGGCTCCCCGTCCCCCGTCCACAGCATCGACGTGTTGTAGATCGGCACCTCGGGCGAGGTCGGGTCGCCGCCGCGCGCGGAGGCCGCGTTCATGAGGAGCGGCGCCCCGTACGCGTCGACGAGCTCGTCCAGAACGCGCGCGGTGCCGGTGTTGTAGAGCGGGTCGCTGTCGACGCCGCCCTCCGGCCACAGCACGACGTCGACGTCCTGCTCGCGCAGCGGAGCGGACGCGGCGATCTGCGCGTTCAGGACGTCGAACGGCGCGCGCGCGTCCATGTAGGCGGCCGGGCCGTTCCCCTGCACGGCGCCGACCGAGATCGAGCCGACGGGCGCCGTGGGGAACTGCGGCACCACGAGGAGCACCACCGCCGTCAGGACGGGCGCCACCACGAGCCACGCCCGACGCGCGGCCGGCGTGCGGGCGGCGAGGCGCACGGCCTCGACGAGCAGCGCGCACAGGAGCACCATGAGGAATGTCAGGCCGCTCACCCCGACCCACGACGTCACCCGGGCCAGCGGGCTCTCCGACTGGGTCATGGCGATGCGGCCCCACGCGAAGCCGCCGTACGGCCAGGATCCGAGGGTGGTCTCCCGCCAGGTCCAGATCGCGGCCACGACGGCCGGCAGCACGAGGGCGCGGATGGCCGTGGTGTCGCGGGCGCGGGGAATCCACCGGTAGGCGAGCGCGATGAGGACCGCCCCTGCCCCGTGGAGCAGAGACTCCACCGACGCCAGCGCCACCCAAGGCGCCCACGCGAACGGGTCGTCGCCGAGGAACGTGTCCGCCCAGGAGATGTGCGGGAAGTAGAACGCGGCGGCGAACACGACGCCGACGAGGAACGCCGACCACGCGCTCCGGCCGATGAGGCTCACGAGCGAGAGCGCGACGGCCGGGAACGCCAGCGGCCAGATCCCGAGAGACGGGAACGATGCGTCGAGCGCCACCCCGCCCACAGCCGCCGCGAGAAGGGCTCCCCACAGCGGCAGCAGCGGGCGGACGGGCATGGGCACCAGCCTATTGCCGGCGCCCCTCACACCGAGCTGTACGCGACGATCCCGCGGCGCACCGCCTCGAGACCTGCGCGTGCGGCGCGGGACAGGTCGCCCTCGGCGACGACGGAGAGCTGATCGAGCAGGTCGATCGTCTGCTTGGCCCAGCGCACGAAGTCGCCCGCGGCCATGTCGGCGACGGTGAGCACGCGGTCCAGCGCGTGCCCTCGCGCCCACATGTGCATGGCCGGCGCGAGCGACGTCGACAGCACGCTCGTGCCCGGCAGCCCGTGCTCGCGCTCGAGGTCGTCGAGCCGGCTCCACAGATCCTCGGTCTCCGCGAGCGCCTCGCGGAACGGACCGCGCGGCAGCGCCCGGGGATCCACGGACTCGTCGCGCCGCGGCTCGTACACGAGCGAGCAGGCGAGAGCGGCGAGCGATGCGGGGTCGAGCCGCGTCCACAGACCCTGCCGGAGCGACTCGGCGACGAGCAGGTCGCGGTCGCCGTAGATGCGGCGCATGCGCGCGCCGGCGGCGGTGATCGCGAGCCCGTCGTCGGTCGGCTCGACGTAGTCGAGCTCGGCGAGGACGTCGAGGATGCGGTCGAACTGCCGCGCCACGCTGCCGGTGCGCCCCTCGATCTGCTTGCGCATCTTGCCGATGTCGCGGCGCAGCCGCCAGTAGCGCTCGCCCCACCGCGCGTGCTTCTCGCGGTCGGGGCACTGGTGGCAGGGATGGCGCTGCATGCGCTTGCGAAGGCTCTGCATGCGGTCCAGACGCTGCTGGCGACGGGCGCGCGAGGCGCTCACGTCCTTGCTGTCGAGCTTCTCGAGGTCGCTGAGCTCGCGGCGGATGCCGGAGTACTCGGCGAAGTCGCCGCGGTGGCACGCCATGGCCTTCTCGTAGCCGGCCAGCGAGTCCTCCGCCTCCTTCACCTGGCGCGCGAGGCCGACGACGGCCCGGTCGGCCTGGAACTGCGCGAACGAGGACTCCAGGATCTCCCGTGCGCGCTCCTTGCCGAACTGGTCGATGAGGTTGACGGCCATGTTGTAGGTGGGGCGGAAGCTGGAGTTCAGCGGGTACGTGCGCCGCGACGCGAGCGACGCGACCGCCTGCGGGTCGAGGGCGTCGGTCCACTGCACGACGGCGTGGCCCTCCACGTCGATCCCACGTCGACCCGCGCGTCCGGTCAGCTGGGTGTACTCGCCGGGTGTGATCGGCACGCGCGCCTCGCCGTTGAACTTCTCGAGCTTCTCCAGCACCACGGTGCGCGCGGGCATGTTGATGCCGAGCGCGAGCGTCTCGGTCGCGAAGACGGCCTTGACGAGCTTGCGCTGGAAGAGCTCCTCGACGACCTCCTTGAAGGCGGGCAGGAGCCCCGCGTGGTGCGCGGCGACCCCGCGCTCGAGGTCCTCCTTCCACTCCCAGAAGCCGAGGACCGCGAGGTCCTCCTCCGGCAGGGCCGAGACCCGCGCGCGCACGATGCGCCGGATCTCGTCGCGCTCCTCGAGCGAGGTGAGTCGCACGCCCGAGCGGCGGACCTGCTGCACGGCCTGGTCGCAGCCCACGCGGCTGAAGATGAAGAAGATCGCCGGGAGCAGGTTCTGCCGACCGAGGAGCTCGATGACCTGGGGCCGATCCATCCGCTCGGGGCGGCGCACGGGCGCGTGGCTCGGCGGGCGGCGCCCGCGGCGGCGACGGTCGGCGTAGGAGTCGCCGCCGCGGCCCCCGAGCGACGACCGGAGGCGCAGCAGCTCGTGATTCACCTGCGCGGCGGCGGCACCGGCGCGCTCGTCGAACAGCGGCAGCAGGTCGCCGCGGGCGAGCACGTGCTGCTCGAGCGGCACCGGGCGCGTCTCCGACACGATGACCTCGGTGTCTCCGCGGACCGCGTCGAGCCAGTCGCCGAACTCCTCCGCGTTCGACACCGTCGCGCTGAGGGAGACCAGCCGCACGCCGCGCGGGAGGTGGATGATGACCTCCTCCCACACCGCGCCGCGGAAGCGGTCGGCGAGGTAGTGCACCTCGTCCATGACGACGTAGCGGAGGCCGCGGAGCGCGGACGATCCGGCGTAGATCATGTTGCGGAGCACCTCGGTGGTCATGACGACCACGCGCGCATTGCCGTTGATGTTCGTGTCGCCGGTGAGGAGGCCGACCTCGTCCTCGCCGTAGATGTCCTGCAGCTCGCGGAACTTCTGGTTCGACAGCGCCTTCATCGGCGTCGTGTAGAACGCCTTCTCCCCCGGCGTCTGCATCGCCAGGTGCACGGCGAACTCGCCCACGATGGTCTTGCCCGCCCCCGTCGGCGCCGCGACGAGCACGCTGCGCCCGTCTTCGAGCGCGTGGCACCCGGCGACCTGGAACGGGTCGAGTTCGAACCGCTGCTCATCCGCGAAGGCGGTGGAGAGCGGGTGCCGCCGGCTCTCGCGGGCGGCTGCGTAGCGTTCGGATGGGCTCGGGCCGCTCATATTCCGAACACTACCCGCCGTGCGGACCGCCGGCGTCGATCAGGCGTCGGGATCGACGAACATCTCCGGATGGCGCTTGCGCTTGCGCCGATCGAACAGCATCGACAGCAGGCCCGCCAGGACGTACAGCACGATGAGGATGCCTGCCAGCAGCAGCATGGAGGTGATGTCGGCTGCGGGCGTGGCGATGGCGGCGAATGCAGTCGCTACGACGACGGCGATGCGCCAGCCCCTCATGATCGCCTTGCCCGAGACGATGCCCGCGAGATTCACCGCGACGAGGAACACGGGGCTCACGAAGGCGACGCCGAGGACGAGCAGCAGCTTGAAGACGAAGTCGTAGTAGTAGTCGTACTTGTAGAACTGCGCACCGGCCTCGGGCACGAACGAGGCCATCAGCTCGATCACGTGCGGCATGATCACGAGTCCGACGTAGCAGCCCACGAAGAACAGCGGGATGGCCGTGACCATGAACCAGACGGTGTAGCGCACCTCCTTGCGCGTGAGACCCGGCATGATGAACGCCCAGATCTGCCACAGCCACACGGGCGCAGACATCAGCAGGCCCAGCGCGAACGCGATCCGCATGCGCATGTCGAATCCGGCGGTGACGGAGTCGAAGTTCAGCTGCGCGAAGTCGTCACCGCGGGTGCGCGCGATGTGCGCGATCGGCTCCGTCAGCAGCGTGATGACGGGGTCGGTGATGATGAAGGCGACCACCATGCCCACGACCAGCGCCGCGGCCGCGATCATGAGCCGTCGGCGCAGCTCGATGAGGTGCGCGCCGAGGGTCATCTTCCGGTCGCGGTAGGGCTGGTCGTCCGGCACGGCGACCTCCGTGTCGGTCGTCGCCATGCCGCGCTAGCTCTGCGGAGAGCCGCCGGCGGTGCCGTCGGCGCGAGGGCGCTCCACGGGCTCGCCATTCAGGGTGTAGCCGGTGTCGGCGGGCTTCGTCGCCTGCTCGTCCCCGCTCTCCTCCTTCATCTGCTTCATCTCGCCCTTGAACACGCGGGCGGACTGACCGACGCTCTTCGCGAGCGCGGGGAGTCGGGCGGCCCCGAAGAGGAGGAGGATGACGGCGAGCAGGATGAGAAGGTGCCAGCCGTTGAGGTTGCCGAGCATGAGGGGTCTCCATCGGTCGGTAGTCCGGGGTCGAGGCCGATTCTAGTCCTCGGAGTACAGATCCAGCCCAGCCCGCGCCCAGCAGAGGGCGGCATGTCGAGCGTCGGCCGGCGAGACGATCTCCAGCCGTCCGCCGAGGCGCGCCGCCAGGCGCCGCAGGGTCTGCGGGTCCGCCAGGCGGATGCGCGCGGTCGCTATCCCGTTCTCCTCCGTCACCTCCGCGTGCCGGAGGTAGTCGCCGAGCAGCGGGGCGACGGCCGCCGGATACCGCACCACGGCCATCCGGTCGGTCTCGCCCTCGCCGGGATCAACCGGCGCCGGCTCGTCGCGGCGCGCGGCGGGGATGTCGGTGAGGCGCACATCGCTCACGCGGTCGAGGTGGAAGGTGCGCACCGCGCGACGCATGTGGCACCAGCCCTGCAGGTACCACTGGCCGTTCGTGATGAGCACGTTCATGGGGTCCACCGTGCGGGTGGTGGGACCGGCATCGGGCGCACGGTAGGTGAACGACACGGCGACGTGCGCGCCGAGGGCGCGGGAGACGAGGGTGCGCACCTCGTCGACGGGCTCGGGCGCCACGACGAGATCGGCGGGTGCGGCCGAGGCGCCGCGCGCGAGCTTCTCGACGAGGCGGCCGTACACCTCGGAGTCGGCGACGCCCGGGATGCCCCGCGCGAGCTGGAGGCCGGCCAGCAGGGCCGCCGCCTCGCGCGCGGTGAGCCGGGGAGCGCGGTCGAGCGCGACCTTCTCCTTGATGAGGATGGCGTCGTGCTCGTCGAGGAGATCCCAGTCGATGTCGAACATCTCGTTGGGCATCTGGAACCAGCCGTCCTCGCCCGGCAGCCCGATGAGGGGCAGCCGGCGCACGAGGCGGCGCATCTGCTCGGGCGTCACGTCGAATTCGGCCGCGGCGTCCGCGACGCTCACCTCGCCGCGCTCGAAGAGGAACGGCACGAGCGTGAGGAGGATCCGCACCTGGTCGCCGGCGAGGAGCGGTCGCTGCGCGCTCACGAGGCGTCTCCCTCGTGCACGGCGGCGGCCGCCCGCAGCCGCTCGACGACCGCGTCGCGCAGCTCCGGAGGCTCGACGACGCGCACCTCCGGGCCGTACGAAGCGAGCTCGTCGGCGAAGATGTGGCGATCGACATACGAGACGAGGTGCCCCTGTCGCGCGGGTGTCGCCCGACGCAGCAGGCGCAGCTCGCCCTCGCTGCCGGGCGTGACCTCCACGAGCGCCCGCTGCCGGGCAGCGAGGGCCTCGAGGCCGGCCAGCGCGCGGTCGCCGGCGCCCTCGCGGTCGGCGGGGTCGAAGGTCTCACGCTCGGCGACGACCTCCCCCGTCACCCGCGACAGCAGGAAGGTGCGGTCGGCGCCCGCGCCGAGGTCGCGTCCGTACACGTGCCAGCGCCCCTCGTACTCCACGAGCGCGAGCGGTGCGAGGGTACGGCGCTTCGCGCGGTCCTCGCCCGGCTTGAGGTAGTCGAACGTCACGACGCGGGAGGCCTCGATCGCGGCCTGGAGCGGAGCGAACGCCGGGTCCTGCGCGGTCAGCCGCGGAGCGAAGCCGAGGATCGGCTCGTCGACGTCGATCCCCAGCGCCCGGATCTTCCGGAGTCCCGAGCGGGCGTCGGCGGAGAGCGAGCCGGTGCTCCAGACGTCGCCGGCGAGGCTCAGCACCGCGAGCTCCGACGGCGTGAAGGCGATGTCCTCCGGCAGGAGGTACTCGGACTTCGGAATCCGGTACCGCGCCTCGCGGAGGTCGTTGGGGTCGGTGCTGGAGGGGATCGTCTCCAGGGGCACGCCGAGTGCGCGCAGCTCGTCCTTGTCGCGCTCGAACATCTTGTCGAGCGCGTCGGACCGGGCGCCGGCACGCTGCCGGTAGCCCGACACGCTGTCGAGGATCTGCTGCTTGGTGAGCCCGATCTCGGTCGCCACGAGGGCGACGACGAGATTCATCAGTCGCTCTTCCGCTGGGATCCGCTCGGCCACCTCCCCATCCTAGGGACGGCGGCGGCGCCGGGGCGCGCCCGCGCTACTGCGCGGGCGCGTCCTGCACGCCGAGGATGTCGACCACGAACACGAGCGTGGCGTCGCCGGGGATCGTGCCCTGGCCCTCCTCGCCGTAGCCGAGCTCCGGCGGGATGACGATCATGACCTGCGAGCCGACGGTCTGTCCCACGAGGCCCTGTGTGAAGCCCTCGATGACACCGTCGAGCGGGAAGGGCACGGGCGACCCCTTCTCCCACGACGAGTCGAAGACCGTCTTCTCCTCCCACAGCACGCCCGTGTAGTGCACGAGCGGCGTGTCGGAGGCGGTGAGCTTCTCGCCGTCGCCCTTGAGAAGCGTCTGCACGACGAGCTCCTTCGGCGCCGGGGCGTCCGGCACGATGACCCCGGGCCGGCCGTCGGGAGCGCGCACCACGCTGGGCAGGCCGAAGCCGTCGTTGTACTGCGGCGACCCGGTCGCGGCGGCCGGGTAGACCTTCCGCACGTCGACGACCGCGACGATCGACCCCTCCTGCGGGAAGCCGGCCTGCGCATACGCCTGCCGGGCCTCGTCCGAGATGCCGTCCTCGCCGAGCGCGGCGACGACGCGAGAGCCCTCCGTGGCGCACTGCAGGGCGTCCTCGAGCCCGGGGAACTGCGTGGTCCACTGCGACAGCGCGCCGACGCTGGTCTCGTCGCCGCTGTAGGAGGTGCCGATGATCGGCTCCCCCGTCGCGCCGTCGAAGAGCGTCATGTCGAGCACGGCGGCCTGCCCCATGTCGGTGATCGCGGGGCCGTCGCCCGTCTCGACATCGACGTACTCGGTCTCGTCCACAGGGAACGGGGTCGGCATGTCGACCTCGGGGGCCGCGTCGCTCGAGCCCGAGACCTGCACCAGGGTCGCGAGGTCCGCGTCCGCGCCGGCCGCCCGGTCGCACGAGGCGGCGGCGCTCCCTGCGGGCGCGCACCCGGTGAGGGCGAGCCCGGTCAGGGCGACGACGGAGAGCAGAGCGGGGGTCTTCTGGCGCACGGGCATCAGTCTAAGCATCCGCGCCGTCCTCGCCCGACGCCGCCGCGAGGCGCGCGCCCTCCGCCGCGCGCTGGGCGTCGCGGACCCGCTTGCGGAGGTTCTTGTCGGTGATGTCGCGGTCGCCCACGGCGCCCGGGGTCCACACCTCGAGGTCGTCGTCGGTGTAGCTCTTCTTCGATGCGCGACGCTTCACCTCGGGAGGGACGACGCCGGGCGCGAGGCGGCGCGCGGTGATGAGGAAGCCGGTGTGCGCGACCATGCGGTGATCGGGACGGACGGCGAGACCGTCGACGTGCCATCCGCGCACCATCGTCTCGCTGGCCTCGGGCTCCGTGAAGCAGCCGAGGCCGCGCAGGAACTCCGCCACCCGCGAGAGCTGCGTGGCGGTGGCGACGTAGCAGATCACGACCCCGCCGGGGGCGAGCGCGTCGGCGACGGGCTCGAGCACCTCCCAGGGGGCGAGCATGTCGAGCACGACGCGGTCGACGCTGCCCGGCTCGACGGCTCCGGGAAGCGCATGGGCGAGGTCGCCCTCCACGACGGACCACTGCGCGGGCCGCTCGCCGAAGAACGTCTCCACGTTGGCGATCGCGACCTCGGCGAACTCCATGCGGCGCTCGAAGGAGACGAGGCGCCCGGAGTCGCCCACCGCGCGCAGCAGCGACAGCGACAGGGCGCCCGAGCCGACGCCGGCCTCGACGACCACCGCGCCCGGGAAGATGTCGGCCTGCGCGACGATCGCGGCGGCGTCCTTCGGGTACACGATGGCCGCGCCGCGCGGCATCGACATGACGAAGTCGCGCAGCAGCGGGCGCAGGGCGAGGTACTCGTGCCCGCCGGTGTTCGCCACGACCGAGCCGTCGGGCAGCCCGACGAGCTGCTCGTGGCGCAGCACGCCGTGGTGGGTGTGGAGCTCGCCGCGTTCGCGCAGCGTGATGGTGTGCATCTTCCCCTTCGGACCGGTGAGCTGCACTCGGTCGCCGAAGCGGAAGGGGCCGCGAGGCGCGGTCATGGGGTCCTCCGGAGGATGGGGGTCAGGAGCGGTGGGCGCGGTACAGCGCGGACACGTCTTCCGCGTCGCGCCCTTCGAGGGTCGGCCACAGCGCGTGCGCGCCGACGCCGTCGAGCGAGACGAAGTGCGGGACGCCGAGGGACACGGCCCCCGACGCGACGGCGGAGCGCAGACCGTTCGCCGAGTCCTCGATCGCCACGGTGTGGGCGATGTCGACGTCGAGCGCGCGGGCGGCGTGCAGGTAGGGGTCGGGATGCGGCTTCGGGTGGGCGACGTCATCGCCGCCGAGGACGACGTCGAACGCGTCGAATCCCAGCAGGTCGACCATGGCCGCGGCCATCCGGTGCATCGACATCGTCACGAGGCCGGTGCGGATGCCCGCGTCGCGCAGGCTGCGGAGGAGCTCCGCCGCGCCCGGCCGGAACGGCACGCCGAGCTCGCCCATCTGCCGCAGGACCTCGTCGGTGAGGTGCTGGACGATGGCGTCCGCCTCCATCCGCACGCCGGCGGTCTGCAGCACGCGCGCGGCGTCGTGCAGCCCGAGTCCGACGAGCTGCAGCGCGTCCTCGTGGGTCCAGGTGCCGCCGAAGCTCTCGACGAGCGGCGTCTCCGCGGCCATCCAGTACGGCTCGGAATCGATGAGGGTCCCGTCCATGTCCCAGAGCACGGCGAGGGGCTGCGTCAGTGTCACCGGATAAGCCTAGTCGGGAGGCGTCCGGGACTACCCTGGACGGACACCCGCGCTGCGGGAGGAGGGAACCCGGTGCAGACACTCGGACGCAGGATCATCGTCGCGGCCTTCGACGGCTGGAACGACGCCGGAGAGGCCGCCACGGGCGCGGTGCGCCAGCTGCGGGAGGAGGCCGACCTCCGTCGGGCGTTCTCCGTCGACCCGGAGCTGTACTTCGACTACCAGTACACGCGCCCCCAGCGCGAGGCCGACGGCGAGGGCGGGCACACGCTGAGCTGGCCCGAGGCCACACTGCACCGCCCCGCGCAGGGCGCGGGCGAGGTGTGGTTCTGGACGATCACGGGCAACGAGCCCGCACGCGCGTGGCGCTCGTTCGCGAGCGAGTTCGTCGACCGCGCGCTCGCCGAGGACATCACGGGGCTCGTGACGCTCGGCTCGATGATGTCGGATGTGCCGCACACCCGGCCCATCTCCGTGTTCGCGAGCAGCGAGAACGCCACCGTGCGCGCGCAGCTCGGCCTCGAGCGCTCGACGTACGAGGGCCCGGTCGGCATCCTCACGGTGCTCGGCGACGCGGCGGAGTCCGCCGGCATCCCGACGCTGTCGCTGTGGGCGAGCGTCCCCCACTACGTCGCCGGAGCGACCCCGTCGCCCAAGGCCACGCTCGCGCTGCTGACGCGGCTCGAGGAGCTCACCGGCGCGATCGTGCCGAAGGGGACCCTCGCCACGGATGCGGCTGCCTGGGAGGCGTCGATCGATGCCGCCGCGGCCGACGACGACGAGATGAGCGAGTACATCCGCCAGCTCGAGCAGACGCGCGACACCGTCGACTCGCCCGACGCCTCGGGCGACGCCATCGCGCAGGCCTTCGAGCGCTACCTGCACCGCGACGACCCGCGCGACGGCCGCGGGGATCGCGGCGACCGCCGCTGAGCCGTCTTTCCTCCGCGAGACCTCAGCCCCGGCGCGAGACCGCGTGCGGCCCCCGAGGTCTCGCGCCGTGCGCGAGGTCTCGCGGGGAGTCGAGGACGGGCCGGGCCGGGGTCAGAACGCGCTGAGGACGCCGGTCGCGAGCAGGGCGAAGAGCACGAGGCCGAGCACCACGCGGTAGATCACGAACGGCAGGAAGCTGCCGCGCTTCAGGTACCGCATGAGGTAGGCGATGACGACCCAGCCCACCATGAACGCGATGACCGTCGCCACGAGGGTCTCGGCCATCCCGTATCCCTGCTCCCCCGGCTCGGTGAACGCGTGGAGCAGCTCGTAGAGCCCGCTGCCGAACACGGCCGGCACCGCGAGCAGGAACGAGAACTCGGCGGCCGATGTGCGGTTGTAGCCGAGCGCGCGGGCGGCCGTCGTCGTCGCGCCGGAGCGCGAGACCCCGGGAACGAGCGCGAGCGCCTGCGCGACGCCCAGGGTGAGGCCGTGCGGGTAGGTGATGTCGGCCATGTCGCGCTCGCGGCGACCGTACCGGTCGGCGATGCCGAGGATGATGCCGAAGACGATGAGCACGGTGGCGACGAGCCACAGGTTCCGGAAGACGTCGCGGATGACGTCCTGGAAGAGGAAGCCGAGCACCCCGATCGGGAGCGTCCCGATGATGACGAGCCAGCCCATCCGCGCGTCGGGGTCGTTGCGCGCGACGCGCCCGCTCAGCGAGAGCGCCCACTGCTTGACGATGTGGACGATCTTCTTCCAGAAGTACACGAGCACGGCGAGCTCGGTGCCGATCTGGGTGATCGCGGTGAAGGTGGCACCGGGGTCGGAGTGGGAGGGCAGGAACTCGCCCACCACGCGGATGTGCGCGCTCGAGGAGATCGGGAGGAACTCGGTGAGGCCCTGCACGAGCCCGAGGATGATGGCTTCGATGAACGACATGGGGTCTTTCTCTCGCGGTGCCGCGGCGGAGCGCGCGACCTCCTGACTTTAGGCGACGCGTCGCCGCGGTCTCGTCAGACTCCCGGATGATCGGGAAGCCGAGACCTAGTACGAGCGGATGAGATCGGTGAGCACGCGCCGTCCGAATTCGAGCGCGTCGACCGGCACGCGCTCGTCGACGCCGTGAAACATGCCGGTGAAGTCGAGCTCGCGCGGCAGGCGCAGCGGAGCGAATCCGTATCCGGTGATCCCGATCGTCGAAAGCGCCTTGTTGTCGGTGCCCGCGCCGAGGAGGTACGGCAGCACCGGGACGCCCGGGTCGTGCTTCTCGAGCGCGCCGACCATCGCCTCGACGAGGGCGCCCTCGAACGGGACCTCCAGGCCGATGTCGCGCAGGAACATCCCGATCTCGATGTCTGGCCCCACGATGCGCTGCACCTCCGCGAGGACGGCGTCCTCCGTGCCGGGCAGGACGCGGATGTCGATGGTGGCGGAGGCCGCGTCGGGGATGACGTTGTGCTTGTACCCGGCGGTGAGGCCGGTGGGGTTGGAGATCGTGCGGAAGGTGGACTTCACGAACGCCTCCGCGGGCCCCGTGTGCGCGGCGAGCCGGTCGGGGTCGCCGGAGTCGTCGCCGGTGATCTCGGCGATGCCCTCGAGCAGCTGCCGCGACGTCACGGTGAGCTCGACGGGCCAGGTCTCGCGGCCGAGGGCCGCCACCGCCTCGGCGAGGCGCGTCACGGCGTTGTCGTGATGGAAGCGGCTGCCGTGACCGGCTCGGCCGCGCGCGGTGAGCGTCACCCACAGCAGGGCCTTCTCCCCCACCTGCAGGAGGTAGGCGCTGCGGTCGCCGACCGGAATCGAGTAGCCGCCGACCTCGCTGATGGCCTCGGTCGCCCCGGAGAACCACTCCGGGCGCTCGCGCACCACGAGCTGCGACCCCTCGACGCCGCCGTTCTCCTCGTCGGCGAAGAACGCCAGCACGAGGTCGCGCTCGGGCTGCTCGCCCGCGCGCAGCAGCTCGGCCACCGCCGTGAGGATCATGGCGTCCATGTTCTTCATGTCGACGGCGCCGCGGCCCCACAGCAGACCGTCGCGGATCTCCCCGGCGAACGGGTCGACCGACCAGTCCTCGGCGATGGCGGGCACCACGTCGAGGTGCCCGTGCAGGACGAGCGCGGGCTTCGTGCGGTCGCGCCCGGCCACCCGCGCCATGACGTTGGTGCGCCGTGGGATGGGCTCGTAGTACTCCGGCTCGAGCCCCAGGCTCTCGAGGTACGCGCCCACGTACTCGGCGGCCTCCCGCTCGCCCTTCGCGTCGCCGCCGCCGAAGTTCGTGGTGTCGAACCGGATGAGGTCGGAGGCGATGCGGGCGACTTCGGGGATCTCGGGCATGCGCTCCACGCTACCCGAGCGCCCGCGCGCCGCTCATGGTGGGATGGGGGCATCATGACGCTCTCACGACGCCTCCGTCCGCTGCCCGGCCGCGTCGCGCTCGCCGCCGGCGCCCTCCTCTCCCTGGCGACCCTCGCCATCCCGACCCTGGCCTTCCCGACCGCCGCGCATGCGGATGTCGACGACTTCGCCTTCGACGAATGGCACGGCAGCTACGCGCTGTCGCTGGATGGCGACGGCCGGGTGACCGCGGAGGTCACCGAGACGCTCGTGGCGCGTTTCCCCGACGCCGACCAGAACCGCGGCATCGTGCGCGCGCTCCCGCTGCGCTACGAGGGGGCACCCGCCGCTCCCGAGGGGATCGAGGTCGTCGACGAGCAGGGCGAGCCGGTGCCGTTCGAGGTCGAGGAGGAGGACGGCTTCCGCGCGGTGCTCACGGGCGACGACGCCTACGTGCACGGGGAGCAGACCTATGTCATCAGCTACACGCTGCACGACGTCGTGGCTCCGCTCGACGGCGGAGACGCGGAGGAGTTCCAGTGGGACCTCATCCCCGTCGAGCGGCGGCAGCCGGTGGCGGACTTCTCGGCCGAGATCTCCTTCGCCGACGGCGTGCTCAGCGAGGGCCTGACCGGCGAGGCGACCTGCTACCTGGGTGCGGCCGGATCGACCGACCGCTGCGACGTGCGGCAGGAGGAGCGCGACGACGCGACGGTGTTCACCGTGCCGTCCGTCGCCCTCGAGCCGAGCGAGGGCGTGACCGTGGCGATCGGGCTCGAGCCGGGGACGGTCGTGCAGCCGCCGGAACGGATGCCGGACTTCGCGCTGGACGGCGGGCCGCTCATCCTCGGCGGCCTCGCGGCGGTGGCGGGCGCGGGCGGCGGCGCCGCGGCGATCACGATGCGCCGACGTCGCCGGCGCGCGACGGGCATCGTCATCGCCCAGTACGACGTGCCGGCCGATCTTCCTCCCCTCATCGCGGCCCCCCTCCTCGGGAGCGGGAAACCCGCGCTCGCCGCGGAGATCGTGCATCTCGCCGTGACGGGCGTCATCCGCCTCGAGGAGCCGGTCGGCTCGTCGTCGAGCGCGGCGGGCGGCTCGCCCGATCTCCGGCTGCTCGACTCCGACCGCACCGGCGACGAGCTCGACCGGGCGACCGTGTCCGAGCTCTTCCGGCCCGCGACGCCGGGCGCCCTCTTCTCCCCGCCGGAGGAGGACGAGGACTTCGCCGAGCGGATGGCCGCGCTCGCCGTGCGGGGATCGACCGCAGCGGAGGAGCGGGGGTACCTGCGGAAGGAGCGCAGCCGCCTGGGTGCGCTCCTCGGGGCGCTCGCGCTGTGCCTGCTCGTGCCGATGATCGTGCTGATCGTCCTCGGTGCCAGCCGGGAGAACGAGGCGGTGATGGTCGTCGGCCTCGTCGGCGGCGCCCTCGCGCTGGTCGGCGCGCTGATGGGGATGGCGCGGCACCGCGTGCACACGCGGCGCGGAGCCGAGGCGCACGAGTACCTGCTCGGAGTGCGCGAGTTCATCCGGGTGGCCGAGGCCGACCGGCTGCGCATGCTGCAGTCGGCGGAGGGCGCCGAGCGGACGCGGGACGGGGACGTCGACGTCGTGCGCCTGTACGAGAGGCTGCTCCCCTACGCGATGCTCTTCGGCGAGGAGAAGCAGTGGGCGGAGGTGCTCGAGGTGCGGTACCGAGACGCCGCCATCACGGCCCCGGTCTGGTACCCCGCACTCGCCCTGCATGCGACCGGGGGCCTCGAGGGCTCCCTCACCCGCTTCACGAGCTCGTTCACGTCGTCCGCGTCGTACACGTCGAGCAGCTCGAGCGGCGCGACCGGCGGCGGGTTGGTGGGCGGTGGAGGCGGCGGCGGATTCGCGGGCGGGCGCTGAGCGGTGCGCACGGCACGCCTCGACCTTCGGTGGTGCTGAACTCGCGCTATCCGGGCCGTCAGCGCGACTTCCGCACCACCGAATAAGCAGGCGCACGATTCGGTGGTGCCGAACTCGCGCTATGCGCGCGCTGAGCACGACTTCCGCACCACCGAACGAACGGGCCCCCGATTCGGTGGTGCCGAACTCGCGCTATGCGCGCGCTGAGCACGACTTCCGCACCACCGAACGAACGGGCCCCCGATTCGGTAGTGCCGAACTCGCGCTATGTGCGCCCTGAGCAGGACTTCCGCACCACCGAACAAGCAGGCGCACGATTCGGTGGTGCCGAACTCCCCCCATCCGAGCGGTGAACGCCGCCGCGCCCTGCCCGGGAACGGCGAAGGCCCCGGTCTCTCGACCGGGGCCTTCCGCTGTGCGCGAGGGGGGACTTGAACCCCCACGCCCTAATACGGGCACTAGCACCTCAAGCTAGCGCGTCTACCTATTCCGCCACCCGCGCATTGGGTGTCGGTCCGCTCTCCGGGGCTTTCACCGCGTTTCCCGAACCGAGAGACAACGTTACCACCCCGCGAGGACCCCGACGAACCGAGCCGCCGCCCGGGCGCGTCACGTCGCGCGTCACGCCGTCGACACGCCGAACAGCAGACCCAGCAGATAGGTCACCGCAGCGGCGCCGAAGCCGATGCCGAGCTGACGCAGCCCGCGGCGCAGCGGCGAGCCGCCGGACAGCAGCCCGACCGTCGCGCCGGTGAGCATGAGGGCGATCCCGACCAGCACCAGGGCGACCACGATCGCGGCGATGCCGCTGAGGCCCAGGAGCCACGGCAGCACGGGGATGATCGCGCCCGACGCAAAGAAGAGGAAGCTCGACAGCGCGGCGCGCCACGCCCCGCCGACGACCTCGTGCGCCTCGCCGTGGCGCGCGCGGACGGGAAGGCTCCCGCCGTGCGCATCCTCGATGACGCTGCGCGCACGCTCGAGGGCGGCCGCCTCGTCCATGCCGCGAGCGCGATAGACGAGCGCGAGCTCGTTGGCGTCGATGTCGAGGTCGACCAGTCCCGCATCGGCGAACCCGCTCGGCTCGGTCGACTCCAGCAGCTCCCGCTGCGAGCGCACCGAGACGAACTCCCCCGCACCCATCGACAGCGCGCCGGCGAGGAGCCCCGCGATGCCGGTGAGCAGCACGATGTGCGGGCTGACGCCGGCTGCGCCGATGCCCAGCACGAGCGCGAAGTTGCTCACCAGGCCGTCGTTGGCTCCGAAGACCGCCGCGCGGAAGGTGCCCGACAGCCGGCGGCGACCCTTCGCGGCCAGCCCCCGCACCACCTCGTGATGGATTTTCTCGTCCGCGCGCATGGCGGCGGTGGCGGCGGGCTCCCCGTCGTACGGCGAGCGCGCCTCGGCGTTCTGCGCGAGCGCGAGGACGAACACCGACCCGAAGCGCCCGGCCATCCAGCCGAGGAGGCGCGTGCGGATGCTCGCCGACGGCAGCTTCTCGGGCTCGCCGCCGAGCAGCTGCAGCCAGTGGCTCTCATGGCGGCCCTCGGCCTCGGCGAGGCTCAGCAGGATTGCGCGCTCCTCCCCCGACCGGCGCCGCGCGAGCTGCTCGTAGACTGCGGCCTCCGCGCGCTCGTCGACGAGGTACTGCGCCCAGCGACGGCGGTCGATGGGCGTGGGCGTGGTCGGATGGCCGGAGAGCGCAGGCAACGTCGGCTCCTTCAGGGAGAGGTGAGGGGGGATCCCTCCACGCTACCCACGGGGCTGTCGTCGCCCCGCACGGAGACGGCGATTGCCAGCATTTCGGACCGCCGAAGCGTCAGCGGTGAACGCGCTTGCGGAGCGTGTCGATCCGCGTCTGCAGCTGCGCCACGGTCGCCTGCGCGACGGCAGGGCCGCCGCACGTCTTCCGCAGCCAGGCGTGGACGGCGCCGTGCGGCTCCCCCGTCTGGCGCGCGTAGACGCCCACGAGGCTGTTCAGCAGCTGGCGCTGCTCCTTGAGCGTGCGGTGGAGGGGCGCCGGGAGCGCGGGCTCCGCGCCGGTGTCCTTCTCTCGCGACTCGCGCACCTGCCGGTGCCGCGACTGACGCGTCTGCCGCTGCATGAGCAGCTCGTGCACGTGCTCGGGTTCGAGGAGGCCGGGAAGGCCGATGAACTCCAGCTCCTCCTCCGTGCCGGGCACCGCGAGCTGCCCGAACTGCTGGCCCTCGAACACGACGCTGTCGAAGTGCGCGACCGATCCGAGCGACTGGAACGTGAACTCCTCGGTCAGCGCGTCGGATGCCTTCTCGCCGCGCTCGGCGGACTCCAGCAGCGAGTCGTCGAGGCCGTCCTCGTCCTTCTCGCCGCGATCCAGCACGTGGTCGCGCTGACGCTCCATCTCGGTGGCGTGCGCCATGAGCACGGGGATGTTGGGCAGGAACACGCTCGCCGCCTCGCCGCGCCTGCGCGCGCGCACGAAGCGCCCGATGGCCTGCGCGAAGAACAGCGGCGTCGAGGACGACGTCGCGTAGACGCCCACCGCGAGGCGCGGCACGTCGACGCCCTCCGAGACCATCCGCACCGCGACCATCCAGCGCGACGTGTTCGCCGCGAACTGCTCGATGCGCTCGGATGCCTCGGCCTCGTCCGAGAGGACGACCGTGGGCCGCTGACCCGTGATGGTCCGGAGGATCTCCGCGTAGGCGCGCGCGTTCGTCTGGTCGGTGGCGATGACGAGGCCGCCGGCGTCGGGCACGTGCTGGCGGATCTCGGTGAGGCGCTGGTCGGCCGAGCGCAGCACCGCGGGCATCCATTCGCCGTGCGGGTCGAGCGCCGTGCGCCAGGCCTGCGAGGTGATGTCCTTCGTGTTGTCCTGCCCGAGGTGCGCCTCGAGCTCGTCGCCGGCCTTCGTGCGCCACGTCATGTGGCCCGAGTAGACGTGGAAGAGCACGGGGCGGACCACGCCGTCGGCGAGCGCGCGGCCGTACCCGTAGGCGTAGTCGGTGATCGAGGTGCGCAGGCCCTGCTCGTCGGGGGCGTACTCGACGAACGGGATGGGCGCATCGTCGCTGCGGAACGGGGTCCCGCTCAGCGACAGACGGCGGACGGCCGGCTGGTAGGCCTCGCGGATGCCGTCGCCCCAGCTCAGCGCGTCGCCGCCGTGATGCACCTCGTCGAGGATGACGAGGGTGCGCGCGCTCTTCGTCAGCTCGCGGTGCACCTCCGGCTTCATCGCCACCTGCGCATAGGTCACGACGACGCCGTGATACTGACGGGATGGCCGCCAGTGGCTGTTGCGGAAGTCGGGGTCGAGGCGGATGCTGACGCGCGAGGCCGCATCCGCCCACTGCGTCTTCAGGTGCTCGGTGGGGCAGACGACGATGATGCGGTCGATGTCGCCGCGGTGACGGAGCTCGTTCGCGAGCGTCAGGGCGAACGTCGTCTTGCCGGCGCCCGGGGTCGCGGCGACGAGGAAGTCGCGGCGGTCGGGCTCGGCGAAGTAGATGTCGAGCGCCTCCTGCTGCCAGGCGCGCAGCTTGCCCGCGGTTCCCCACGGGGCTCTCTGGGGATAGGACGGACTCAGCACGAGCACCCACGATAGTCGCCCCCTCCGACGTCGCTCGGAGGGATTTCGGGGCTAGGGTCGGTAGGCGCAGCGGAAGGAAAGGCGAAGCGACATGCCAGACGTCGACGGGCCCGTCATCCCCCCTCTCACCGAGGCGGAGTCGCATCCCTGGCGACGCTACGTCGCGCTCGGGGACTCCTTCACGGAGGGCATCGGCGACCCCGACCCGACCGCGCCGGGCGGGCATCGCGGATGGGCCGATCGCGTCGCGGAGGTCCTCGCGCGTCAAGCCGACGACTTCGCCTATGCGAATCTCGCCGTGCGCGGCCGGCTCATCGCGCAGATCGTCGCGGAGCAGGTGGAGCCCGCTCTCGCGCTCAAGCCCGACCTCGTCAGCTTCTGCGCGGGCGGCAACGACGTCATCCGCCCGGGCACCGACCCCGACGACATCGCCGCCCAGTTCGACGCCGCCGTCGCGCGGCTGAGCGCCGGCGGCGCGACGGTCGTGATCTTCACGGGGATCGACGTCGGCTGGACGCCGGTGTTCCGGCGCTTCCGCGGCAAGGTCGCCATCTACAACGAGAATCTCCGCGCGATCGCGGAGCGCTACGACTGCATCGTGGCCGATCAGTGGGCGTTCCGCGAGATCCAGGACCCCCGCTTCTTCGCCGAGGACCGGCTGCACATGAATCCGCTCGGGCACCACGAGGTCGCCCGGATGGTGCTGCGCGCGCTCAATGTGCCGAGCGACCTCGAGCCGCTGCAGCCCGACACCATGGCCATCCGGACGTGGCGCGAAGCGCGCTCCGACGACCTCGTCTGGGCGCGCACGCACCTCGTGCCGTGGGTGCTGCGGCGGCTGCGGCACCAGTCGTCCGGCGACTTCGTGAGCGCCAAGCGCCCCGAGGCCGGGCCGATCGCAGGCTGGGACCTGTAGCGGCGGATCATGCCGCCGGCGGGTGCTGCAGCGCCCACAGCGCCACCGCGGCCGCGGAGGCGACGTTGAGGGAGTCGACCCCGCCGGCCATCGGGATGGTCACCACGGTCTCGGCCGCGGCGAGCGCGCGGCGGCTCAGGCCATCCCCCTCGGAGCCCATCGCGAAGGCGACGCGCGCGGGGCGGTGCGCGGCGAACGCGTCGAGCGAGACGGCGTCGTCGGCGAGGGCCATCGCGGCGAGGTGGAACCCCGACGCGCGCAGCACCTCGGCGGCCCCCGCACCCTCCCGCGGCGCCCACTCCGGCAGCCGCGTCCACGGCACCTGGAACACCGTGCCCATGCTGACCCGCACGCTGCGGCGATACAGCGGGTCCGCGCAGCGCGGGCTGACGAGCACCGCGTCGGCGCCGAGCCCCGCGGCCGCGCGGAAGGCGGCGCCGACGTTCGTGTGATCGACGATGTCCTCGAGCACGAGCACCGTGCGGGCGTCGCGGAGGATCTCCGCCACCGCCGGCAGCTCCGGTCGCTGCATGGCGGCGAGCATGCCGCGATGCACGGCGAAGCCGGTGACCTCCTCGGCGACCGCGTCGGGGACGACGTAGACGGGGGTGTCCAGCGGGCCCACGAGCCGCTCGACGTCGGGCAGCCACTTGCGGGCGGTCAGCACGGAGCGCGGGGCGTGGCCGGCGGCGAGCGCGCGGCCGAGCACCTTGGCCGACTCCGCCATGTAGAGTCCGCGCTCGGGCTCGCTCACTCGCCGCAGCGCGACGTCGGTGAGGTCGCGGTAGTCGGTCAGTCGCGGGTCGGCCGCGTCGTCGAGCTCGTGCAGGATCACGCCTCCATCGTCGCATCCGGCCGCCGGTGCGCCCGGCGCACCTAGACTCGGCACGAGGAGGCTGCATGGCTGTCACGGAAGGATCCCGCGCCCAGACGGATCGCGCGATCGAGGTCCTGAGCGGCAGGCGCGTGGCCGTGCTCACCGGCGCGGGCGTCTCCACCGACTCGGGCATCCCCGACTACCGGGGCGAGGGTGCACCGCGGCGCTCGCCGATGACCGCCCAGACGTTCCTCTCCGACGAGGCCGCCCGCCGCCGCTACTGGGTCGGCTCGCACCTCGGCTGGCGCGCGTTCGCGGCCGCGGAGCCCAACGGCGGGCATCGCGCGCTGGCCGCTCTCGAGCAGCGCGGCGTCGCCTCCGGCGTGATCACGCAGAACGTCGACGGCCTGCACCTGCGCGCGGGCTCTCGCCGCGTCGTCGAGCTGCACGGCACCATGCGGCGGGTCTTCTGCACCCGCTGCGGGCAGGTCTTCGACCGCCGCGCCATCGGCGAGCGCGTGGAGCGCGACAACCCCTGGATCACGGTGCCGGAGAACGTGGAGCTCGGCCCGGACGGCGACGTGCTGCCCGCGACTTCCGATGGCTTCGTCGTGCCCGACTGCAGCGTGTGCGGCGGGATGCTGAAGCCCGATGTGGTGTTCTTCGGCGAGTTCATCCCCGCCGAGAAGTTCCGCGAGGCGGCGCAGCTCGTTGCGGCGAGCGACGCGCTGCTCGTGGCGGGGTCCTCGCTCGTGGTGAACTCCGGCATCCGGCTCGTCGAGCGCGCCCGGCGTCGCCGCATCCCCGTCGTCATCGTCAACCGCGGCCGCACGCGCGCCGACGACCGAGCGGCGGTGAAGGTCGACGGCAGCGCGAGCGAGGTGCTCGCCGCGTTCGCCGACGCTCTCCCCGATCTCGCCGACGCCGGCTGACGGCGCCACGCCGCGTGAGGCCGCGTAGGGTCGGAGGGTGACCGTCATCACCCTCGTCCGCCACGGGCAGACAGACTGGAACATGCTCGGCCGCGTCCAGGGGCGCACCGACATCCCGCTCAACGACACCGGCCGCGAGCAGGCGCGCGAAGCCGCGGCGGCGCTGCGGGATGGCGGATACGCGGCGGTCGCGGCGAGCCCGCTGGTGCGGGCGCACGAGACCGCGCAGATCATCGCGGACGCCCTCGGCCTCCCCGCACCTCGCCTGTACGACGGGCTCGTCGAGCGCGACTACGGCACCGCCGAGGGTCTGACGTCGGAGGATCTCTGGGCGCGCGGTCGCCAGGCGATGGGACCCGACGCCGAGACCGACGAGATCGTGGCCACGCGCGCGGTCGCCGCGCTGCGGCAGCTCGCCGCCGATCACGCCCACATCGACGGTCCGATCGTCGCCGTCGCGCACGGCTCGCTCATCCGCGTGCTCATCGCGCTCGCATCGGACGGCGAGTTCCCCCGCCCCGGCGAGCGCGTGCCGAACGGATCGCAGCACGCCTTCCGCCTCGACGACGAGGGTCGTCTCTCACTCCTGTCGTACTCGGCGGTCCCCATCGACGCCTGACGGCCCATCGACGCCTGACGGACGGCTCGCCGTCGCGCGCACCAGCACGCGCAATCGATCCGGTAACGACTGAGCAGGATGCGCAATTCTCGTCGCCCCTGCGTGTTACCGTCTGTCTCTATGGCATCCCTCGATCATGTCGACCTCGAGCTGCTCGCCGCCCTCTCCGAGGACCCGCGCGCGACCGTCGTCGCGCTCGCCGAGCGGCTGCGCCTGTCGCGCAACACCGTGCAGGCGCGGATGGCCCGGCTCGAGCGGGCGGGCGTCTTCCAGTCCTTCGAGCGCGCGATCTCGACCGAGGGCCTCGGCTTCCCGCTGCAGGCGTTCCTCTCGATCGGCGTGCGCCAGCCCGACCTCCCCGCCATCGTCGACGAGCTGCGACGCATCCCGGAGGTCGTGCAGGTGCACGGCGTGAGCGGCCAGGTCGACATGCTCGCGCTGGTCGCCTGCCGCGACGCCCGCCACCTCTTCGACGTCGACGCGCGCATCCTGTCGATCGGCGGCGTCGAGCGCACGGAGACGTCGCTCGTCATGAGCGAGGCCATCCCCTACCGCGTGAGCGGCCTCATGGAGCTCGCACGCCGCGAGCGCTGAGGGCGCCTAGAGGAACGAGCGGATGGCCTCTGCGGCCTCCGCGGGCTTCTCGTAGTGGATGAGGTGGCCGACTCCGGCGAGCTCGACCAGACGCGCGTCGGGGAACATCCCGCGCAGCGCGCGCTCGGCCTCGATCGGCGTGATGTCGTCGCGGTCCGCGGCGACGAGGAGCGTCGGCTGCGCGATGCGCGGCGCGTACGCGCGCACGTCGTGCGACACGCTCGTGACGAACGCGTCATGGAGCGCCTCCCGGTCGGAGAAGCCGGAGAAGAAGCGGTCGTGCTGATCGTGGATCCAGCGCCGCAGCCCGCGCTCGCGGGTCTTCGCCATCGCCATGCTCATAACGCGCACGATCACCGGCGAGCGCAGCAGCGCGGTGCCGAGCGCGGCCGGCAGCTTCGCGCCTGCCCAGTAGTAGAAGACGGCGAGCCGCGTGAGCACGCCGCGCGGTCCCTCGAGCGCGGGCGCCCCGATGGGGTTCACCAGGATGAGGCGCGGGGTGGGAAGGCCGCCCGCCACCGCGGCCGCCGCGACGATCGAGCCGAAGGAGTGCCCCAGCACCGCGGCACCCGGCGCGGCCGCCGCGGCGAAGGCCGTCAGCCAGTCCGCGAAGGCGTCGAGATCGAGGCGTCGATCGGCGGGCGGCGGGGTCTCGCCGAATCCCGGCAGATCGGGCATCACGACGCGCACGTCGGGAAGATGCGCGACGACGGGCTCCAGGCCGTGGTGGTCGCCGCGGAAGCCATGCACCGCGAGGATGGTCGTGGCGGCGTCGTCCGGGCCGTAGACCCAGTAGGCGGTGCGGGAGCCGCCGGCGTCGATCTCCTCGCGGCGGACGGGGATGCGCGCGAGGCGCGCTGCGTAGGGAGAGGGCACCGGCACCGCACGAGTCTACGTTCGCCGGGGTGGCTTCGCGGCGACGTCGGCGGTGCGGCCTAGATTCGAGCTATGGCGTCAGCATGGCCGGATCCGCCGCCCCTGTTCGAAATCGACGACGCGGGCGAGCGCCCCACGTGGTTCACTCCGCCGAGCGCGCGCCTGGAGCGCGTCGGCGTCTTCGATCTGGAGACGACCGGCGTCGACGTGGCGAACGACCGCATCGTCACGGCGTATGTGGGCGTGCTCGATGCGGACGGATCGGTGCTGCAGGCGCAGCACTGGATGGCCGACCCCGGCATCGAGATCCCCGAGGGCGCGACCGCCGTGCACGGCATCACCACCGCCCGGGCGCGGGCGGAGGGCCGTCCTGCCCGCGAGGTCGTGGCCGAGGTGATCGCCGCGCTGCGCGACATCTTCGCGCAGGGGGTGCCGGTCGTCGCCTACAACGCCCCGTTCGACTTCTCGATGCTCAAGCACGAGGCGCTGCGCTGGGGCATGGAGCCGATCGCCTCGCCGACGCCCGTGCTCGACCCGCTCGTGGTCGACAAGGGGTGCGATCGCTACCGGCGCGGCAAGCGCACCCTGGCGGTCGTCGCCGCGCACTACGACGTCGTGCTCGAGGGCGCGCACGACGCGTCGGCCGACGCCGTGGCCGCGGGGCGCCTCGCGCTCGCGCTCGTGGAGCGCTACGCGGATCTGCTGCCCGTGGACCTCGACGAGCTGCACGCCCAGCAGATCGGCTGGGCGCGCGAGCAGGCCGACAGCCTCACCGAGTACTTCATCCGCATCGGGCGCATCGAGCGAGACGGCGCGCTCGACGGGAGCTGGCCCATCCGCTGACCCCCGCTGACCGGCGCCTCAGGATGCGGAGCGCGTGCTCCACTCGTCCCATGCGGACATCAGCTGCTCGATGGCGGCGTGGAACTTCGCCGTCGCGGCTCCCGGCGAGGTGTCGCCGAAGTAGTGCTGCGCCCAGTGCGCGAGCCGCTGCGTGGCCTCGGGGTCGCTCCGCACGCGGTCGATGTGCGCGACGATGTCCGGCGCCTGCGCCGTCTCCAGCCACTCGCACGCCGAGAGGTATCCGCCCTCGTCGACCTCGGCGGCCGGATCGGCCGGCCGGGTGATGAGCAGCGGCTTCCCGACGGCGAGGCGGTCGTAGACCATCGCCGAGATGTCGAGCACCGCGACGTCGGCGGCGGCCAGCTGCCAGCCGAGGTCGGGGCCGTCGTCGTGCACGTGGTGCGCCGCGGGGTCTGCGCGGTTCGCGGCCTGCAGCGCCTGCACGATCCGCTGGTGGGCCTCGCCGAAGGAGGAGCTCACCACGCCGCTGCGCGGGTGCGGGCGGTAGATGACGCGATGCCGTCCGGTCGCGAGCAGGGCCGCGACGAGCGCCTCCCCGTGGGTGGCCACCGATCCGTAGTGCGCGGCCGGGCGGTCGCCCTCCCAGGTCGGGGCGTAGAGGACGACGGTGCGGTCATCGGCGGGGTACGGCACCTCGCCGCTGTAGTGGTCGGCCTGCGGTCGCCCGATCTCGATGGCGCGCGTGTCGACGTCGTAGTCCCACAGCACCCGCGAGAGCCGGTCTCGCGCGGCCTGGCCGGCGACGAGGGCGCGGTCGTAGGCCTTGTACTGGTTCGACGTCATGTACATCTTGTCGGACTCGCCGTGGTTGATGAAGACGTGCCAGCGCTCCCCGTAGCGGAACATCTGGAAGTTGCGGGTGTTCTGGTTGACGTAGAGCACGACGCGGATGTCCTGCTCGCGCAGGAAGCGCTCGATGCTCGTGACGCTGGGCGTGAAGGCGACGGGGAGCGCCGCGTCGTCCAGCAGGGCCTGGGCGCCGAGGGCGTGCCGGGCGATGACGACCACCGGCCAGCGCTCGGAGAGCTCCTGAAGCGGTCGGTACCACTGCCGCATCTGGTACATGTTCACCGAGCTGTCGGCGAAGTACACCGCGATGCGGAACCCGCGAGCCGGCAGCGGCGGCCGCTCGGCGAGCGTCCGACGCACGGTCCGATGCGCATTCCGCGTCGCCACCGCCTTCTTCAGGATCCGGACGGCCTTCTTCGCGTCTCGCGTCACACCCATTCGGTCAAGGCTACCGGGGGCGTTCGCAGAGGCCGCCGTGGGATGATCGTCGAATGCGTAACGATCCCCCGTCGGGCCCTGGCGCACCCGGCAGGGACGCCCCGCCGGTCGCCGCCGACGCCGGGGTGTCGTTCGTGATGCCGGTGCTGAACGAGGCGGACTACCTCCGCCGCGCCGTGGCGTCCACCCTCGCCCAGGAGGTGCCGGGCCCCGTAGAGCTGATCCTCGCGCTCGGCCCCTCCACCGACGGCACCACCGAGCTCGCGCGGCGGCTCGCGGCCGAGGACGAGCGCATCCTCCTCGTCGACAACCCGGCGGCCGACATCCCCGTGGGACTGAACGCGGCCATCCGCGCGAGCTCGCACCCCACCATCATCCGCGTGGACGCGCACTCGGAGCTCTCCCCGGGATACGCGGCGCGCGCGCTCGACACGCTCGCACGCACGCGGGCGGGCAACGTCGGCGGCGTCATGCGGGCGGATGGCCGCTCGCCGTTCCAGCGCGCGACGGCCTGGGCGTACAACTCCCCCGTCGGGCTCGGCGGCGGCGCCTACCACGGCGGCTCGCGCGAGGGCGAGGCGGAGTCGGCGTACCTGGGCGTGCTGCGGCGCACGGTGCTCGAGGAGGTCGGCCTGTTCGACGAGAGCGTGCGGCGCGGCGAGGACTGGGAGCTGAACCTCCGCATCCGCTCCGCCGGCTACCGCGTGTGGTTCGACCCGACGCTCTCGGTCACCTACTGGCCGCGCGAGCGGTGGACGCGGCTCGCCCAGCAGTTCTTCGCCACCGGCCGCTGGCGCGGTGAGCTGTTCCGCCGCTACGGCCGACGCAACTCGCTGAAGTACTTCGCCCCGCCCGTGCTCGTGCTGCTCCTGGCCCTCGGCCTCGTCGTCGGCGCGCTGCAGGCCGTCGGCGCGATCGCCGTGGCGAGCGCGGCATCGGCGGTGTACGTGCCGCTGGCCGCCTACGTCGCGCTGGTCGCACTCGTCGCGCTCGGAGCGCGCGGCGGCGGGCGCTTCGGATGGCGCGAGCGGGGATGGCTGCTGGCCGTGCTGCCGACGATGCACATCTCCTGGGGAACCGGCTTCCTCACCGGCGCCGTGCGCGGCGCGCACGACACGGTGGACACCTCGCGGCTCTCCGGCCGCAACACCCCGCTCCCCTGAGCCGCCCGCTCAGGCGACGGGGAGCATCCCCCGGTCGATGAGCCGCGCGACGACCCGCTCGGCTGCCCGTCCGTCCTCTCGCGCGTTGAAGGTGCGCCGCCACGCCGCATACCGGTCGGCGTAGTCGGCGGGGTCGGCTGCGAGCGCCGCGAGCAGCGCGTCCATGTCGGGGACGAGCGGCCCCGGCGCCCGCTCGGCGAGGTCGAAGTAGAACCCGCGCAGCTCGCCCCGGTAGTGGGCGAGATCGGGCACGAGGAAGTACATCGGCTTGCCCGTGACGCTGAAATCGAACATGACCGACGAGTAGTCGGTGATGAGGGCGTCGGCGGCCAGGAGGAGCTCGGAGGTGTCGGGGTACGCGGTCACGTCGATCACGCGCGGGCCGGCGACGTCGCGTCCCGGAATGAGCGTGCGGGAGTGTCCGCGGACGAGGACGACGGCGTCGGCCTCGGCGGCCAGGCGCGCGGGGTCGACGAACGCCACGATCTCGTCGCGGTCGTCACGCCAGGTGGGCGCGTACAGGAGCACGCGCTCGGCCGCGCCGATGCCCAGGCGGTCGCGCACGGCGGCGGGATCGCCCGTGACGAGGGAGTCGTTGCGCGGGTACCCCTCGATCCACACCGGCCTCCGCAGGAACGCGTAGGCGCGACCGAGGATGCGGGCGGCGTAGGGATTCTGCGCGAGCAGCACATCCCAGCGCCGCGACTCCTTGACGACGGCGCCCCACCGACGCGGGGCGAAGCCGCGGCGATGCAGCGCGAGGCGCTTGAGGGGCGTCCCGTGCCAGGTCTGCAGCACGCGCTGGCCCTTCCGGCGCGCGAACGGCCGGCGGAGCCAGTCGTTCACGACGAGGAGACGCGACGAGCCTCGCGCGCGCCACCACTCCGGGCTGCCGTCGACGACCGCGACGGCGCCGTCGGGCACGGCGACGGAGAGGTCGACGACGCTCCAGTAGCGGGTGATGCCGGGGGCGCGCCTCGCGATCTCGCGGTCGATCGCGAGAGGGTTGCAGCTCGCCGCGCGCCCGTAGAAGCTCTCGAAGAACACCGCGTCCTCGAGCGGCGTCGTGTGCGAGAGGTACCGGCGCTCGAGCGACCCCTGCGCCTCCGCGGAGTCGTAGACCGGGTCGACGGGGGGCCCGACGAGCACGGTGTCGCCGTCGACCTGCGCGCGGAGGACGCCGAGCTGGGTGACGGGCACGGAGACGTCGATGTCGACGCCGTCGACCGCGACGCGGTAGCGGCCGGTGGGCAGTGCCCGCTCTGGCCCGCGCCAGCGCGAGGCCACGAGCGGAAGCCGTGCCGACCATCCGCCGTCGCGCTGCTCGACGCTGCCCGCGACGCGCACGCGCGAGCCGCTGAGCGACGCGGAGGCGGGCAGCGCTCCCGTGCCGTCGACGACGAGCGCCGGACCGTCCTGCTCGAACCGGGCGATCGTCATCGATGTCCTCTCGTCCGCCCTCGCCCGCTGCGGGCGAGGATCGCGTCGTACACGCGGCGCGCGTTGCCGCCGTCTCGGAAGGCGTGCACCCGGCGGCTCAGCGCCGCCGACCTCGCCGTGCGCGCGGCTCGCTCGCCGTCGTCGGCGGCGAGCGCGCGCAGCTGCACGAGCAGCTCGGCCCACGTTGCCGCGGGGTCGGCGCCCGCGACCTCGGCGTACGTGCCGTAGAAGCCCCGGCGGTCGCGGTACTCCCCCAGGTCGGGTGCGAGGTACAGCACCGGCAGCGGCACGAGCCCCGCGTCGTAGGCCAGCGAGGAGTAATCGGTGACCAGTGCGTCGAGGCCGGGGAGCGCCGCGGTGATGTCGCGCAGCCGGTCGGCGCCGAGGTCGCGGACGCGGTCGGTGGAGAACGGCGGCTCGTACGCGCCGGCGCCCAGTCGGTGCGAGCGCACGAGCAGCACGAGGTCGGCCGCGACGAGCGCGTCGACGATCTCGCGCCACTCCTCCGGGGTGGGCACCGCGGGGTCTGCGGCGCCGTCGCGCCAGGTCGGCGCGTAGAGGACGAGCCCCGCCGAGGCCGGCAGGTCGCCGAGGGCCGCACCGAGCAGCGCCCGCGCCCGCTCGCGGCGCTCGTCCGCGGTGCCCGCGCTCAGCACGTCGACACGCGGCTCCCCCGTGACGACGATGCGGTCGTCGGGCAGCGCGAAGGCCGTCTCCAGGCGGCCGCGCACCAGGTGCGACGCGGCGGGCAGGAGGCGGATGCGCCGCTGCGTGCGGCGATAAGCCGCCGCCAGCGCCATCCGCACCGGGCGGGCGTCGGGCAGCAGCGGGAAGCGCAGCGTCTCGGCGGAGTCCAGTCCGATGCGCTTGAGCGGGATGCCGTGCCACAGCTGCACGAGGTACCCGCCGGACACCGCGTACGGGTTCACGTCGCCGGTGCCGTAGGCCACCACGAGAACCCGGGCGCGCGCGGTGGCCCAGAAGCCGCGCCAGGAGAGTCGCGGGACCGTCGGGATCCCGAGCGATGCGGCCTCGGCCGCCTCCGCATCGGAGGTCGACAGCCAGACCGCCCTCCGGCCATCCGCCGCCGCCACGCGCCACAGCGCGAGCGGCCCGTCGCCGACACCCGCGCCGCAGCCGAAGGCCCAGCGGTCGGTGCGCGGGATGACGAGGGTGGCGAGACGCCCCAGGCCGTACAGCGGCAGTCTCGCGAGCTTGGCCGCGTTGCCCGCACCGAACGAGAAGGACGCCACCCCACGAGCGTACTGGTGGGGCGGCGTCCTTCCGGTCCGCGGGTGCGGGCGGCGCGCCTACTCGAGCGTGCCGAGCGTGACGGTGGCGGTCTGCTCCTCGCCGTCGCGCAGGTAGACGACGCTCGCCTCGCTGCCCGCGGCGGCCGCGCGCACCTGCGCGGTGAGGTCGACCGCGTCGTTGATCTTCGCGCCGTTGAACTCGGTGACGATGTCGCCGACCTCGAGGCCCGCCTCCGCGGCCCCCCCGCCGTCGACGACCTCGGCGATGTAGGCGCCGGTCACCGTCGCGCCGCGCACGCCGCTCGACGGCTGAACGCTCGCGCCGAGCAGCCCGTGCGTCGCCGAGCCGTTCTCGATGATCTCATCGGCGACGCGCTTGGCGACGTTCGACGGGATGGCGAAGCCCACGCCGATCGAGCCGGACTCGCCCGAGCTCTGGTCGGCCGTCGCGATGGCGACGTTGATGCCGATGAGCTTGCCCTCGCTGTCGACGAGCGCGCCGCCCGAGTTGCCCGGGTTGATGGCGGCGTCGGTCTGGATGACCGAGATCGCGATCGACTCGGTCGCCTGGGACTGCTGGTCCTCCTGGCCGGGGATGTCGAAGTACCAGGGGCTCGAGCCCTCGCCCTCGCCCTCCGCGCTGTCGCCCTCGGGCGCCGCGGAGGAGGCGATCTCGATGCTGCGGTTGAGCGCGCTGACGATGCCGGTGGTCACCGTGTTGGCGAGGCCCAGGGGCGCGCCCACCGCGACGGTGGTGGCGCCCACGTTCAGCTTCGAGGAGTCCGCGACCTCCATGGGGGTGAGGCCGGAGGCGTCCTCGAGCTTGATGACGGCGAGGTCGTACGTGGGGTCGGTGCCCACCACGGTCGCGTCGTACAGGCGGCCGTCGCTCGTGGTCACCCGGACGGCGGCGTCGCCCGCGGTGCCGCCCAGCGTCACCACGTGGGTGTTGGTCAGCACGTAGCCGTCCTCGCTGAGGATGACGCCCGATCCGCTCCCGGAGGAGGAGCCGCCGGCGACCTCGATGGTGACCACGCTCGGCAGCACCTCGGTGGCCACGGCGGTGGCCTCGTTCACCGAGCCGGGGTTGTTGACGGTGATGTTCGAGGAGCCGCCGCTCGCGGTGGCCACCGTGCCGCCATCGTCCGCGAACGAGTTCCAGGCCCAGCCGCCGCCGAAGCCGGCGCCGCCGCCGACCAGGGCCGCGATGAGGACCGCGGCCGCGACGCGTCCGCCGCCCTTCGGACGGTGCTTCTCGGGGGCCGGAGCCCATGCCGCGTGCTGCTGCTCGTCGCGCGGCAGCGGCTGGGTGGGCGCGGTCGCGCCGTAGGGCGCTCCGTGCGCGGCACCGGGGCCGGGGTAGCCGTGCGGTGCGCCGTAGCCGGCCGGCGGCGCCGGCCGCGGCGGGATGTTGAGGGGGGTGTCGTCGGAACGCTGCTCGTCCATGGGTGCTCCTTCTTCCACGTCCCCATCAGAGTGATCCTGCAGTCTGTGCGCTTCCTATGATGCGCGTATGCCGCGGACGTGACTTCCTCCGACGGTAGCCTGAGCCGATGCGACACGTCTCGGGTGCCTGGAAGCGGACCGCCGCCGGCGCGGGGCTGCTCGGCGCCGATGGATCTCCCGCGCCGACCATCTTCGCGGAGATGTCGGCCCTCGCGGCCGCGACGGGCGCGGTGAACCTCGGGCAGGGCTTCCCCGACGAGGATGGCCCGGCGGAGGTCCTCGAGGCCGCTCGCGCCGCGATCGCCGATGGATGGAACCAGTACCCGCCGGGGCGCGGGATCCCCGACCTCCTCGCCGCCATCGCCGAGCACCAGCGCCGGTTCTACGGGCTGGAGCTCGATCCCGACCGGGAGGTGCTGGTGACGGCGGGCGCGACGGAGGCGCTGGCGGCGACGCTGCTCGCCCTCGTCGACGGACCGGGCGACGAGGTCGTCGTCTTCGAGCCGCACTACGACTCCTACGCGGCCTGCGTCGCCCTGTCCGGCGCGACCCTGCGCACCGTGCCGCTGCGATGGCCGGACTTCCAGCCGGATCTCGACGAGCTCGCGGCCGCTGTCACCGACCGCACCCGGATCATCCTCGTCAACGACCCGCACAACCCCACCGGCACGGTCTTCACCCGGGAGACCCTCCTGGAGATCGTCCGGCTCGCGCATCGGCATGACGCGGTGATCGTCACCGACGAGGTGTACGAGCACCTCGTGCACGAGGGGCCGCACACGCCGATCGCCACGCTGCCGGGCGCCGCGGAGCGGACCCTCACGATCTCCTCCGCGGGCAAGACGTTCCGCACGACAGGCTGGAAGATCGGCTGGGTCTCCGGCCCGGCGGACCTCATCACGGCCGTCCTCGCCGTCAAGCAGTACCTCACCTACGTCAACGGAGCGCCGTTCCAGCCTGCCATCGCGACCGCGCTGCGCCTGCCGGACGCGTTCTTCCACGGCATCGCCGCCGACATGCGCCGCAAGAGCGAGCTGCTGGGGCAGGGGCTGCGCGAGGCCGGGTTCGCGGTGTCCACCCCGCAGGGCGGCTACTTCACCGTCGCCGATGCCGCTCCGCTGGGGGTGCACGACGCCGCGGACTTCTGCCGATCGCTCCCCGGCCGCGCGGGAGTGGCAGGCATTCCGCTCACGGCGTTCGCGACGGCGGAGCGCCGCGGCGAGTACGCGACGCTCGTGCGCTTCGCCGCGTGCAAGCGGCTCCCGGTGCTCGAGGAGGCCGCGCGTCGCCTCGCCGCGCTCCGCGCCTGACGCGGCGCGACGCAGGTCAGCGAGGCGCCACGCGGTAGCGCCGCAGCGCGAGCGCGGGGTTGACCCGCCGCACGTTCTCCACCGCGGTGCGGTCGAGGAACGCGACGGCGACGTCCGTGGTCGTTCCGACCGCGGCGATCGCGACGCCCTGCGGATCGACGACGAGCGAGTTCCCGACCGCGAGCGGGGGCGTGTGATCGGCGGCCGCGACGTACAGGGTGTTCTCGATCGCGCGCGCGCCGAGGAGCGTGCGCCAGTGGTGCTCCTTGAGCGGTCCGCGCACCCACTGCGACGGCACGAGCGCGACGTCGACGCCGGCGTCGGCCAGCACGCGCGCCGACTCCGGGAAGCGCAGGTCGTAGCACGTCATGAGGCCGAAGACGAGGCCGCCGACGGCGAACGTCTGCGGCGGAGCGAGCTCGCCGGGCTCCACCCAGTCCGACTCGCGCTGGCCGAACGCGTCGTAGAGGTGCGCCTTCCGGTACGTCGCGCGCACTCCCCCGGCGTCGACGGCGACGACGGTGTTCCGCACGCGCCGGGCGTCCTCCGCGCGCTCGAGGAGGCCGGCGACGACGGTCACGCCGTGCTCGGCCGCGAGCGCGACGAGATGCGCGACGAACGGACCGTCCAGGGTCTCGGCGTTCTCGCGCACCGAGTCGTCGAACGGGTGCACGAAGCAGCTGGCGTACTCGGGGAAGACGACCACCTGCGCCCCGCGCGCTGCGGCGCGCCGGGTGAGCGCGGCGATCTCCTCCCGGTTCGCCCGCGGGTCGGCGCCCGGCGAGAACTGCGCGACGGCGAGGCCCACGGCATGCTGCGACATGCCCGCCAGCCTAGGTCGCCGTCCTCGAGGGCGCACCTCCGCCATCCGCCCGCTCGCTGTCCGGCCGCTCGCTGTCGGCGCGCGAGCGCCGGCGCATGAGCACGGGCAGCACGACCCACAGCACCAGCAGCACGACGGCCAGCACCGAGCCGACGGTCCACGCGGCGCCATCGCTCACGACCACGTCGAAGATGAAGCCGACCACGCCCACCAGGAGCGCCGAGATCACCGCGAGCGCGGAGACGAGGCAGACGTGCCCGAACCGCACGGTGAGGCCCTTCCTCCCCGCGCGGAACATCACGCGGTGGAGTGCGACGGGTGCGAGGGCCAGCACCGCACTGACCGCGGCGATCACCACGAGCACCAGGTAGAAGATCCGCTGCCCGGGACCGAGGTCGGCGAACGCCGGCTGGAAGGCCAGCGCGAGGAGGAATCCGGTGATGATCTGGGAGCCGGTCTGCAGCACGCGCAGCTCCTGCAGCACCTCGTTCCAGTTGCGGTCGAAGCGCTCGGCACGGCTCTCGCCGGGGCGGAGTGCGGCCGCGGGGTCGTCGTCGCTCATGCCGCCGCGCTCATGCGGGGAGCTCCGTCCGGGGCCGTTCGACGGGGGCTGTCGCGCACATGCGCCCTCCTTCCGCGCTCGACCGTGCCGTGCGCCGATCGGGTCTCGAGCGCCGGGCGAGCTTCGAGAATGCCGAGCATAGCGCCCGGCTCGCGCGAGCTCCGCTTCGGCCCCGGGATGTCCTCGGCGGCCGCGCAGCTCCTACGGGGTCGCCACCGGGCGGGACGACGGGAGGGCGGCTTCCCGAGGCGCGGCCGGCGGCACGGGCTGCGCATCGCGCGCGCCGCGGTCGCGGTGCGCGTCGCGCAGCAGACGCAGCGCCTCGGCGCGCCGGCGCGAGATCTCCGACGGCGTGGCGCGGAGCTCCTCGGCGAGGTCCGCGATGGGCCGATGCTCGAAGTACAGCGCCCGGATAACCCGGAGCAGGTGGGGCGGCAGCGCCGAGATCGCCTCCCGGGTCACCGCGATCCGCTCGGCTCCGCCGGCGTCGCCCTCGGGGACGGCCAGCGCGAACGACGCGCGGCACGTCGCCGGGTCGTCGAGGTCGCCGATGGTGCGCAGCGGACTGCCCAGCGCGGCGGCGACGGCGGCGGCGCCCACGCCCATCGTCGTCGCGATCTCGTCGACGGCCGGGGTGCGCCCGAGCGCGGCGGCGAGGGCATCGCGCACGGCCTCGGCCTCGCGCGGACGACGGGGCGTCCCGCCCGGGCCCTGTTCGGCGGCGCGCAGCTCGTCGGAGATGGCGGCGAGGATGAGGCGCCGCGCCTGCGGGAGGAAGGGGACGCCCGCGGACGCGTCGAAGGCGTCAGCCGCGTCGACCAGAGAGCGCACCGCCGCGGCGGCGAGCCCCTCGTGCCGGGATGCGCCGATGCGGTGCTGCGCGACGAGATATCCGACGAGCGGAAGCTGATCGACGATCAGCCGATCGCGCACACAGGACATGTGAGGCCTTTCGCTCTTCTTCTGCCGGAAAGAAGGAGACGTCGCCGATCGACTCCCGCGTCAACCCCCTTGACACGGGCGGCACTTCCCCCATAGCTCACCGTAGTGGCAACGCGGCCCGATTGTCATGGGCGGGTCCTCTGGCGCGTCGCGTGACCGGTGCACCGCCGACCGGGGCGGGCTACGAGCGGCCGGGCGCCCCCAGCAGCAGGCGGATGGGCCGCGTCGAGTCGTCGAGGATGGTCTGCACTGCCCGGCCGGTGCTGCGGTGGATCACGATCGGCGCGCGCAGGTTGACGTAGACGCCCTCCTCGGCCGGGTTCGCGACGACCAGCAGCCGGACCTCCGCGAGGTCCTCCGCCTCGATCTCGGCGAGCGCGCCGGGTGGCGGCTCGACCTCGAACCCGTACGCGCCCCCGAGGGCGTCGAGGAGGAAGAGGCGGAGGTCGGCGTCGACGGCGCGCAGCGCGTAGAGGCCGTCGGCGCCGGCGATGGGCTCGAGGCGGAAGGCGGTGTGCGGCTGCAGCCCCGGCGGCGGCGACGTGAACGCGACGTCGAGGGCGGATGTGCCGAGGGCCGTCGTGGTCATCGCAGGAACTCCAGGAGGTTGGTCTGCAGGCTCTTCGCGGTGACCTGCAGGGCGGACTGGTAGACGAGCTCGGCCGACTGCAGCTTCACGAGCACCTCGAGGCTGTCGACGTCCTCGACGTGAGACCGTCGCGCCTCGAGATCCGTGGCGACCGACAGGTTCTGCGCGGCCGCGCGTTCGATCTGCGCCTGGCTGCTGCCCACCGCCGCCTGCGCGGTGATCATGGCGTCCAGGCGCGCGTCGATGTCGTTCAGTCGCGCGCCGATGTCCGCGCCGCCGCGGAGGTCCGCGGCGATGCCCGAGAGCAGGGCGAAGACGCTGTCCGCGCCCTCTCCGAACACCTGCGCGCCATCGGCGTCCACGCGCACGGTCACCCCGTCGCCGATGCGACGGGTCACGCCGTCGGCGCCCGTCCCGGTGAACGCGTGCGTCTCCGGGTCGAAGGCGCGACCGGCGTCGCTCGTGCCCGCGAAGACGCTGCGCCCGAGCACGCGGGTGTTCGCCTGCCCGACGAGCTCCTCGCCGATGCTCTCCAGCTCGACCGCGATGGCCTCGCGCGCGCTGTCGCTCAGCGCGCCCGAGTTCGCCCCCCGCACGGTGAGGTCGCGCGCGCGGTTGAGCAGGTCGATGCTCGCGGACAGCGCGGTGTCCGCGGTGGTGACCCAGGCCATCCCGTCGCCGATGTTGCGCGCGTACTGCGCCACCCGCGCCTGCTCCCCGTGCACGCCGAGGGCGGCCGCAGCCGCGGCCGGGTCGTCGCTGGGCGCGCGGAAGGCACGCTGGGAGGTGGCCTGGTTCTGCAGGCGATCCCGCTCGAGGAGGTTCGCCTGCAGATTGCGCAGCGTCTGCTGGCTGAGCGAGCTGCTGGTGATGCGTCCGATCATGATCGCCTCCGGGTCAGCGGCCCACGAGGCCGGTGCGGTTGATGAGGACGTCGAGGGCCTCGTCGACGGCGGTGAGCACGCGCGCGGCCGCCTGGTACGCCGTCTGGTAGGTGAGGAGGTTGATCGTCTCCTCGTCGGCGTCCACCGACGCGTTCGCCTGCTGTGCCGAGACGGCGGCGACGGCGCCGGTGTCCGCCACGTCGGCGCGCTGCACGTCTCCGGCGACGGCGACGCCGAAGCCGGTGACGAAGGTCGCCCACGTGCTGCTCGGTCCGGACTCCGCCGCGCCGAGCGAGCCGATCCGGTCGGCGATCGTGGTGTCGAGCGCACCCGCACCCGGCGCAGCCAGGGCGAGATCGTCGAGGCCGGTCGGCACGACGCGCAGTGCGAGGGCCGCGGGGCGGCCGGGCTCGAGCGCGAAGAAGTCGCCGCCCGCCTCCCCCGCCGTGGTCCGACCCGACCGGTGCAGCTCGTTGACCGAGGAGGCCAGCGCCCGCGCGGTGTCGTCGTATGCGGCGGCCACGCGAGCGAGCGCTCCGCCGTTCCCGGCCGGAGCGAGCACGCTGAGGGCGCCGCCGATCTCTCCGCCCGTGAGGGCGACGGCGACGTCGGGCCGGTCGGCCCAGGCCACGGTCACGGCTCCGCCGTCCGCGACATCGCGGGGGCCGCTCGCGACGAGCTCGCGGCTGCGGTCACCGGAGACCAGCGCGTTGCCGTCGACGCGGACGGTGAGCGTCCCGTCCGCCGCGAGGGTCGCGGTGGCGCCCACGGCCGTCGACAGCTGCTGGGCGAGGATGTCCCGCTGGTCGATGAGCTCGTTGGCGCCGCGACCCGACTGCAGCGCGGATCGGATCTGGCCGTTGAGGGCGGCCAGCCGGCTCGCCGTCGCGTTCACGTCCGCCAGGTCGCCGTCCACCTGCGCACGCAGGTCCGACCACTGGCGGGCGACCGTCCGATACCCCGCGGAGATCTGATCGGCGAGGGTGTGCGCTCCGGTGAGGACCACCTCGGCCGCCGCCCCGCCCGGGGTGTTGGCGAGGTCCGACCAGGCCGCCCAGAAGCGGTCGAGACCGGCGGCGAGGCCCGTCTCCGTCGGCTCGCCCATCGCGGCCTCCGCCCGGCCGGCCGCCGCGGCCCTGGCACCCCAGAAGCCGGAGGCCGAGAGGGCGTCCCGCACGCGCGCGTCGAGCAGGCCGTCGCCCAGCCGCGCGACGCCGGTCACCGTCGTCCCGCCCCCGATCGCGACGTCGGCGGCCCATCGTCCTGTCTGACCGGCGGGCGGCGTCGCGGCCTGCTCGAGACGCTGGCGCGTGTAGCCGGGGGTGCGCTCGTTCGCGATGTTCTGACCGGTCACGTTCATGCCCGCGCGTGCTGCGGCGAGGCCGCTGGCGGCGCGCTGGAGTCCTTCGAATGTCGACATGCTCACCTCACGCTTCGGTGTCGAGGAAACGCGCGCCGCCGTCTCGGACGACGTCGCCGGATGTGTCGTAGGCACCCGTGGCGATGCCGAGGCCCGCCACCGCCTCCTGCGTGACACGCAGCGCCTCGCGCAGCCGCTGCTCGTTCACCTTCTTCAGCTCCCCGATCTCCGCCACCAGCTCCGTCATCGCCTGCAGGTGCCCCTCGAGGACCTCCCGCCAGGCCGGCGTGGGCGCCGCCTCGATGAGCTCGCGCAGGGTCGTCGCCTCGGGCGCGCCCCAGGTCTCCGCGACGGAGACGACGAGCGTGTCGCGCGCGAGCGCGCCGTCTGACATGGCTCCGGAGACGCGCTCGATCTCGTTGGCGGCGTGCCCGACCCAGCGGGTGCGACCAGTGGCCAGGAACATCTGCAGCGTCTCCAGCTTGAAGAGCATGAGCTCGAGGAGCTCCCGCTCCCGCCACAGTTGCAGGCTCAGATCATGCGCGGCCATGGAATGTCACCTCATCTGGTCGCAGGTCTCGTGGCGGAGGCGACCGCCACATGACCAACTATCGCCACATCGCGCCCGGGTTGTAACCCATGAATCCGCTGTGTCGGCGGTTCGCGGGATCGCGACGGCGCGAAGTCACCCGCGGCCGGGCGCGATCGCCGGCTGATCGAGGCGGATCACCCCGACGACATCGGTCGGGTATCCCGCGCTGGCGGCCTCGTCGTAGGAGAGCACGGGCAGGCTCTCGACCTGCGCGGCGATCATCCGCCGCACGCCCTGCCGCAGCGACGGTGCGCACACGAGCACGGGCTCCGTGCCGGCCTCGTCGAGCTCCGCGGCCGTCCTCCGGACCGCATCGAGCACGTGCATCGTCGCGTCGGGGGTGAGCACGATCTGCGGCTGCCCCTCGACGACCCGCATGCTCTCGAGCATCTGCTGCTCGAGCAGCGGATCGATCATCACGACGCGCAGGCGGCCCGACTGCGCGAACCGCGCGGCGATCGCGGGCCCGAGCGCCGTGCGCGCGGCCTCGATCAGCCCCGGCGTCTCGGTTGAGATCCTCGCGCGCAGCGCGAGGGCCTCGTAGATGCGGGCGAGGTCGTTGATGGGCACCCGCTCGGCGAGCAGACCCGCCAGCACGCGCTGGATCCCCGCGAGCGAGAGGAGAGCCGGCGTCAGCTCGTCGACGGACGCCGGACTCGTCTGCTTGAGGTGCTCCGTGAGCTGGCGCACGTCCTCGAGCGAGAGCAGCCGGTGCGCCTGCGCGTGGACGATGTCGGACAGGTGGGTGATGATCACGCTCGCGCGGTCGATCACGGTCGCCCCCGCGAGGTCGGCGGCGTGCGACATCTCCGCGGGCACCCACTTGCCCTCGAGGCCGAAGACGGGATCCACGACCGCCGTCCCCGGCAGCAGCTCGAGGCCCGTCCCGATCGCGAGCACATGACCGCGTGGAACCGTGCCACGCCCCGCCTCCACCCCGGCGATGAGGATGGCGTAGGTCTGGGCGGGTAGCTCGATGCTGTCCCTCGTCCGCACCGGGGGCAGGAGGAAGCCGAGCTCGACGGCGATCTTCCGCCGCAGCGCCTTCACGCGCGAGATCAGGTCGCCGGGGCCGCCGGAGGCGAGATCCACGATGTCGGGCGCGAGGGAGATCTCCACCGCGTGCACGCGCATGCGGTCCATCAGCTCCTCCGGTCCCTCGCTCGCGGATTCCGCCGTTTGCCGGGCGCGGGCCTCCTCCTCGACGGCCGCGTCGGCCTTCGCCTGGCCGACCTTCACGCGCGAGGCCGCGACCAGGAGCGCGGCGCCGATCGCGAGGAACGCCGGCAGCGGCATGCCCGGGATCAGCCCCATGGCGATCGCCGCGCATCCGGTGATGATGAGGGCCGTGCGGGACTGCAGGAGCTGACGGCCCGCGGCCTGCCCCATCTCCGACTCGGCGTTCTCGCGGGTGACGATCATGCCCGTCGACACCGCCATCAGCAGCGCCGCGATCTGAGTGACGAGGCCGTCGCCGATCGTCAGGAGGCTGTACGTCTCCAGCGCGTCCGCTACCTCCATGCCGTGCTGGAGCATCCCGATGACGATGCCGCCGACGAAGTTGATGACGATGATGACGACGCCGGCGATCGCGTCGCCCTTGACGAACTTCGACGCGCCGTCCATCGCGCCGTAGAAGTCCGCCTCCGCCGCGACCGCGGCGCGGCGCTCACGCGCCTCGGTGTCGGTGATGAGGCCGGCGTTGAGGTCGGCGTCGATGGCCATCTGCTTGCCGGGCATCGCATCGAGGGTGAACCGGGCGCCGACCTCCGCGACGCGCTCCGCGCCCTTCGTGACGACGACGAACTGGATCACCGTGAGGATCAGAAAGATCACCGCGCCGATGACGAGGGAGCCGCTGACCGTGATCTCCCCGAAGGCCTGGATCACCTGCCCGGCGTGCGCCTCGCTGAGTACGAGACGCGTCGAGGCGACGTTGAGGCCGAGGCGGAAGAGCGTGGCCACGAGCAGCAGGCTCGGGAAGACCGAGAAGTCCAGCGGCTTCCGCACGAACATCGACGTGAGCAGGATGAGCAGCGCGAAGGCGATGTTGAGGACGATGAGCACGTCCAGGAGCCACGTGGGAATCGGCACGATCAGCAGCAGGATGATCCCGACCACGCCCACCGGCACGGTCCCCTTGGACAGCAGCTGGCCCATCAGCGGTCTCGCCTTCTCGAGTCATGGTCGGTTGCGCCCGCGGTGCCCGCGGGCATGGTGTGCATGCCGCGCGCGGAGCCGCGCTTCTTGAGCTGGTGCACGAACGCGAGCACCTGCGCGACGGCGGTGTAGAGCTCCTCCGGGATCTCCCGCCCGAGCTCGCACGCCGCGTGCAGCGCGCGCGCCAGCGGGATGTCGCGCACCATCGGCACGCCGGCCTCCTCGGCCTTCTCGCGGATCTTCTGCGCGACGATCCCGGCGCCCTTGGCGACCACGCGCGGCGCGGAGCGGCCCGGCTCGTACCGGAGCGCCACCGCGACGTGCGTCGGGTTGACGAGCACCACGTCGCTGTCTCCGACCGCCGCGATCATGCGGTTGCGGCTCATCGCGATCTGCCGCGAGCGGCGCTGCGAGCGCACGAGCGGGTCGCCCTCGCTCTTCTTGTGCTCGTCCTTGGCTTCCTTCTTCGTCATGCGCGTGTGCTTGCGGTTGCGTCGCAGCACCACGGCGACGTCGACCGCCGCCAGCAGGAGGCCGACGGCGACGGCGACCTGCAGCAGCCCCACGACGCCGCCTCCGGCCTGCGCGAGGAGCCAGTCGATGCGGTGTCTCCCGCTGGCCATGAGCAGCGGGACGAGCCCCGAGACCACGATCCACAGGGCCCCGCCGATCGCCGCGGTCTTCAGCAGCGCCTTCGCGCCCTCCCAGAGCGCCTGCCCGCCGAAGACCCGCTTCACGCCCGCGACGAGGTCGAGATGCTCGGCGCGGAACGTCACGCCGCGCAGATGCACCCCGCCCTGCGCGATCGCCGTCGCCGCCGTCGCGACGAGCACCACCAGCAGCATCGGCAGGAGGACGCCGACCAGGGCGGTGAGGGCCGAGGTCAGCGTGTCGACGGCGATCGCGTCCGACGGCGCCGCACTCGCCCGCGTCACGTCGAGCATGAGCTCGGTGACGAGCTGCGAACCGCGGGCGATCGTGCTCGGCATCATGACGGCGGCCGCCGCGATGCACACCCATGCCGTGAAGTCCTGGCTGCGGCCGATCCGCCCCTTCCGACGTGCCTCCTTGAGGCGGCGGTCGGTCGCCTTCTCGGTGCGCTCGCCGCTGTCGCTCATCGCGTCACCCCCACGAGATGCGCGGCGGCGTCGCCGGCGAGGGCGGCGACGACGGATGGCAGGGCCGCGTAGACGAAGCCGACCAGCACCAGGGTCAGGCCGATCTTGACGGGGAAGCCCATGGCGAACGCATTGAGCGCCGGCGCCACGCGGGTGACGAGACCGAGCCCCGCATCCGCGAGGAAGAGCACGATCAGCAGGGGCCCCGCGATCTGCACGGCGCTGAGCATCATCTGGCCGACCGCGTCGACCAGCGCCGCCGCCGGTCGGCCGAGATCGATCATCCCGGTGACCGGCACCGCGTCGAACGAGCGGAACAGGCCGGCCAGCACGAGCTGATAGCCGTCGGAGGCGAACAGCAGGAGGATCGCGGTCATCTGGAACAGCCGGGTGAACTGGGCGCCGTTGACGGCCATCCCGGGATCGAACGCCTGCGCGAGCTGGAAGCCGCCGAAGGTGTCGATGAGGTGCCCTGCGCCCTGGATCGCGCTGAAGACCACGGTCACCAGGAAGCCCAGCAGCGCCCCCGTGATCGCCTGGCCCGCCAGCGCCAGCATGAAGCCGCCCGTGCTCATCGGCTCGTACCCCGCGGTCACCACCGGCGACACCGCGAGCGCGAGCCCGGCACCGAGCATCGCCTTGATCCGCAGCGGGATCGAGCCGTGACTGAACGGCGGCGCGATCACCAGAAAGGCCGTGATCCTGACGCATGCGAGCGCGGTCGCCTCGATCCACGAGAAGTCGAGCGGGATGTGCATCATCCGCCGCCCAGCAGCGCCGGGATCCGGGCGAACAGCTCGTGCGTGAACGCGATCAGCTCGCTGATCATCCAGTGCCCGCACACGAGCAGCGCGATCCCCACGGCGATCAGCTTCGGCACGAAGGAGATCGTCATCTCCTGGATCTGCGTGATCGACTGCAGCAGCGAGATGGCGAAGCCGACGACGAGGGCCGTGATCAGCAGCGGAGCGCAGAGCTTCGCACCGACGATGAGCGCCGCCTGGCCGATGTCGATGACCGACTCCGGGTTCATCCGCCGCCTCCGTAGGACTGCACGAGGCTGGTGATGACGAGACCCCAGCCATCCACGAGGAGGAACAGCAGGATCTTGAACGGCAGCGAGATCATGACCGGCGGCAGCATCATCATGCCCATCGACATCAGGGCGCTGGCGACGACGAGATCGATCACGAGGAAGGGGACGAACACGATGAACCCGATGAGGAACGCCGCACGCAGCTCGCTGAGCATGAAGGCGGGCACCAGGGTCTGCAGCGGCACGCTCGCGGCGTCCGCCGGGTTGTCCATCTGCGCCGCGCGGTGCATCAGCGCGATGTCCTCCTCGCGCGTGTAGCTCAGCAGCCACTCACGCAGCGGGTCCTGCGCGAGTTCGAGCGCGCGGCCGAAGTCGATCTCGCCGGCGGTGTACGGGGCCACCGCGACCGCGTTGATGTCGGTCAGCACCGGCCACATGATGAACAGGGTCAGGAACAGGCTGAGCCCCGCGAGGACCTGATTCGGCGGGATCGACGGCAGCGAGAGCGCGTTGCGGGTGAGCGCGAGAACCACGAAGATCTTGGTGAAGCTCGACATCATCAGCAGCAGCGCGGGGGCGACGCTGAGGACGGTGATCCCGAGGAGCGTGACGACGCTGTCGGACGGGGTGCCGTTGATGCCGTTGATGGTGACGCCCTCGCCGCCGCTCGGCGGCGGCGTCGTCACGGGCGGGGTGGGCGGGATCACGGCGGCGTGCGCGCCGGCCGACCCGAGCAGCACCGCGGCGCCGGCGAGCGCCAGCGCGACCGCGACGACGCCCCATCCGCGCGGCGAGAGGCGCAGGGCCGCGCGCGAGGGCGCGGGGGCGATGGCGGAAGCGGGCACGGCGGCACTCCGGACGTGGGTGGCGTGGCCGATCCGTAGCCAAAGTCGTCGAGCGATCCGTGCTCCGAGACGACTATCGGGACGATCGGGGTCCACCGTAACCGGCGGGCTCCGTGGGGTCGTGCGTCAGGCGGCCCTGCGCAGCCGGGGTCGGAGCGCGGGGGCGGGCGGCGCCTGTTGCGGGAGCTCGACCGGCTCGGGCGTCTCCCGCGGAGCCTCCTCCGGCATCGGCGCCTCCTCCGGCTCGAGCGCCTCCTGCGGGACGGCCTCCTGCGTGTCGACGACGCTGACGCCGTGCTCGGTGACGCCCAGCACGTAGCGGATGCCGCCGAACTCGGCCACGACGAGCTGCGCCTTCCCGCCGAGCCCCGAGCGGGCGACCACGGTGATCCGCTCCGGCGAGGCGCGCGGTGCGCTCCGGGCCGGGAGCAGGGACTGCAGCCGGGCGAGCCGCTTCGGCAGGAGTCCCGCGAGCGGCGAACCGCCCGCCTCCTGGCCATCCTGCAGCCGGCGACTGAGCCACCACAGCAGCCCGAGCACGGCGGCGAGCGAGACGATCACGCGCAGGGCGACGAGGAGGTCGGCCATCACACGTCCTCGGCGGTCTCGAGGATGCGCTCGACGCGCACGGCGAAGTCGCCGTCGGCGACGACCACGACGCCGTGCCCGATGAGCCGCCCGTTCAGCTTGATGTCGGCCGGCGACCCCGCGGCGCGGTCCAGCTCCACGACACGGCCGGGCTCCAGCGAGAGCACGTCGCGCACCGGCATCCGCGTGCGGCCGATCTCGACCACGAGCTCCATCTCCACGCCCGCGATGCGGCTGAGGCCGCCGGGGGCCGCGCGCCCTGCGCTCACCCGCTCGTCGTCGACACGCACCGCCGCGCGCGCGACCACCCGGCCCTCCGCGCTCACCAGGTCGAAGACCTGGGTGCCTCGCACGGTGAAGGCGTCGGCGGCGGCGACGGGCGCCGGCTCACCGAGGGTGCCGGCGCCGAGCACGGCGACCGCGGCTTCGAACACCGGGTGCAGCCGATCGGCGAGCGGCCGCGTCGCCGAGCCGTCCTCGAGGAGGTCGGGGTTCTCGACCTGGATGGCGATGCTCGCGCCGGGCGTGCCCGTGAAGGCGACAGCCACCGCGTCGCCCGCCGCGCCGGGGTCGGTGGACGGCGTCGGGATGACGGGGAACCCGAAGGGGAGCTTGGCGGCGATGGCGGCGGCGATCGCGGTCTCGTGGAAGGTGCTCATCGGTTCTTCTCCTCGTGGATGGTGGTGATCGTGCAGGCGAGGCGCGAGCCGCGCGCGCCGGGCACGGCCCGGGCGATCGGCGTCGAGCCGGCCACGAGCTCGAAGGGCGTGGTCTCCGGGTGCGGCAGCCGCAGCAGGTCGCCCGGCGCCAGGTCGAGCACTTCCCCCGCGCCGATGGTGATCGGCGCGAGGCGGAGGGCGACCTCCATGGGCGTGCTCCTCAGCTGCGCGAGAGCGAGCCCGGCGGGATGGGCGGTGGCGGCGTCCGCGCCCGTCTGCGCGAGTCCGTCGATGACCGCGGAGGCCGGGAGCATGACCGTCGCCGTCGTCTGGATGTCGCCCAGGCGCATCGCGTAGCGGGCGACGACCACGGCCGCGCTGGAGGAGATGACCTGGAGGTACTGGGGGTTGTAGTGCACGCCGCCCAGCACCGGCTCCCCCGGCAGGAGGGGCCCGAGGCTCGCGCCGAGGTTCTCGAAGGTCTCGGCCATGAGGTGGCGGACGAGTGCCATCTCGATCGGGGTGAACGTGCGCGCCTCGGGAAGCGTCGTGCCCCTGCCGCCCATCATCTGCACGACCCACAGCAGCGCGCTGTCGAGGTCGAACTGCACGATGCAGGTCTCGTCGCGATCGGCGAACGACGCCGCCACCATCGCGGTCGTGGCGGGCAGGCTGTCGGCGTACTCGTCGTAGGCGACGAGCTCGACGCCTTCCAGGCTGAGGTGCGCGCGCATCCGGATCTTCGCCGTGAGCTGCGCCGACCACAGCCGCGCGAACGCCTCGAAGGCCGCCTCGAGCTGGCGGGTGTGCTCGCGCCCGAGCTGCGCCGGCCGGCTGAAGTCGTAGGGCTCGTACCGCGCAGCGGAATCGTCCACCGGGATGGCTGGGGTCATCGTGGTCTCCTCGGATGTGGTGGGCACGCGGCGTCAGCGCCCCTGCGTCGCTTCGGCGATGGCGGGGATCAGCGCCCGCACCTCGTCCTTCTCATCGGACTCGACGACGATGTCGACGCGCCGGTTGCGGGCGAGCTCGTCGGCGCCGTCGCCCTCGGCGATCGGCCGGGTGTCGGAGAAGCCCGTCGCCTTCACCCGCGGCCCGCCGATCCGCTCGTGCTCGACGAGGAAGCGCGCGACCTGCGTGGCGCGTCCTCCAGAGAGCTCCCAGTTGGTGGGGAACGGCGCGGCCGGGCTCCGATGGTCGGCGTGACCCTCGACGCTCACCTGGTTGTCGACGTCGGCCAGCACCCCGCCGATCGCGTCGAGCACCGCGTCGGCCTTCGCCGACAGGTCGGTGCTGTTGTCCGCGAAGAACGTCTCCGCGCCGACCAGCCCGACCTTCAGGCCGCGGTCGTCGATGACGAACTCCACCGTGTCCTCGAGCCCCTCCGCCGCAAGGGATGCGCGCATGCGCTCGCGGAGCTCCTCGAGAGATTCGTACTCGGCCGCGGCCATGGCCGCGAGGTCCTCGGGGTCCTCGTCCATGACGGCGTCGGGCGGGATCACGATGCCCTCCACGGTGTCGGCTCCGCCCTCGGTCACCTCCTGGCCGAAGCCGGCGCTCAGACTGTTCGCGAGCTGCTCGTACTTGCCCTTGTCGACGCTCGACATGGCGAACAGCACGATGAACAGGCACATCAGCACGGTCACCATGTCCGCGTAGGAGACCGCCCAGCGCTCGTCGGGCTCGTCGTGCCCGGTCTCGGCCGGCCTCCGTCTGCCGCCTCGCCGGGCTGTGCTCACGTGGCGTCCTCCGCGCGCTTCTCGGCCTTGCCCGCGCCGCGCTTCGGCTTCACGCTCACCATGGCCTCCAGGCGCTCCCTCAACAGGTGCGGGGCGCTGCCGGACTGGATGGCGAGCATGCCCTCGGTCACGAGCGTCATGCGCTCGATTTCCACCGCACCGACCCGGCTCAGGCGACCGGCGATCGGGTTCCAGATGAAGTTCGCCGAGAGCAGGCCCCAGAGTGTGGCCACGAACGCCGAGGCGATCATCGGGCCGAGGTGGTCGGGCTCGTCGAGGTTCTCGAGCACGTGCGTGAGCGACACCACGGTGCCCACGATGCCGATGGTCGGCGCATAGCCGCCCAGGGAGGAGAAGAACCGCGACGCGACATGGTTGCGGGCCGCCGTCGCCGCGGACTCGTCCTCCATGACCAGGCGCAGGTCCTCCGCATCCGTGCCGTCCGCGAGCGACTGCAGCGCCTGCCGCGTGAACGCGTCCGGCGCGCCCTCGAGCTCCTGCTCCAGCGCCAGCAGCCCCTCGCCGCGCGCCTTCTCGGCGTACCCGACGAGCACCGGGATGACCGCAGCGGCCGGCGCCTTCGCGCCCCGGACCATCCGCCCGAGCGAGGTCACGGCGAGGATGGTGTCGCGCATCGTGTGGCTCGCGATGCCCACGCCGATCGTCGAGCCGAGCACGAGGATCATGGGTGCGGGCAGCAGGAGCGCGCTGAGGTGCGCGCCCTCCATCGTGATCATCGCGAACAGCGCGCCGAACGCGGCCAGCACGCCGATGATGAATGCGGGATCCATCTCAGCCCTCCGCGGTCGCGACCGATGCCGCGGCCAGCACGCGGGCGCGGTAGGCCACGATCAGGTCGACGAGCTCGTCGAGGGTCTCCTGCACGACAAAGACGTGACCGTCGACCATGTGCAGCGTGGTGTCCGGCGACGCGTGCGCCCGCTCGATGAGATCGGGGTTGACGGCGAACCGGGTGCGGTCGAGTCGCGTGACGACGATCATCGGACCTCCGGGCTCTGCGCGGGACGGACAGGGGCGGCTCGGACTATCGCGACACCGAGCGGCCGGGGTAACCGGGAGGGCCTCCCGCACGCGCGGAAGGCCCTCCTGGTCGACATGCGGGATCAGCGCTTGAGCTGCGTGAGCTCCTGCAGCACCTCGTCGCTCGTGGTGATGATGCGGGCGTTCGCCTGGAAGCCGCGCTGGGCGACGATGAGGTTGGTGAACTCCTGCGACAGGTCGACGTTGCTCATCTCGAGAGCGCCGGAGACGAGACCGCCGAAGCCGGCCTGGCCGGCCTCTCCGATCTGCACCGCGCCCGAGTTGACCGTCGCGCGGTACGCGGTGCCGCCGACCTTCTCGAGTCCCTCGGGGTTGGTGAAGCTCGCCATGGCGATCTTCCCGAGCGTCTCGGTCTTGCCGTTGCTGAACGTCCCGACGATGGAGCCGTCGTCGGTGATCGAGTACGACTGCAGCGCACCCGCTGCGGCGCCGTCCTGCGCGGTGATGGCAACGGTCGACATCTCGGCGTAGCCGGTGACCCCCGTCAGATCGACGCTCACGCCGCCCACGGCGAGCACGAGACCGCCGACCTGCTCGCCGTCGTCGAAGCGGAGGCTGCCGGTGGCCCCGCTGGGGCCCGACACGTCCCACCCTTCCCCGGTTTTGGTGAAGGTGAGGCTCAGAGTCGACGGGGCGCCGGCCGCGTCGTAGACCGTGATGTCGCGCACGAGCTGCTCGCCCGCGGCCGCCGTCGAGGGCAGGTTGCCCGCGACCGTGGCGGAGGTGGTGGCGCGCGCGGGTGCGACGGCGTCCTTCGACAGCACGATGTCGCCGGGCGCCGCTCCCGTGCCGACCACGCCGTTCTGAGCGGTCCAGCCCTGCACGATCGAGCCGTCGGCGGTGACCATCTTGCCCGTCGCGTCGAACGAGAAGCCCCCGGAGCGGGTGTAGAGCGTCTCACCGCCCGAGCGGACCGCGAAGAAGCCGTCGCCGGCGATCATGAGGTCGGTCGGGCGCCCCGTCGACTGCGCCGAGCCCTGGGCGAAGTTCGTCTGCACGCCGGCGACCTGCACGCCGAGGCCCACCTGCGCGGGGTTCTTCCCGCCGACCTGGTCGTCGGGGATGCCCGGGTTGCCGATGAGCTGCGAGAGCGAGTCCTCGAACTGCACCGAGGAGCCCTTGAAGCCGGCGGTGTTGACGTTGGCGATGTTGTTGCCGGTGACGTCGAGCATCGTCTGGTGCGAGCGGAGGCCGGAGATGCCGGAGTAGAGCGAGCGGAGCATGGGGTTCTCTCTTCCTGGGGGTCAGTGGGTCGCGATTGTCGTCGTGGGGGCAGTCGTCGCCGGGGCCGGTGTCACCGGGGTCGGCTCCGCCGGGGCGGCGAGCCCGAGGATGGCGTCGAGCGGCACCGTCTGGTCGCCGACCGTCACCTGCGGCACGGGACCGTCGAAGGAGACCTTCGTCACCAGGCCGGTGGCGGTCTCGCCGTCGGCGCCGAGGTAGCTGGCCTGCTGACCGATCAGGGCGGCCGCGGCCTGGCGCATGCTGAGGGCGAACGCCTCGCTGCTGTTCTCGGTGAGCGCGGTCAGCTGCTCCATCGTCGCGAGCTCCGTGGTCTGCGAGATCATCGCGTTGGTGTCCATCGGACTGGACGGGTCCTGGTTGGTCAGCTGGGCGACGAGGAGCTGGAGGAAGACCTCGCTGTCCAGGGTCTGCTTGGGCGCGGCCGCGTCGGTCGCTCGCGCGTCGTAGGTCGAGCTCGTGGCGCTCACGGCGTCGATGGGCATGGGTGAGGCTCCTCTCAGGCGAAGGTGTCGAGGCCGGCGCCGCCGGCCGGGGCGAGGGGTGTCGGGATGGCCCGAGCCGCCATCCGCTCGGATGCCTGCGGATGGCGCGCGTCGGGTCCGGGTTCGCGCCGCGGCGACTGCTGTTCGCCCGGCCCTCCCCCGGTGCCGGACTGCGCACCGCGGTCCGCCGCGTCGTGACCGGCCGACGACCCGAGGCTGAGCGTCGCGTGCGGGAGCACGGCGGCGAGGTCGCGGCGCAGGTCTGACGCGATCGACCGCAGCGCGTCCCTTCCGGCGTCGGTGCCGCCGAGCAGCTCCACCTGGACCTCGCCGCGCGCGGTGATGTGCGCGCGGACGGTGACGGGCCCGAGCTCGTCGGGGTGGACGGTCATCGTGATGCGGTGATCGCCCGCCGGGCGCTGCGCGATGCTCACCACCACCGGCGACACCTGAGCCGCGAACGCGCGTGGCGTCGCGGCGTCGGGCGCGGGAGCTGCGGCGGCAGAAGGAGCGGCGGCAGAAGGCGCTGCGGAGGCCGGGGCGGCGGAGGCCGAAGCGACGGTCGCCCGTGCGGCGTCGACCGCTTCGGGCGTCGCCGTCGGTCCGTCCGCGGCGGGTCGCCCCGGGAGGAGGCGACCGGACGTCAGCGGCGGGAGTGCGGCGACCGCCGTCGAGGCGCCGGTCGCCGCGACGGCGGGCTGCGCCGCCGAGTCCGGTGCATCAGACGCCCCGCGAGCGGCGATGGGGTCGCCGCCGGTTTGCGCCGCCGGGGCTCCGTTCGCGGTGCGATCGCTGGCGACCGCCTCTCGCGGCACGGGGACGGCGGCACGTGCGGCGGGCGCGGTGCCGGTGTTCGCGGTGCCGGTGGGCGCGGTGCGGTTGGCCGGGTCCGCCGCGCTCGCGGCGCTCGCCGAGGAGACGGGCGCGAGGGAGGCGGAGTCCGCAGAGGAGGAGGCCTCGGGCATCGCCGCGGGCGAGGCGGGAGCCCCCGCGGTCGAGACCTCCGGCGCCGCGGGCATCCCGCGCCCCGGGATCGGAGTCGCGGACGCCGAGGTTGCGGACGGAGACTCCGTGGACGCCGCGGGTGCGGAGGCTGCGGGAGCGGTTTCCGCAGCGGTGGCCGTGGGGGCGCCTGCGGCGAGCGCGGCGAGATCAGGGCTTCCCGGTGCTGCGGACGCGGACGTCGTCGCGGTCGTGGTCGACGGCTGACCGGTGGCCACCGCGCCGCTCGTGGGGCCGGTGAGCGCCGGAGACGCGAACGGCGGCGATGCGCGCACGACGCCCTGATCCCGGCCGGCGGCCTCCGGCCCGAGGGACGTCGACGCGACGGCCGAGCCGGGGGCGGCGGGCGCGGCAGGCAGGGCCGAGGCGGTCACGGCCGACGACGAACGGGCCATCCCGCTCAACGCCTGCTGCTCTTCGCTCGCCGTCGAGCCGTCGGCGGCCCAGCTCCCGGGCGCCATGCCGCCTGCACAAACGAGATCGTGGCGCCAGCCTTCCGCCGCGGACGTCTCCGAACGGCCCGTCTCCTGCGCGCTGCTCTCCTCGGCGCTGCTCTTTGCGGCGCTGCTCTCCGCGGCGCTGCTCTCTTCCGGGCGGCCGCTCTCCTCGGATCGCCTCCCGTCCGCGGTCGCGGCCGTCGCATCCGCCGCCTGCTCGGCGCGGGCGAGCGCCGCCCCGAATCCCGCTCCGCCGTCTTCCCGCCCTCGCCGCTGTCCGGCGCCCGGGGAGGCGGCGGAGGGCGGGAGGATCATCCCGACGGCCGTCATGCGAGGAGCCCCGCGAGACTCTGCATCGACCCGGAGGAACCGGCGCCCGACGTGCGCGCGGCGAACATCGCCTGCATCGCGGCGATGAGCTCGGCGTCGCCGGTCGCGGAAGCCGGCGCGCCGGCCGCCTGCGCGACGACCGGCGGCGCGGTCACTGCGACCTCGGAGTCGGCGGGCACGACGCGGCGGATCGTCGCGATCTCGCCGGGTCCGTAGAAGTTGTCGACGATCTGCACGTCCTTGCCGGGTCGCGGCGCGTGCAGCACCTTCCCGTCGCCGATGTAGATGACGATGTGCCCCTCGCCGTGCGGGATGATCAGGTCGCCCGGCTGCGCCTGATCGAGCGAGGGCACCTCGACCCCGACGTCAGCCTGGTCCTGCACGACGCGCGGCACGTCGACGCCGAGGTCGGCGAACACGCGCTGCACGAGCCCCGAGCAGTCCATGCCGGTCTCGTCCTCGCCGCCGAACACGTACGGCACGCCCAAGTACTTCTCCGCCTGCTCGACGACCGCGGTTCCGGTCACGCTCCCGTCGCCCGCGAGGGGCGGCGCCGTCACCGTCGGCGGGAGCATTCCGATCGGCGCCGTGGCGCGGGGCTGGGTAGCCGCATCGAGCGCCGTCGCGAACTGCGCGGCCCCCGCGGTGGCGGGCTGCGGCGCAGCGGCCGGCCGCGCCTGCGCCGCGCGCGCTGCCGGATCGAGGGAGGTGATGCGGCTCTCGATCTCGCCGACACGGGCGATCACCGCCTCGACCCCGCTCATGCCGCGGACCCTTCGTCGCGCGCGGCCCGCACCACGGCGATCTCGTCGAGCGCCGTCTGCTCGGCGTGGAGCTCTGCCTGGGCGACCGTCGCGCGATGCGCGGATTCCAGACGCTCGAGCCCCTTCAGCTCGCGACGCGCGGCCACGTGCGCGGCCTTCGCCTCCTCTGCCTCCGCGCGACGCAGCTCGCTCAGCGTGCGGAGGTCGCTCAGCGCGCTGCGGCCGGCGGCGCGGGCCGCGGCGAGCGCCAGCAGGGTGACGTCGTCGGCGACCGCGCCGCCGGTCGCGGCCAGGCTCGACAGGGCCCGCTGCTCGGACGCCTCCGCCTGCGAGGCGGCTGCGCTCGCGCGCGAGAGCTGCTCGGCGGCGACGCGCTCCTGGGCGCCGCGCACGCGCAGCAGGCCGGCGAGGGGGAAGGTCATCGGGTCGCTCCTTCGAACTCGGTGGTGAGAGCAGCCAGGCGCTGCCACGCCTCCGCGGCGGGGGTGAGGTCGTCCATGCGCTGCCGCAGGAACCCCTCGATGGCCGCCTCATGCGCGATCGCGGCATCCACGAGGGGGTTGGCGCCCGGCTTGTAGGCGCCGATGTCGATGAGGTCGTTCGCCGCCCGGCGCGCCGCGAGCACGCTACGCAGCGCGACCGCGCTCTGCCGCTGCTCGGGAGAGGTGATCTTCGAGACCACGCGGCTCACGGAGCCGAGCACGTCGATGGCGGGGAAGCGCCCGCGCACGGCCAGGTCGCGGTCCAGCACGACGTGACCGTCGAGGATGCCGCGCGCCGCGTCGGCGATCGGCTCGTTGTGGTCGTCTCCGTCGACGAGCACGGTGTAGAGACCGGTGACGGAGCCGCGCGGCCCGGTTCCCGCGCGCTCGAGAAGGCGCGCGAGCACCGAGAACGTCGACGGCGGGTACCCGCGCGTCGCCGGCGGCTCCCCTGCCGACAGGCCGATCTCGCGCTGCGCCATCGCCACGCGTGTCAGCGAGTCCATCATGAGGATGGCGTCGGCTCCCTCTTCGCGGAACTGCTCGGCGATGCGCGTGGCGGCGAACGCCGAGCGCAGCCGCGCCATCGCCGGCTGGTCTCCGGTGGCGACCACGACGACGGAGCGGGCGAGGCCCTCGGGCCCGAGGTCGTCCTCGAGGAACTCCCGCACCTCACGCCCGCGCTCCCCCACCAGCGCGATGACGTTCACGTCGGCCGTGGTGCCGCGCGCGATCATCGACATCAGCGACGACTTCCCGACGCCGGAGCCCGCGAACAGGCCCAGCCGCTGACCGAATCCGACAGGCGTCATCGTGTCCAGTGCGCGGACGCCGAGCCCGAGCTGGCGCGCGATGCGCTGCCGGCCCATGGCGCTCGGCGGCTCGCGGTGCAGCGGCACGTGGGAGACGGTGCGCGCGTCCAACGGGCCCTTCCCGTCGATGGGGCGACCCAGGCCATCCAGCACGCGACCGAGGAGCGCGCGGCCGGTCGGCACGAGCGGAGCGGACGCCGCGTGGCGCACGCGTGCGCGCGCCCGGACCCCGTCGAGCGGATCGAGCGGCATGCACCGAGCGCGCGCGCCGTCGACCGCGACGACCTCGGCGTCGACGACGCGACCGTCCTCCGCGTCGATGCGCACGCGGTCGCCCGCCGCCGCCTCGACGCCGAGCACCTCGACCCCGAGGCCGACCACGGCCTTCACGACGCCCGAGCGCACGGGCCGCGCCGCGTGGAGCGCGCGGCTCCACGTCGCGGTGGCCCCGCTCATCCGGCCGCCCCGATCGCGGCGTCGTCCTCGCCGTGCACCGCGGCAGCCGCCCGAGCCAGCGCCGCGGTGATCCGCGCGTCGACCGCGCCGTCGTCCACCTCGACGATGACTCCGCCCGGGTCGACCGCGGGGGATGGGGCCAGTGAGACGTTCTCGGGGAGGCGCGCGGAGCGGTCGCCCGATGCGAGCGTCGCGTGGTCCCGCTCGTTGAGGAGCAGCCGCGCGCCGCCGGACGCGTGGGCGAGGCCGCGCCGCAGGGCGTGCGCGGCCGAGCGCGCGGGTTCGGCGATCTCCGCGCCGAGGATCACGCGCGCGAGTTCGACGGCGAGCTCCTCCACGCGCGCGGCGGAGAGCGCCGTCACGTCGGCGGTGCGCTCAGCGAGCGCGTCGCGAGCGCGGTACAGCGCCTCGAGAGCCGTCTCGGCCATCCGGTCGGCTTCGTCCTGGCGCCGCTGCGCGAGCTCGCGATCGGCCGCGAGCGCGCGCCGGCCCTCCTCGAGAGCGGTCCGCCGGCCATCCGCGTACCCGTCGGCGTACCCGCGCGCGCGCGCCCTGTCGGCCTCGCCGCGCGCGTCGACGGACGCGCCGCCGACCCGGGGCGGCACGAGGGGCACGAACTCCGCGTCGAGGGCCGACGCGAGTGGCCGGTCACTCAACGATCTCGTCCTCGTCGTCGCGCGAGAGCGTGATCTCCTCGGCGGCCTCGAGCTCGCGGATGATGCGGACGACCTCGGCCCGCGCCTCGTCGACCTGCCGCATGCGGACGGGGCCGAGGACCCGGGCCTCCTCCGCAAGGCTCTCGCGGTTGCGCTCGGTCATGTTGCGGCTGATGACCTCGCTGACCTGCTCGTCGGCGCCCTTCAGCGCGAGGGCGAGCACGCGCAGGTCGATGCCGCGCAGCACGCGCTGCGCGTCGCGATCCTCGAGGCGGGCGATGTCGGCGAAGGTCACCATGCGGCTGCGGATGTCCTCGGCGAGCGCCTGGTCCCGTCCCTCCAGGCTCGCGAGCAGCGCCTTCTCCAGCGCGGTGTCGGAGCGGTTGATGATCTCGACGAGCGGCTGCACGCCGCCGAGCGCCTCGTGGACGTCGCGCGTGGCGAACACGCCCAGCCGCGAGCGGAGGGAATCCGCGACCACGGAGATGGCCTCCTGCGTGGCGGTCCCCATGGTCGCGATCGCCTGGGCGACGTCGGTGCGCAGCGGGTCCTGCAGGGCGGCCAGCACCGCGGCGGCGCGGTCGGCCCGCAGATTGGCGAGGACCACGGCGACGGTCGTGGGGAGCTCGCCCTCGAGGATGGTCGCGAGCTGCGCGGGGTCGGCCGCGTTGAGGAAGTCGAAGGAGACGCCGCCCTGCGACATCGCCCGTCCGACGATCCCCACCGCCTTCTCGCGGCCGAAGGCGGTCTCGAGCAGACCGGTGGCGAGCTCCTGGCCGCCGCGCGAGGGGACGGCGCCGCCCGCCGCGATGCGGCGGTACTCCCCCAGCGCCTCGGCCGTGGCCGCGACGTCCACGCCGCCGAGCCGGGTGAGCTCCGCCGCAAGGACCTCCGCCCGCGCCTCGCCCAGGTGACGCAGCACGGCGGCGCTCGCGGCGCGGTCCATGTTGAGCAGCACGATCGCGGCCTTCCGCAGGCCGGTAAGCGGCGTCGCAGACTCGGGGCTGGACGCAGTGATCGCACGGGCGTCGAGAGTGGCCTGCTGCGCGTCGGCGATGCCGCTCATACCGCCGCCTCGTCCATCATGTCGATCAGGGCCGCGGCGGCGGCCTCGGGGTCGGTCCTCGCGATCTGGTCGACCTCGCGGCGCCGGCGCTCCACGAGCACCTGGACGGGCTCCGGCTCGTCCACGACGTCGATCACCTCGGTGGGCGCGAGGGCCGCGGGCGTCGCGCGCGGTGCGGGCTCCGGCACCGAAGTCAGCAGCACCACGTCATCGTCCGGCGGCAGAAGCGCCGACATGGCCGACTGCGCGACGAGCTCGTCGCCGCGGCGACGGCGACGACCGCGGACCGCCATCATGACCGCCAGGACGATCGCGGCGAGCACGATCGCGCCGCCGATGATCGAGGTGCGCAGGAGCTCGTCCTGACGGCGCGCCTCCTCGGCGGCCTCCGCCTCGGCGAGCGCGGCCGCCGCGGCTTCCGCTCCCGCCTGGCTGAACTCGACGAACTCCACGGTGACGCTGTCGCCGCGCTCGGTGTCGATGCCGGCGGCGGTCGCCACCAGCGCCTGGACCTGCTCGGCGGTGACGCCCTCCACGGCGTCGCGGTTCAGGGCGATACTCACGGTCTGCCGCGTGACCTCGCCCGACGGCGTCACGGTCTTCTCGGTGGCCTTGTTCACGGCATTGTTGCGCGTGGTCTCCTCGAGCTCGTACGAGCCCGCGCCGTCCTGGACGGGCGCGGCGATGTTGTCGGGGCCGAGCACGCCCGCCTCGCCGCCGGCGCCGCCGGAGTAGGTCTCGGTCTTCGTCTGCTCGGATGGCGCGAGCTCGCCCTCGGGGGCGGTGTACGTCTCCTCCATCCGCTCCGAGGTGGAGTTCGCGACGTCGGCGGCCACCGAGACGCTCGCGTTGCCCGGGCCGACGATCGTCTCGAGCATCTGCCCCACTGTCGCTGCGACCTTGCTCTCGTACTCCGTGGCCTGCTTGTCGGCGCCGCCGGTGAGACCGGAGCCGACCGCGGACAGCACATGGCCATCCTGATCGGTGACGGCGACGTCCTCGGGGCTCATGCCGGTGACGGCGGCGCTCGTCAGGTGCACGATCGCCTCGACCTGGTCGTCGTCGAGCGTGACGCCGTTCTGCGTGCGCACGAACACCGACGCCGTCGGGTCCTGCTGGTCGGCGACGAACACCGACTCCTCGGGGATGGCCAGCTGCACGCTGGCGGAGGTGACTCCCGTCATCGCGCCGATGGTGCTGGCGAGCTCGCCCTCGATGGCGCGCTTGTACGTCACGGACTGCTGGAACTCGCTGGCGGTCACGCCCATGTCGTCGAGCAGCGTGTAGCCGTCGCTCGAGTCCCCGGGGAGCCCGGCGGACGCCGCGGCCAGGCGCTGCGCGTAGACCTGGTCGTCGGGCACGAGGATCGTCGCGCCGCCCTCGGTCAGCTCGTAGGCGACGCCGGCGGACTTCAGCTGCTCGACGACGGCGGACGCGTCGGCGGCGCTGAGGCCGGTGAACAGCGGGCTCATCTGCGGCTTCGACATCCAGGTGCCCAGCGCGATCGCGCCCATGGCCAGCAGCGCGACGCCGATGAGCGCGATGGTGCGCTGCGCGACGCTGAAGCCGCCGACGACCTGCTTGGCCCGGTCGAACACGCTCGTGATCATCTTCGGCATGTCAGGCCTGCATCCTCATGATGTCGTTGAACGCCGCGACGCTCCGGTCGCGCACGGCGACGACGAGGTCGAGCGTGACGGAGGCGCGGGAGGCCGCGATCGTGGCGCGATGGATGTCGTCCAGATCGCCGGTGACCGCCTGGACGGCGAGCTCGTTCGACGTGGACTGCAGCTGCTGCAGGTTGTCGACGGCGCCGGCGAGGGAGGTGGCGAACGACGCCGCGGACGCCGGGTTGTCGGCGGGCGGGGCGGCGCTCGCGCTCTCGAAGCTCAGAGCGGACAGCCGGCTCACGCCGGCGGCTGCCACCGGGTCGATTCCGGCGGGCATCAGCTGCGCCCGATCTGGAGCGCGGCCTCGTACGTGGTCTTCGCACGGTCGACGACCGCGGCGTTCGCCTCGTAGCCGCGCTGCGCGAGGATGAGCATGCTCATCTGATCGCCGAGGTCGACGTTCGGGTACTGCACGTAGCCGTCCTCGTTCGCGTAGGGGTGCTCGGGCTCGTACACGAGGCGCCCCTCGGCCTCGGACTCGGCGATTCCCGCGACGTACGCCCCGGGGTCCTCGGTGCCCTCGGTGACCATGACGAGGCGCTCGCGGAACGCCTCCTGCCCGACCGGGGTGGCCGTGTTGACGTTGGCGATGTTGTCGCTGATGGCGTCGAGCCACTTGCGGTGCACGGTGAGCCCCGTGCCGGCGATGCCGATCGCGTCGAACGTCATGCGGATGCCTGTCCGATCGCCTTGGTGACGGATGTCGCCTGGCCGCCGATGGCCTGGCTCGCGAACTGGTACCGCAGCGTGGTGTCGATGTTCGACAGCGTCTCGGTGTCGAGGTTCACGTTGTTCTCGTTCAGCCGCGTGGGCTCGAGCGAGCGCTCCACGCTCGCGGGCACCGAGCCGTTTCCGGCGGCGACGGCCGCGCGCAGCTCGTCTTCGAATCGGACGCGCTTGGCCTGATAGCCGGGGGTGTTGATGTTGGCGACGTTGTCGGCGATGGCGCGCTGACGCAGCGACAGGCCATCCAGGGCGCTGACGAGCGCGTGGGCGGTGACGGATTCGAGCACGGCGGCACTCCGGAAGAAGCGGGTGGCGTGGCCGGTCCCTGGCCAGGTCGTCGAGCGATCCGTGCTCTGCGGCGGACTATCGTGACAGGGGCGTCACGACGTAACCGCGGATGTCAGCCTTCGATGTCGAGAAACGCCGGCGTGCTCGCGTGAGCGGATGGCACGCGACGGAGGGCGGCGATCTCGCGTCCGATCTCCGCCTGCGAAGCGGTGAGCTCGGCCATGCGCATCTGCTGGCGGGCCAGCACCGCGCGCGCTCGCTCGACGAGCTCGTGCGGCGGTGGGCCGGGCGGCGGTGCGAGCGGCTGCGGCGCCGTGTCGGCCGGCGCGTCGAGGGCGCGCTCGAAGCGGTCGAGGATCTCCTGCCAGGCCGCGAGGTTCGCCGACACGGGCGCCTCAGCTCGCGACGGCGACCTGCGGCGCCGCCTGCGCGGTCACCTGCGCCGCGGCCTGGTGCCAGGCGTCACGGAGGGGCGCGACGAGCTCGCGGCACTCCGTCGTCGCGGCGCGGTCGCGGGAGACGTTCGCGGCGATCAGTCGCGTCGTCAGGTAGGTGTAGATCCCGCGGAGCTGCTCCGCGCCATCCCACACGTCGGTCAGCGAGCCGTTGAGCTCCGCGACGATGCTCTGGGCGTGAGTCAGGTGCGGGCCCGCCGCCAGCCACTCGGACGCGTCCTGGGCTGCCGCCGCGCGGTCGATGTCGACGAGCAGCCGGTCGTACAGCAGGGTGACGAGGCGCTCGGGAGAGGCGGACGCGACCTGCTGCTCGAGGTACTGCTGCTTGGCGCGGGCCAGGGCGGCGGTGGAGGGCATCGGGGCTTCCTAGCGGTTCGGATGGCGGACGGGACGGGTGGCGTGGGCTGGCGGTCAGGAGGAGGAGTCGGGCCTGAGCGAGGCGAGCTGGGAGCTGAGCCACGACGACTGCGACTGCAGCGTCGAGAGCTGCGTCTCCATCGCGGTGTACTGGCGCTCGAGGGTCGCGCGGCGCTGCTCCAGGCGCAGATCCCAGCGCGACACCTGCGTCTCGAGCGCCTTGACCTCGGACTGCTGGCCGGTGATGCGCTGGGTGAGCATGCCGTCGTATTTGTCGGAGTACTGACCGGCCACGTCGTCCACGCGCGCGGCGACCGCGGCGAAGACGGCCTGCGTGCCGGCGGGGTCGGCGGCCATCGCCTCGCCGAATTTCTTCGCGTCGAAGGCCAGCGCGCCGTAGCGGTCGATCGAGATGCCGATCGAGGAGGGCGAGACGCCGTCGACCGGGTGCTGCACCGCGTTGGCGAGCGCGCCGCGGAGCGCCCGCACCGTGCTGTCGCCCGTGAAGACGCCGAGGGTGGTCTTGCCGCCCGCCTCGGCGACGGTCGCCTTCGACCCGTTGTCGATGCGCTTGAGGAGGTCGCCGATCTGCTTGACGAAGTCGCCTGCGGTCTTCGCCTGGGCCTCCGTGTCGATCGCCACGCTCACAGTGACCGGGTCGGCGCTCGCCTTCGTGACGGTGATGTCGATGCCGTCGGCGAGGCCGGTGAACGTGTTGCTCGCGCTCGTGATCGCCTGCTCGGCGGCGGTGCCGGCGAACAGGCGGATGCGAGCGTCGGCGCCCTGTGTGAGGACCGCGGCGCCGGTCTCGGTGGCGACGTCGCGCGCGGTCCCCGCGTCGACATCGGCGGACGTGCCGCGGTACAGGGTGAAGGCGCCGTCCTCACCCGTCGTCGTCGATGTGAGCTGCAGGCGCGAGAGCGGGTTGCCGTCGGCGTCGACACCGCCGGAGACCACGGTGGCGGTGATGCCCGCATCGGCGTCGTTGATCGCCTTCGCGAGGTCGACCGCACTGGTGCCCTCGGGGGTGATCTCGGTGGTCGTGCCGTCGGCGGTAACCAGCGTGAACGTTCCGCCCCAGGAGCCGGCAGGGGCTGCGGCGGTGACGACCGCGTGCGACGTGGCGACGGCGTCGACGACGACGCTCGTCGAGAACGCGCTCGCGGTGGCGCCGGCGGTCACCGTGACGTTCTCTGAGGACGACGACGCGCGGAACGAGGCGAGCGAGTTCGCCTTCGCGGCCGTCTGCGCCTTCGTCGCGAGGTCCTGCAGCGAGGTGTTGAGCGACTGCAGGTTCGAGATCACGGAGTTGCGGTCGGTGATCCGAGCGGCGACCTGCTTCTTCGGGATCGCCGCCACGTCCATGAGCGCGTCGATGATCGCGGCGGTGTTGAGGCCGGATGCGAGGCCGTCGATCTTCATCCGGGAGAGCCTTCCGTCTGCGGGAGCGGGTGGTGCAGGAAGGCGCTCGGGCGGAGTGCGAGACTCCGCCCGAGCGCCACCTCAGGCGGGATGCTCAGCGGAGCAGCTGCAGCACGCCCTGGCCCGACTGGTTGGCCTGCGCGAGCATGGCCTGGCCGGCCTGCGCGAGGATGTTCGAGGCGGTGTACTTCACCATCTCCGACGCCATGTCGGTGTCGGCGATGCGGCTCTTCGCGGCCGACAGGTTCTCCGCCGACACGTTGAGCGAGTTGATCGCCGACTCGAGGCGGTTCTGCGACGCACCGAGGCCGGCACGCTGTTCCGAGATGTTCTTGATGGCGGTGTCAAGAATCTCCACCGAGTTCTGCGCCTCCGCCGTCGTCTCGACTGAGAGTGCCGAGGCCGTGACGGCCGCACCATCGGCGGGGAAGGTGACGACGGCGCCGTCCGTCGCCTCGCTGCCGTCGCTGCCTGTATACGAGAGACCCGTCAGCGCCTTTTCGAGGCCACCCAGCGTGACCGCGATCTTCGAAGCGGCGTCACCGTCCGCGCCGACCTGGAAGTTCAGGGTCGTGGGAGCATCGGTTGCTGCGTCGAGCAGCTTGATGCCGTTGAAGTTCGTCGAATCCTTGATGCGGCCCAGCTCGGATCCGAGAGAGTCGAGCTCCGTCTGAATCGCCTTGCGCGAGTCGGCATTGTTCGAGTCGTTCGCGCCCTGCACCGCGAGGTCGCGCATGCGCTGCAGGATCGAGTGGACCTCGGTGAGTGCGCCTTCCGCGGTCTGGATGACCGAGATGCCGTCCTGAGCGTTGCGCGCGGCGACGTTCAGGCCGTTGACCTGCGAGCGCAGGCCCTCGGAGATGGCGAGGCCCGCGGCGTCGTCCGCGGCGCGGTTGATGCGGAGACCGCTCGAGAGCTTCTCGAGGGACTTCGACACGTCGTTCTGGTTGGATGACAGGTTGCGGTACGCGTTGAGCGCCCCGACGTTGGTTGCGATCTGAAGACCCATGTGATTCCTCCGTGGTTATGGGCGTGGTCGCAGGCCCATCCGTGGGCCTGCATCCCCACCATTCGCGACGGAGTCGCACCCGCGTAACCGCTCGTGCCGAGATTCCTCAGAGCCGGGCGCCGTCCCGCGATCCCGCGGGACCGAAGAGCTTCTCGAAGAACGTCGCGCGCGTCTTCGTCGAGCGGTTGGGCTCCGCGCCGGTCTCCCACGCGTCCATCGCCTCGCGCATGAGCGTGAGCGCGGTCGCACGCAGCTTCGAAACGTAGGCGTGGCTGACCTCGAGTTCGGCGGCGATGTCCTTGACCGTCCGATCCTCGACGTAGACCCCGCGGACGATGCGCCCCATCGGCTCCGGCAGCGCGGCGACCACGCGCTCCAGCATCGCGCGGTTCTCCGACTGCTCGACCGCATGCTCGGGCAGGATCACGCTGGCGGTGAGATCGACGGCCTGCCGCCCGTCCTCGACCGCGAAGTGCTTCTCGAAGCTCGTGCTGGTGCGCACCATCTCGTCGAGGCGCAGCATCTCCTCGACGGCCGCCGCGTCCAAGCCCGTCTCCCGCGACAGCTCGGCGACGGTGGCCTCGCGACCGGTGCGTGCGCGGACGAGCTCTCCGGCCATCCGCAGCCGTTCGATCTTCTCGCGCCCGCGCACGCCGGCGGGGTCGGCCGAGCGCAGCTCGTCGGCGATCGCCCAGTTGATGTGGTTGCGGGCGAAGGCACCGAAGGGGATGCCGCGCTCGGGCTCGTACAGCTGCGCCGCCCGTGTGAGGCCGAGCCCCGCCGCCGAGATCAGGTCGTCGAGGTGCAGATGGTTCGCCGAACGCGCCTTCTCGGTCGCGAGGAAGATCGCCAGGGGCATGTTCTCCCGCGCGAGCGCGTCGGGAGACGTCTTCGCCTGCGGACCCCCGTCCCAATCAGGCGAAAAACTGGAATGACCAGGCACTTCTTCTCCGTGTCATATTCAATTTCTTGCGCGAGGAAAGCTATCACAGCCAGAAGTCGCCTTCCGACACGGGGCGATCCTGCGGCGGAAGTAGGCTGATCGGATGCTGGTGTTGACGAGACGGATCGGCGAGCGCGTGCTCATCGGAGACGACATCGAGGTGACCGTCCTCGACGTCAAGGGCGACAGTGTGCGCATCGGCGTGCAGGCCCCGCGCACGACGCGCATCCAGCGCGCGGAGATCGTCGCCGCCGTCGAGCAGGAGAACGTGGCAGCGGCCGGCTCCGCGGAGGACGCGACCGCGGCCATCCTGCGCGCCCTCACCGGCAGCGCACCCGACCCCGAAGGTTGACGCCACGCCCGGGATGCGCCGCAGGGACCGCCCGATTCGACCCCTCGTCGAAGCCGTGTTAGGCTATTCATGTGCCGCGGGGTGGAGCAGTTCGGTAGCTCGCTGGGCTCATAACCCAGAGGTCGTAGGTTCAAATCCTGCCCCCGCAACAAAGAGAAGGCCCGGATCCGTAAGGATCCGGGCCTTCTGCTTTCCCCCTCGCGTGCTGCCCGGTGCACACCGCAGGAGATCCGCGCCCACTCCCCCGGCGGATGGCCGTGGTTCCGCGGCGACGCCCGCCACAGCGGCTCGAATCTCCTGCAGTGTGTCCCGCTCAGCCCGGGGCCTGCGCCCGCCTCCGCTCCGCGTGCGGCCGTCCCCGCCCGCGTGACTACCGGGATGCGCCGAGGCCCCGCAGGATCGCTCCTGCGGGGCCTCGGCGCTCGTGCGGGCCTACTCGGCGGGTGCGGCCTGTCCCGACTCGTCGAGGAACGTCAGCAGGCGCTCGACGGCGTCCGTGAGGTCCTCGTCGGCCTGCGCGTACGCGACCATGTCGTCGGCCGCCAGCGCGTCCTGCTTCGCCTGGATGGCCTCCTGCGCGTCGGAGAGCGCCTGCTCGTAGGTGTCCGTGGACGGCGGAACCGGCCGGCTCGGCTGCTCCGGCTGCTCCGGGTCCGCGGGCTCCATCGGCTGGTCGGTCTCCGGGTCGACCGGAGTCACGTCTTCGTCGCCGGTGTCGGCGCCCGAGTCGCCGCCGAAGAGCACGTCGAGCGACTCCGCGAGGGTGTCCTCGAAGGCGAGCTGGTCGCCGAATGCGACGAGCACCTTGCGCAGCAGCGGATACGACGTGCCGCCCGTGGACTGCACGTACACCGGCTGCACGTAGAGCAGACCGCCGCCGACGGGCAGCGTCAGCAGGTTGCCGAGGCTCACGTCCGACGCGCCGATGGTGAGGATGTTCATCTCGTTCGCGATCGCGGAGTCCGAGTTGAACGAGTTCTGCACCTGACCGGGGCCGGGCACGGTGGTGTCGGCCGAGATCTCCAGCATCGTGAGCTTGCCGTAGTCGTCCCGCACGGTGCCCGCCTCGCTGCCCGCGTCGGAGTTCACGCCGAGGTATCCCATCAGCACGTTGCGCGTGCCGCCATCGGGGATGAACGTCGTGAACATCGAGAACGTCGGGTCCTCCTGACCCGGCATCCGCATCGAGAGGTAGTACGGCGGCTGCAGCTGCTGGTCGCTCGTCGGGTCGTTCGGCGTGGTCCACGCGTTGTCGCGCTGGTAGAAGGCCCGCGCGTTGTCGACGTGGTACGTGCCCAGCATGGCGCGCTGCACCTTGAAGAGATCGGTCGGGTACCGGACGTGGCTCATGAGCTCGCCCGACATCTCATCGATCGGCTTGATGGTGTTGGGGTAGATCTTCTGCCACGTCTGCAGCACCGGATCCTCCTCGTCCCACGCGTACAGCGTCACGCTGCCGTCGTACGCGTCGACCGTGGCCTTGACCGAGTTGCGGATGTAGTTGATCTCGTCGATCAGCAGGTTCGGCGTCGGATTGGTCGAGTCGCTGATCGCCTGCGAGAGGCTCACCTGCGAGGAGTACGGGTACGTCGCGCTGCTCGTGTAGCCGTCGACGATCCAGACGATGCGGCCGTCCACGACGCTCGGGTACGGGTCGTTGTCGAGGGTCAGGTACGGAGCGGCCTTCTGCACGCGCGTGAGGGGGTCGCGGTCGTAGAGGATCTGCGACTCCTCGTTGACGTAGTCGGAGAAGAGGATCTGCTCGGACTGGAACTTCAGCGCGTACAGCACGCGGTTGAAGAAGTTGCCGACACTGGGCCCGCCGTCGCCGGAGAACGTCGTGTTGGTCTGGGTCTCGCCCTCCTCGCCGGCCGGGTAGTCCAGCTCGACCGGATCGGAGCCCTCGGGCGCCCCCACGATCGAGTAGGCCGGGTTGTTCTCGCCGAAGTAGACGCGGGGCTCGTACTCGAGGTCGGACAGCACGCCCGTGGACGGGATGTTGCTCTCGATGAAGACGGGCTCGCCCTCGTTCGTGCGCTCGTTGCCGCGCGCGGCGACCATGCCGTAGCCGTGCGTGTAGACGAGCGTGGTGTTGTTCCAGGTGCGCGCGTCGGCGTCGAGCTCCTCCATGTCGAGCTCGCGGACCGCCACGACCGTGTCCTGCGTCTCGCCGTCGACCTCGTAGCGGTCGACGTCGAGGGTGTCCTGGAAGCCGTAGTACGCGCGGAACTGCTGCAGCTGCTGCACGGTCGGGCCGATGATGGCCGGGTCCATCAGGCGGATGGACGCGGTCGTGTCCGCGTCATCGCGCAGCTGGCCCGCTGCGGCGTCGGTCTCGGCCGCGAACGGCACGTTCTCGATGCCGTCGAGGCCGTATGCGGCGCGCGTGGCGTCGACGTTGCGCTGGTAGTACTCCATCTCGAGCGCCTGCTCGTTCGGGCGCACCTGGAAGGTGGTCACCGCCCACGGGTAGCCCACGCCGACGACGAGCGACGTGACGATGAGCAGCGCGGTCGCGATGAGGGGGTAGCGCCAGCGGCCGATCACGGCGGTGACGAAGAACAGGATGGCCACCAGCGCCGCGACGATCGAGAGGATGGTCTGGCCGGGGATGACCGCGTTCTCGCCCGCGTAGCCGGGGCCGGTGATGCGGTCGCCCTGGTCGACCATCGTGTAGTAGCGGTCGAGCCAGAGGCTCGCCGCCTGCACGAGCAGGTAGAGACCCGCCGTGACCGCGAGCTGGATGCGCGCGGGCTTGGAGATGCGCAGCTCGCCCTGACCGATCCGCACCGACCCGTAGAGGTACGCCACGAGGGCGGTCACGAGCAGGCAGATGAGCACGACGGCCGAGAGGAAGCCGATCACCGCCGCGTAGAACGGCATGGCGAACATGTAGAAGCCGGTGTCGAGGCCGAACAGCGGGTCGGCGTCGCCGGTCGGGGTGCCGTTCGCCCACAGCCACGCCGTCTCCCACTGCGAGGAGGACGCGAAGCCGGCGAAGAACCCGAAGAAGACGGGGATGCCCCACATCGCCAGGCGGCGGAGCGGCTCGACGACCTCCTGGTAGCGGTCCAGCTGCGAGCTGAGACGGGCGTACACCGGGCGCAGTCGGTAGGCGAGGAAGATCGCGAGCCAGACCGGGCCCGCCATCCCGACGAAGCCGACGGCGAACATCACCACGCGTGCGGTCCACTGCGTGAGCAGGACCGAGTCGAAGCCCAGCTGGTCGTACCAGAGGAAGTCGGTGTAGAGCGAGGCGAAGACGAAGAAGGCGACGACCAGCGCGGCGATGACCGCCAGCGAGATCGTCACGATTCGTCGGAAGGGGGACGGGGTCGTGGCCGGAGTCGGCGCCGAGGTCGAGGTCACTCCTCCATCCTAGGCGCGCCCATCCGGCCCATCACCCGGACATAAGGAACGCTCAGCCGGAGCAGGTGGCGAGGTCGCCCGTGTCCCCTGCCGCGATCGCGTCGACCGACGTCAGCGCGTCGTCCAGGGTCTCGATCGAGAACACCTGCAGGCCGTCCGGCACGTGGCCGACGACCTCGTCGCAGTTGGATGCCGGGGCGAGGAAGAACTCCGCGCCCGCGTCGCGCGCGCCGTGCAGCTTCTGGCGGATGCCGCCGATCGGGCCGACCGTGCCGGCCGCGTCGATGGTGCCGGTGCCGGCGATCTCCTCGCCGCCCGTCATCTCCCCCGGGGTGAGCGTGTCGATGATCCCCAGCGCGAACATCGTGCCGGCGCTCGGGCCGCCCACGTCGTCGAGGCGGATGGAGACGTCGATCGGGAAGTCGAACGCGGTGGTGAGGTACACGCCGATGAGCCAGGTGCGCTCCCCGTCGATCGTCGCCTCCTCGGGCGTGATCTCGAGGTCGCGGCGCTCCCCGTCGCGCTCGACGGTCAAGGTGAGCGGGTCGCCCTCGCCCGCGGCGACGACGGACTTCAGCTCGTCGACGTCCGCGACCTCCTGGCCGTCCGCCGCGAGCACGACGTCGCCCTCCTCCACCACGCCGACCGCCGGGGAGTCGTCGCCGGTCGGGCCGACGACCTCGAGCCGCGCGCCGACGTCGTAGCCGAGCTCGGTGAGCGCGGCGGCCGTCGCCTCCGCCTGGGAGTCCACCATCATCGCGGTGTTCTGCTCCTCGCGCTGCTCGCTCGTCTGGCCGGCCGGGAACACCGAGTCGATCGGGACGACCGCGCGCGACCCGTCGAGCCAGGCCAGGGCGAGCTCGAACCACGACGGCGTCCGCTCGCGGTTGCCCACGACCTGCACGGTGGTGAGATCGAGGGAGCCGGAGGTCTCGTAGGTCTCCGCGCCCTTCACGGAGATGAGGGGCGTGATCTCGCCGTCGGCGTCCTCGACGCCGCCGATCGTGTCGTAGACGGGACCCGGCTGCTCGATGACATACCCCGTGGGCAGGAAGGTCAGGACGACGAGCGCGATGAGCGCGACGACGAGCGCCCAGATGCCCGCGACCGTCCGCCGGGGGGCGACAGCGCCCCGGGCGCGAGCGGGCGGCGTGCTGTCGATCGAGGTCACGGGGGTTCCTTCCGCCGTCGTTCGCGGGTGGCGTAAGCACATCCGCCGCGCTGCGGGAGGAGCACGGACCGGCGCGATTAGCCTAGATCGCACGGACCGAGACCGGCTGAAAGGCGGCTGACGTGACAGACGACGACAGGACTCCCGACGAGGAGTTCCAGGAGCTCCTGCGCCGACTGATGAGCGGCGGCGCCATCGACCCCGAGCAGCTCTCGCGGATGGCCGGGATGCAGATGGATCCCGCGATGCTGTCGCAGATGATGCAGCAGTTCCAGGGCATGTTCGCCGGCGCGCAGGACGGGTCCATCTCGTGGGATGCGACCAAGCGCCAGGCGTTGCACCTGGCGAACCAGGACGGCCTCGGCGTCACCGACGGCCAGCGCACGGACCTCGACCAGGCGTTCACCCTGGCCGGCCTGTGGCTCAGCGAGGCGACGACCCTGTCGCCCACGGCGGAGCTGCCCCGCGCGATCACCCGCGGCCAATGGGTCGAGCAGACGCTGCCGGTGTGGCAGGAGGTCGCCGAGCCCGTCGCCACGAGCATCGCCGACGCGCTCACCGAGGCGCTCCGCTCGCAGGCGCCCGAGGAGATGCAGGACGTCGTGCAGAGCGCCGGCCGCCTCATGCGCGGCGTCGGCGGCTCGCTGTTCGCCACACAGCTCGGCCAGGTCGTGGGCAAGCTCTCGCTCGAGGTCGTCAGCGGCTCCGACGTGGGCATTCCGGTCATGCCCGCGGGGACGGCCGTGCTCCTCCCCCAGAACTTCGCCGAGCTCGGCGCGGGGCTCGAGATCCCCGACGACCAGCTTGCCCTCTACATCGCCGCGCGCGAACTCGCATCGGCCCGTCTGTTCCGTCACGCGAAGTGGCTGCGCCTGCACGTGCTGTCGCAGATCGGCGACTACGCCCGCGGCATCCGCGTCGACACCGACGCGCTCGAGGAGATGGCCTCCCGCCTGGATCCGACGAACCCCGAGGAGCTGCGTCAGGCGCTCGAGAGCGGCGCGCTCCTGCCGCAGCAGACGGAGGCGCAGCAACGCGCCCTCGCGCGCCTGGAGAACCTCCTCGCACTGGTGGAGGGCTGGATCGACGTCGTCACGGCCGACGCCACGTCGCGCGTGCCCCAGCTCGACCGCATCGCCGAGGCCATCCGCCGCCGTCGCGCGGAGGGCGGGCCGGCCGAGGACGCGCTCGGCGCGCTCGTGGGCCTGCGTCTGCGGCCGCGCCGCATGCGCGAAGCGGCCGCGATGTGGCGCGCCGTCGGCGAGGCCGTGGGCATCTCCGCACGCGACAGCCTGTGGGACTACCCCGACCTCATGCCGACGTCGGAGGACATCGACGACCCGGCGGCCCTCATCGCGCGGCTCGAAGCGCAGGCGCGCGGCGAGGCGCCTGCAGCCGACGACCTCGACGACGCCCTCGCGCAGCTGCTCCGTGAAGAGGCCGACAAGAGCGAGGATGGCCCCGCCGGCGGCTCGCAGGACCGCGACGACGACCCCGACGCGCGTCCGGAGGGCGACCAGCCGGTCTGACGCTCCGTCCACAGGCGGCGCGGCGCGGTCTCACCAGCCCGTCGCCTGTGGACAGCCGCCGCGGCGGACCGAGCGCGGGAGCACAATCGCGCTATGGCGCATCTCTCGCTCGACCCGGCATGCCTCCCTCTGTGGCGGGACGTCTCGACGCTTCAGCTCGGGCTCGAGGGCGCCATCCGCATCGAGGGGCCGACCCTCTGGCAGGAGCGGCTGCTCGCGCGTCTCGTCGACGGCTTCGACGAGGAGGAGCCGGGGCTCGCGGCCGCGTTCGGCGTCGCCGAGCGCGAGCTGCGCGCGTTCCTCCGTCGCATCGCCCCGGCGCTGCGCCGCGAGGCCGCGCCGGCGGCGCTGCACATCGTCACCGCCGACGGCGTGGAGCCCGCGACCGTCACGGCGCTCTGCGACGCGCTCACCGCGTGCGGGTGGGCGCCGGAGTGGGTGACGGTCGCCGCGGTGGCGCCGCGCGTCCCCGCGGTGCTCGTCGCGCACCACGCGGTCGCGCCGAGCGCGTGGGTGCCGCTCCTGCGGGAGGACGTGGTGCACGCGCCGCTGGTCTTCTCCGTCGAGAGCGCGGAGGTGGGACCCGTCGTCCGACCCGGTCGCTCGCCGTGCCTCGGGTGCCTCGCGGCTCATGAGCGCGAGCGCGACCCGGCGTGGCCGGTGCTGACCCTGCAGCTGCTCGCGCGCCGGGCGCCGCAGACGCCGACGCCGCTGGTGGTGTCGGCGGCGACGCTGCTGTCGGAGCTGCTGCGCGCGTCGCGCGCGGACGACGACACCGCCCGCTCCGCGCGGCTCAGCGCCGACGGCCGCCGACGGTGGCGGAGCCATCGGCACCACGCAGAGTGCCTGTGCCGATCTCCGCGAGGAAGCGAGACGGCTCCCGCTGCATCCGTCCCGATGCCGAGCCGCGGGGCCACGACAGCGACAGCGATCGCGCGGCGCGCGTGATGCCCACGTATGCCAGACGCCGCTCCTCGTCCACGCCCTCGAGCGTCGTGGCGTACGAGATCGGCAGCATCCCCTCGGCGAGTCCGAGCAGGTGCACGTGCGGCCACTCCAGGCCCTTCGCCGCGTGCAGCGTCGAGAGGGTGACCGTCCGCAGCGGCGGCTCGTGCTGATCCTTTGCGCGGGCGAGGAGGTTCTCGGTGAACGCACGGAGGGTCGTCCCCGTCGGGGCCTCCTCGGCCAGACGCAGGATGGCCGCACGCGCCTCCCACGCGTCACGGAGGGCGCCGCCGGCGACGGGCGGCTCGTCGTCGTGGCCGAGGCTGCGCAGCACGTCGCGGACGGTGTCCGCGAACCCCTGCTCGGTGGGCGCGACCGAAGCTCCCCGCAGCGCCATCAGCGCCTGCCGCACCTCGGGCATGTCGAAGAACCGACGCCCGCCGAGCACGGTGGTGGGGATGCCGCGGCGCGCGAGCGCGTCCTGGATCTCGGCGGACTGCCCGTGGGAGCGGTAGAGCACCGCGATGTCCGACGGGCTCGCGGTCTCCAGCTGGCGTTCGATCGCCGCGGCGACGCCGTCGGCTTCGAAGTGCTCGTCGGAGTACGCCGTCACCACCGGCGTGTCGCCCGCGACCGGACCCACCGCCTGCAGCCGCAGCGCACCGGGCCGACCGCGCATGAGCGCGTTGGCGACGTCGACGATGGCGGGCGTGGATCGGTAGTTGCGCTCGAGGCGCACGACGGTGGCATCGGGATGGCGCCGCTCGAACTCGAGGAGGAACCGCGCCTCGGCGCCGGTGAAGGAGTAGATCGTCTGGCTCGCGTCGCCGACGACGCAGATGTCGCGCCGGTCGCCCAGCCACAGCTCGAGGAGCCGGTTCTGCAGCGGCGAGACATCCTGGTACTCGTCCACGGTGAAGTGCCGGTACTGCTCGCGCACCGCGCGGGTCACCTGGGGCTCAGCCTCCAGCATGCCCGCGCACGCCAGCAGGACGTCCTCGAAGTCGAGCTGGCGCCGCGCGTCCTTGAGCGACTCGTACGCGCGCATGAGGTCGAGGAGCACCGTGGGCCGGATCCCGCCCACCGACCGCTGCAGGGTGGCGTACTGCTCGAGGGAGCGCATGGTGACCTTGCGCCACTCGATCTGCGCGGCGATGTCGCGCAGCGTCGCCTTGTCGGGGCGCAGCCGCAGCTCGTCGGCGGCGTGCGCGAGCAGGCGCACCTTGTTGTCGACGATGGTGGGGGCGACGTCGCCGGTGACCGTGGGCCAGAAGTAGTTGAGCTGCGCGAGGGCGGCGGCGTGGAAGGTCTTCGCCTGCACCCCCTGCACGCCGAGCGCGCGCAGGCGGCCACGCAGCTCGCCGGCGGCCTTCGCGGTGAAGGTGAGCGCCATGACCCGCTGCGGGCTGTATGCGCCGGTGTCGACGCCGTGGGCGATCCGATGCGTGATGACCCGCGTCTTGCCCGCGCCGGCGCCGGCGAGGACTGCCACCGGCCCGCGCAGGATCGACGCGGCCCTGCGCTGCTGCTCGTCGAGGCTGTCGAGAGCGCTCACGCGCCCTCGTACCAGGCGCGGATGAGTCCGTGCGCGATGGAGACGGCGCCGGGCAGCGCGATCGGCCCGCGGCCGGCGAACGCCTCGCCGATCTCCTCGCGGGTGAACCAGCGCACGTCGAGGATCTCGGTGCCGTCGGCGCGGGCCTCGTCGTCGTCCACCGCCGAGGCGAGGAACCCGAGCATGAGCGAGCGGGGGTAGGGCCACGGCTGGGAGCCGAGGTAGCGGATGTGGTCGACGCGGACCCCCGCCTCCTCCTGCAGCTCGCGGTGCACGGTGGTCTCGAGCGACTCGCCCGCCTCGACGAATCCCGCGAAGCAGGAGTACATCCGGCCCTTCCAGGCGGCGTTCGCGCCGAGCAGCAGACGCTCGCCGTCCGCGCTGGTGATCGCGACGATGACGGCAGGGTCCGTGCGCGGGAAGTGCTCCCGCCCGCAGCCCGGGCAGTGCCGCGACCAGCCCGCCTGTGCGAGCACGGTCAGCGTGCCGCACGCCGGGCAGAACGGCGCCTCGACGAGCCAGCGTCCGAGAGCGACGCCCACGACGAGCGCGTCGAGCTGGGTCCGCGCCAGCAGCGCGCCCACCTCGCGGATGCTCCGCCACGACGTCTCCGCGCCGAGCGGCTCGGCGTCGGCGGGGACCGCGGCCAGCAGCACGGCCGCGCCGTCGTCGCCGCGCCCGAGGAACGCCCAGTGCGGGCGACCCCCGACGTCTGCGACCTCGGCGAGGGCCAGCACGGGGGCGCCGTCCGGGGTGTCGAGCACGGGGGCGGCATCGCCGCGGACGACGAGGACGCGGGTCGCCGGATCGGCGGCGACGGAGTCGAGGAGGCCCGACGCGTCGCGCTCCTCCGCGCTCCTGTCGATCCTCGCAGGGGCGGGATGCAGGGCCATCGGGTACCTCTCTCGCGGGCGTGGCGCGGTGGGACGAGCGTCGCCGCGACCTAACCTGGTTCTCATGCCACGCTCACTCCTCACTCTAGCCGCGGCCGCGACGGCCGCCGTGCCCGGTGCGGAGGTCACGGGCGTCCGAGCCCTCACGGCCGGCGGCGCCGGCCGCTTCGACGCCGCGGTCGCCACGCTGTCGGATGGCCGCGAGCTGGTCGTGCGCGCGCCGGTCGACGAGGCCGCCGAACGGGAGATCGCCGCCGAGATCGTCGCGCTGCGCGCGCTGACCTCCGGCGTGCGGGAGCTCCTCGGCTTCGACGCGCCCGAGTACCACGGCGCGGTGCCGTTCGACGGGACGACCGCCGTGGTCACCGGCTTCGTCCGCGGCTACCAGGTGGAGGCGGCGCAGATCCCCGGCGGGCGCGGCATCGCCCCCTCGATCGGCCAGGCGATGGCGGTGCTCCACGCGCTGCCGGGATCGGTGGTCCGCTCGGCCGGGCTTCCGGTGCGCACGGCCGAGCAGTCGCGCGCCGACATCGAGCGCGTGCTCGACGCGGCGGGCGCCAGCGGCCGGGTGCCCGTCCGGCTCATGGTGCGCTGGCGCGAGGCCGTCGAGGACGACCGGCTCTGGTCGTTCGAGTCGTCGGTGTGCCTCGGCGGCACGCAGGCGACGTCCTTCGTGCTGTCCGACGACGTCGCGGGCGTCCCGCGGGTGGCGGGCGTGCTCGACTGGCATGGGCTCTCGATCGACGATCCGGCCGTCGACCTGCGCTGGGTCGCCTCGGCGCCGGATGCCGCCGACGACATCCACGAGGCGTACGCCGCCGCCGCGCATCGTGCACCTGACGGAGCGCTGCGCGTGCGCGCTCGCCTGCACGCCGAGCTGGAGTTCGCCCGCTGGCTCGTGCACGGCCTGGAGGCGCACCGGCCCGATGTGGTCGACGACGCCGCCGGGATGCTGGAGTCGCTCTCCGAGGGCGTGCGCGAGGACCGCCTGCTGGCCGGGCTCGGCGCCGCGACCTCCGACGTCGACGACGCGCTGGCCGCGATCGGCCGCGTGCCGCAGACCGCGCCGACGCCCGTCGACACCTCCATGCACACCGACGCGTACGACCCGGCGCAGCTGACGCTGGACGGCGAGACGGCGTGGAACACCGATCCCGCGGAGCCGGCGCCGACGACGGACACCGTGCCCGTGGTCGACCTGCCGTCCGCGCAGCCGGCCGATCGCCCCGCCGACGCCACCGTGCCGTTCGACATGGAGGCCTTCATCGCGGAGGAGCGCGCAGCAGGCCGACTGGCCGAAGGCGCGCAGCGGGCAGACTGACCCGTCGGCGACCGACCGTCGGCCGCCCGCAGGTCAGCCCCGCTGAGCGGCCTGCCAGCGCCGCGCCACCTCCTCCGCGGTGAGCACCCGCTCGTCTCGCAGCACGAGGTCGTCGGCGACGTAGTAGAGCGTGACGTCGATGTCCTCGAGCGGCACCCCGTGTCGACGGTGGTACGCGAGCCGGTACAGCGCGAGCTGCAGCATCCGCGCCTCCCGCTCGGCCGGAGTGCGCGGCGCGCGGCCGGTCTTCCAGTCCACGATCTCGATCCGGCCCCCTCGATCGTCGCGGAGGTACACGGCATCGAGCTTGCAGATGACGATGTGCTCGGGCGCGCCGTCGATGCTCGGCAGCGGGAAGTCGATCTCCGTCTCGACGGCCAGCGGGCGCAGGCGCGCCCACTCGCTCTGCAGGAACGTCTCGCGCAAGCGCTCGAGCGCCGCCTCGTCGGCCGCCGACACCTCGGTGTCGCGGCCCTCGTCCCAGACCTCCTCGTCCGTCTCCCACAGGGCGTCGTCGATGGCGGCGCTCGAGCCGGTCGTCCCCGAGCGCGCCTCGACCCACTGGTGGAACAGCGTGCCGATGCGCGTCTGCTGGTACGGCCGTTCCGGCATCGGGCGGGCGATCTGCGAGATCGTGCCGGTGTAGTCGGCGACGTAGTCCTTGAAGCGCGACGCGGGCACACGGGTCGGGGCGGCGAAGCGCCGCCCGCGCTCGCGCTCGGCGCGCTCGGCGAGCAGCCGCGCGAGCTGCGGAGACGGCGTCGCGACGGGCGCGGCCGCGACCCGCTCGAGCGCCGCGGAGATCCGCCCGCGCCGATCACCCAGCGGGTCCATCGGCCAGGACTTCGTCATCGCGGTCCCCTCGTAGGGGTTCTCCTCGGGATCGGTCTCGCCCACGGGCTCGAGGTCGAGCTCCTCGATGATCTCGACGAGGTACTCGCTCGGCGTCCGCGGCGTCTTCTGGCCGGCCCAGTGCGAGCCGGTGAGCAGCAGGTCGCCGCGCGCGCGTGTGATCGCCACGTAGGCCAGCCGCCGCTCCTCCTCGCGCTGGTACTCGCCGTTGCGCTTCTTGAACTCGGTGATCGCCGACGCCAGCGCCTTCTCCGCCGCGCGATGCCGCTTGCCCTGGTCGTCGCCCGCGGCGTCCATGGCCGACGCCGGGTCCCACTCCAGCCGGGGCAGCGCATCCCGGTCGCCGCGCAGGGTGAACGGCAGCACGCCGAAGCCCAGCCATCCGGAAGCGTCGGTGACACGGCTCGGCAGCTCGTCCTTCACCAGTCGGACGACGGCGACCGCGTCCCATTCCAGTCCCTTCGAGCCGTGGATCGTCAGCAGCTGCACGACGCCGGGTTCCGGCGGCTCGGGGCGCGGAACGAGCTCGTCGGTGCGCTCGGCCTTCTCGAGCCACGCCAGCAGGCTGCCGATCGTGCCGCGCTCGTCGGCGGACAGGAAGGCGCGCACCTCGTCGCCGAAGGCGCGCAGCTGCGTCGCGGCCACGCGGGCCGGCCCCCGGGTCTCGTTGGCAGCGAGCTCGATGTCGAGTCGCAGCTCGCTCTCGATGAGGCGGATGAGCTCGGGGATCGGCTGACCGGCCGCGCGCCGCAACCGCTCGAGCATCTCCCCCGCCGCGCGCAGCCGCGCCCGGCCTTCCGGGCTGATGCCGGCGAGCAGCCGGTAGTCGTCCCGCGCCGTGCGGAGGAACTCGACCGCATCGACGATCGAGACCGCCTCGTCCGCGCCGCGGGAGGCGCGGAGCCGATCGCGCACCTCGTCGGGCAGCGGGTTCAGGGCGCCGTCGCGCTGAGCGAGCACGGTCGCGAGATCGTGCAGCGCGCCCATGTCGGCCACGCCGACCGCGAACCTCGGGCCGACGAGGAGGCGGATGAGGGCGGACCCGGAGGTCGGATCGTGGATGACCCGCAGCGCGGAGACGACGTCGGTCACCTCGGGCGTGGACAGCAGGCCGCCCAGGCCGAGGATGCGGTGGGGGATGCCGCGGCGTCCGAGCGCGGCGGCGAACGTCTGCATGTGCCGCTTGGAGCGGAAGAGGATGGCGCCGGTGTGCGCGCGCGCACTCGCCTGCGCCTCGTGCTCGGCGCGGACCCGCGCGAACCAGTCGGCGACCTCGTCGGCCTCGTCGTCGACGGTCGCGGCGAACCGCACGCCCACGCGCCCCTCGCCCGCTCCCGGTCTCGCGGCGAGCTCCGGAACCGCGAATCCCCCCGCGCGCTGCAGCGGGGCGAGCACGCGGTTCGCGGCGCGGAGGATGCGCTGGTCGTTCCGCCAGCTCGTCATGAGGCTGTAGGACGCGGCGGAGCGGTCATGGGCGAAGGCACGGGCGAAGGCGTACAGGTTGTCGGCGCTGGCCCCGCGCCATCCGTAGATCGACTGGTGCGGATCGCCCACCGCCATGACGGCGGAGTCTCGGAAGAGCTCGGCGAGGAAGCGCGTCTGGATGACCGAGGTGTCCTGGTACTCGTCGAGGAGCACCACGCGGTACTGCTCTCGGAGCTCGGCCCGCACATCCGGCGCGCCCTCGACGATGTCGTACGCGCCGCCGACCTGGTCGGCGAAGTCCAGCACGCCGCGGCGCGCCTTCTCCGCCATGTAGGCGCGCACGAGCTGGACGAGCACGGGCATCGCCTCGAGGTGGCGCCAGGCCTTCTCGATGTCGCGGTCCTTCGTCTCGTCGACGTACGGCGCGACCGCCGCCGCCTCGACGGCGCACACGCGCTCGAGCTCGTCGAGGTCCACGCGGTGGTCCAGCACGTCGCCCGCCAGGCGCTGCACCGCGTCGACGAGAGTGCTGAGCGCCTTGTCGATGTCCTCGAGCCCGGTCAGCTCTGCCCGCAGCACGACCGCGCGGGCGATCAGCCACGAAGCCGACTGCGTGAGCATCGCCGCATCGGGGTCGCGGCCGATCCGGGCGGAGTGCTCGCGGACGATGGAGTCGGCGAAGGCGTTGTAGGTCGCCACCCGCGGCCGGATCATGAGGTCGTCGGCGGTGCGCGGCGCCACCGGGTCCCATCCGGTGGCGTGCCGCTCGGCCAGCTCGTCGAGGACCTGCCGTCGCACGACGTCGCGCTGACGCGGCGTCGACGCCGCGGCGATGCGGTCGAGATCGCCCCCGGAGACGATCGCCGGCAGGTGCGGGAGGAGCCCCCGACGGCCGAACTCGTCGATGAGCGACAGCCGGGCAGTGATCCGCTCGGCGAGCTCCCCCGCCGCCTTGCGCGTGAAGGTCAGGCCCAGGACCTCGTCCCTGCGCACATGCCCGTTGGCCACGAGCCAGACCACGCGGGCGGCCATGGTCTCGGTCTTGCCGCTGCCCGCCCCCGCGACCACGAGCGCCGGCGTCGGCGGCGCCTCGATGACGCGCTGCTGCGCCTCGGTCGGCATCGGCTGACCGAGTGCGGTGGCGATGTCCGTGGCGCGGATGCCGTGCCCGCCCGGCCAGCCGGACGCGAGGTCCTCCGCGCCGGGGGTCATCATCTGGATGGTCACGCGCTCACCGCCTCGATGGTGTGGATCCGACACGGGTGGACGCGCTGCTGCACGTCGGCGCAGTGCGTCTCCACCTGCGCCGTGAAGCTGGCCGCGGACATCCCCCGCGCCGCGTCAGCGACCCGTCGGAGGAACGCCGCGCGGGTCTCCGGCCCCAGGGCGTGCTGATGCGCGACGCGGTAGGGGCTCTTCGCGAGCGTCTGCGACACGATGACGAGCCGCGCGCCGCCGAGCGCGTCGCGGTCGGCGCCGTCGACGAGGCCCTCCTGGACGGCGATCTGATACGCCGCGAGCTGCGCATGCTCGACCACCGCGCCATCCGACGGCTTCTCGCTCTTGCCGCTCTTGAGATCGACCACGACCACCCGCCGCTCCGGCCCGTCGCCGTCCATCGCGAGCCAGCCGCGCGCGCGGGCGTCCGCGTGCTCCCCCGCGCCCGTCCGATACGTCTCGACGCGGTCGATGACGCCGCTGACCACGGCGCGGTGCGGCTGGCCGAGGTCGTCCCCCGTGTGCACGGCGGGCTCGACGGCCGGGGTGGTGTCGACCGCGAAGCGGAACGGCGCCTCGGCGGCGATCATCTCGCCGCCGTCCGCCCGCACCGCGCGCAGGTAGGCGTGCAGCCGGTCCACGTAGAGGTCCGCACGCCGCCGCTCCTTCGCCGCGATCCACGGCGTCTCGAAGTCGAGCTCGGGCCACCGCTCGGCCATCACCGCGCGGAGCACCGCGAGGTCTCCGTCGGGCGCCTGCTCCATCGCGGCGTGGAGGATCGTGCCGATCCCGGCCGAGGGCGGTGCGACGGTGTCGCCGCCGAGCGCGGAGATGACCCACCCGAGGCCGCACTCCTCGAACGCCTCCACCCGCGACGGCGACACGCGGGCCGGCGCCGTCTCCAGGTCGCGCAGAGGTGCATCGGTCGAGGGCGGCAGCACGCCGTACCACTCGAGCGGGTCGGCGCCGGGGACTCCGGCCTCGGCCAGCACGCGCAGCTGAGCGGCCGCGGCCTCTCGCGCGGCGTCGTCCTCGCCCGGCTCCGTCAGCGTGCGGCGGTGCCGCGCGACGAGCCCCCGCAGGGTGAGCGGATGGTCCGCGCGGTCGCCGTGGTCCTCGGGCGGGGGCGGGAGGAAGGAGAACAGGGCGCTCGGCCCGGTGTCGTCGTCGTCGACCGCGGTCACGAGCACGCGGCGCCGGGCGCGGGAGAGCGCGCGGACGAACAGGCGCAGCTCGTCGTGGAGCGCCGCCCGCCGGCGATCCAGCACGCCGAGCGGTTCGGGGCGCGGGGCGCCCGCCCGCAGCGCCGCCACCGCGTCGCTGAGACGCCAGGTGTCGAGGAGGCCGCCGCGCAGGCGCACGTTGGGCCAGACGCCGTCCTGCACGCCCGCGACCACGACCGCGTCGAACTCGGCGCCGAGGGCGTTCGCGGGGGTGAGGAGCGTCACGGCGTCGTCGCGGTCGGGCGCCGACAGCGTGTCCTCCGGCACGTCGCTGTCGAGGATCTCGCGGATGAACGGCAGCGGCCCCTCCTGCGGATTCCGCTCCACCGCGCGCTTGGCCGCGTCGAAGAGGGCCACGAGTCCGTCGAGCGCCCTGGCGGCCTCGGCCGCGAGCGGACCCTGCCCGACCGCGAGGTCGCGCCACGCGCGCTCGAGTCGGCGTCCGTCGCCCGTGCGCGCCCGATCCCACACGGTCCACAGCAGCTCGTGGATGGTCGCGCCGCGCTCCGCCTCCGCGTGTACCGCCTCCAGCGTGCGGGCGAAGCGCGCGGCCGTCCTGGCCTCCGGGGTGTCCTGCATGTCGAGGAAGAGGGGCTCGGCGAGCGCCTCGCGCAGGAGGGCGCGGGCGGGTCGGCTGCCGCCCTCGGCGAGCTCGCGATGGCGCAGCCGCGCCCGGAGGCGACGCAGGCCGACGCCGTCGAGGCCGCCGAAAGGCGATCGCAGCGCCTCGAGGAGCTTGTCGTCGTCGCGCTCGGCCGCGCTCTGCATGCCGAGCCGGACGGTCTCCACGATGTCGCGCACGACGGCCTCCGCGCCGAGGGGCCGCTGCACGCCCGCCGCGCGGGTGGGCACCTCGCGCGCGGCGAGCTCGGCCTCGAGCGCGGTGATCTGCCGCGTGTCGTGCGCGATCACGGCCATCCGCCCCCACGGCGTGCCGCCGATGAGGTGCCACTCGCGCAGCTCCCACGCGATGCGGTCGACCTCCTCATAGGGCGAGGTCGCGATGCAGGTCTCCAGCACCGCGTCCGACGGCACGTCCGGCCCGGGAGCGCGCCGGTGGGCGACGACGCCCGCCGCGCCGATCGCCTGCGTGACGGTGCGGGTCGCCCGCGTGAGCGCGGGAGCGGCGCGGTGCGGATGGTCCAGGACGTGCAGCGGGCCGAGCGCGGCGGACAGGCGCGCGAACAGCTCCGGCGTCGCGCCGCGGAACGCGCCCGACGCGATGTCGGGGTCGCCGAACGCGAGCACCGCCGCACCCTGCGCACGCAGGGCCTCGACGACGGCCACCCCGCCGCGCGTGAGCTCCTGCGCGTCGTCGACGAGCACGACGCGCAGGCGCTCCAGGCCCGGCACCCGCACTCCCTCGCGCAGCGCGTCCGCCGCCTCCGCGTACAGCTCGGAGACCTCGCGGTGCGGCGCGCGCATGCGGTCGAGCACGGCGCGGTAGTCGCCGAGGAAGTCGGCCACCGCCGCCCAGGAGTCGGAGTCGAGCGCGCGCAGGTCGTCGGCCGTCGCGCCGAGCTCGGTCATCTCCGCGACGAACGCGCGCAGCTCGGAGCGGAACCCCCGGGTCGCGCGCACGGGAGCACCGAGATGCGCGGGCCAGCGCGACGCGCCAGCGCGCTCGTCCTCCTCGTCTCCCGCGAGGATGTCGGCGACGATGCGGTCCTGATCGGCTCCGGTGAGCAGCCGCGGCGGCTCCGCACCGCGGCGGACGGCCTCGGCGCGCACGACCTGGAAGGCGAACGAGCCGACCGAGCGCGCGAGCGGGCCTGGGCTCGCCACCGGCACCCGCAGGCCCAGCTCGTCGCGCAGCCGCGTCGCCGAAACGCGCGTGGGAGTCAGCACCACGAGCTCGTCGGGCGCCACACCGGACTCGACGAGCGCGGCGACCCGGCCGACGAGCACCGCCGTCTTCCCCGTGCCCGGCGCGCCGACCACCGTGCCGGAGGAGCTCAGCGGCAGCGTCAGGACGGCGCGCTGGCTGTCATCCCATGTGGTGCTCGGCATGCCCTCCACGCTATCGAGGGGCGCCGACATCGCCCTGTGCGCGCCGTGTTCGCCCTGGGCGTGCACGCCGCCGGGCGCCCGTCGGGGTGCCGTAGGCTTTCGATGCACGAGAACCCCGACGAAAGGCAGTCACCGTGGAGATCCGCATCGGCATCACGAACTCCGGCCGCGAGCTGTCCTTCGAGACGTCGCAGAGCGCCGACGAGGTCAAGGCCGCCGTCGCCGCCGCCCTGGACGAGGGCGCGAGCCATCTGTCGTTCACCGACACCAAGGGCAACTCCTACTTCGTGCCCTCCGCGAACCTCGCGTTCGTCGAGATCGGCACCAGCGAGGCGCGACGCGTCGGCTTCGTCGGCTGAGCGCCGCTCGGTCTCGCCTCCGCTCAGGCGGCGAGACCGAGGGCGTCCATCCGCCGCGCGTGCGCGGCCATCAGCGCGGTGAAGACCGGCTCGACCACCTTCTCGACGTCCTCGTCTCCGCGGGCCTCGGCGTCGGCCATCCCCATCTGCAGCGCGCTGCGCGCGACGAGCAGCGTGTCGCCCACGAGGCGCCGTGCCCACATCGACAGCAGCGCGCGCCACTCCTCATCGCTCTCGATGGTCTGCAGCAGCAGGTCGGCGATCTGCTGCCGATCGTGGTCGGTGCGCAGCACCTTCGCCACCCGGCGTCCCCGCTCGCCGTAGCTGGAGGCCAGCGCGAGGTAGAAGTCGTCGAGCAGGCCGGCGGTGATGTGGACGGTGAGCATCGTCTCCCGCGGCCGCGCGCCGAGCGTCTCGCGGCGGAACGCGTCGAGCGACTGCTGGAACGGCGCCATGAGCGCCGTGGGGTCGTCGCCGCCCTCGCGGATCACGTCGAGGATGCCGCGGTGCTTGCGGAGCGCCGCGCCCGCGGCGAGCGAGAGCGCCTCCTTCTCCGCGAGGTCGGGGGTGGCGCGGATGAGCCGGGTGAGCGTCTCGAAGTATCCGAGCTGCAGGTAGGCGGCCTGGCCGAGGAACGTGCGCACATCGGGCGCGAGCTCCTGGAAGTCCACCCGCACCGCGTCGGAGAGCTCGCCGCGCGGTCGCAGGCGCAGCATCCGCACCGGGGGCCGACGCTTCCAGAACTGCCAGTTCGCCACGTGCGAAAGCCTACGTCCTGCACGCGGCCGGCACCGCGCCATCCGCCCTTCCGCTGGTTCCGGCGGCTGCTCCGCTAAAGTGGGAGCGGCCCCGGCGACGGATCGGGGCACCGCGCCTGTGGCTGAGAGGGCGTGGAAGCATCCAGCGGCGCGGCCCGCCCGGCATTCGTCGACCGGCCCGCCGAGACAGGCACACAACTCCATGACGTCATTCGCCGAACTCGGCATCGACCAGGACATCGTCGACACGCTGGCCGCCAAGGGCATCGTCGACTCCTTCCCCATCCAGGAGCAGACGATCCCGCTGTCGCTTCCCGGCCAGGACGTGATCGGCCAGGCCAAGACCGGCACCGGCAAGACCTTCGGCTTCGGCATCCCCGTCGTGCAGCGTCTCGGGCTGAACCCGGAGCCGGGCGTGAAGGCCCTCATCGTCGTCCCCACCCGCGAGCTCGCGGTGCAGGTCTACGAGGACATGGATCTGCTCACCTCCGGCCGCTCGACGAGCGTCGTCGCCATCTACGGCGGCAAGGCCTACGAGGGTCAGATCGACCAGCTGAAGGCCGGCGCGCAGATCGTCGTCGGCACGCCCGGCCGCCTCATCGACCTCGCCGGCCAGCGGCTCCTCGACCTCTCGCACGCGACCGAGGTCGTGCTCGACGAGGCCGACAAGATGCTCGACCTCGGGTTCCTCCCCGACATCGAGAAGATCTTCCAGCGCGTGCCCGAGAAGCGGCACACGCAGCTGTTCAGCGCGACCATGCCCGGCCCGATCATCGCGCTCGCCCGCCGGTTCATGGTCAACCCCATCCACATCCGCGCGACCGACCCCGACGAGGGCCTCACGCAGGCGAACATCCGCCACATCGTCTACCGCGCGCACGCGCTGGACAAGGTGGAGATCGTCGCGCGCATCCTGCAGGCGGAGGGCCGCGGCAAGACCGTGATCTTCACGCGCACGAAGCGCGCGGCGCAGAAGCTCGTCGACGAGCTGAACGACCGCGGCTTCAGCGCCGCCGCCGTGCACGGCGACATGGGCCAGGAGCAGCGCGAGCGCTCGATGGCGTCGTTCAAGGCCGGCAAGAAGGACGTGCTCATCGCGACGGATGTCGCCGCGCGCGGCATCGACGTCGACGACGTCACGCACGTGATCAACCACACGATCCCCGAGGACGAGAAGGCGTACCTGCACCGCGTCGGCCGCACGGGGCGCGCGGGCCGCACCGGCATCGCCGTGACGTTCGTCGACTGGGACGACCTGCACAAGTGGGCGCTCATCAACCGCGCGCTCGACTTCGGCCAGCCCGAGCCGACCGAGACGTACTCGTCGAGCCCGCACCTCTACACCGACCTCGCCATCCCCGCCGGCACGAAGGGCCGCCTGACGAAGGCGCCGATCACCGCCGCCGTCCGCACGACCGAGGGCGAGAGCGAGCGGCGGCCGCGCCGTCGTCGTCCCGCCGAGGACGGCGCCGCGCCGGCTGCCGCCGCCGAGGGCGCCGGCACGCACGATGGCGAGGGCCGCGAGCACCACGACGGCAAGCCGGCACCCGCGCGGCGCCGTCGGCGCCGTCGCCCCTCCGGGCAGGCGCCGCAGGGCGCGTGACGTCCCGGGCTCTGAGGAGCTGACCTCGACGCGCCTCGCGCGTCAGGAAGCCGAGCTCCTCAGGGCCGAGCCGGACGAGACCCGACGCCGGCCGCGATGATCCGCTCGACCATCGCGGCCGGCGTCGTGTTCTCCCCGGGGAGGTTCGGCTTGCCCAGGCCGTGGTAGTCGCTCGAGCCGGTCGCGATGAGGTCGCGCTCGGCCACCAGCTTCTGCAGGATGCGGCGCCCGCTCGCGGTGTTCTCGCGATGGTCGATCTCGAATCCGGCCAGACCGGCGTCGATGAGGTCGTGCAGCGTCGGCAGGGGGATCATGCCCGAGCGGCTCGACGTCGCCGGATGCGCCATCACCGGCACGCCGCCGGCCTCGCGCACGAGCGCGATCGCCGAGAAGACGTCGGGCGCCTCGTGCGGGACGTAGTACCCCTCGCGCGGGTGGAGGATGCCGGCGAACGCCTCGCCCCGGTCGGCGACGATGCCCGCCGCGACCAGCGCGTCGGCGATGTGGGGACGGCCGACCGTCGCCCCCGAGCGCGTCTGCGCCACCACGTCGTCCCAGCCGAGGTCGTAGTCGCGCGAGATGTTCGCCACGATCCGCTCGGCCCGGCCCATCCGGTCGCCGCGCACGTCGTCCATCTGCGCGCGCAGGTCCGCCGCGTCCGGGTCGAACAGGTAGGCCAGCAGGTGCACGCTCCGCCCGCCGAGGCGGGTGGAGAGCTCCGCGCCCGGCAGGAAGGTCATCCCCAGCGACACCGCGGCGTCCGCGGCCTCGGCCCAGCCGGCGGTGGTGTCGTGATCGGTGAGGGCGACCGTGCGCACGCCGTGCGCATGCGCGGACCGCACGACATCCGCCGGCGGCTCTGTGCCATCCGATCTGTTGGAATGGAGATGGAGGTCGGCCGGCTCCTCCACACTCGGTGCGCCCGCCTGGTCCATGTCCCTCATCGTACGGTGTGCGCGCAGGGGTCTCCCGGCAGGCACGGCGGCTGCTTGCGACGGTTTCCCAGCGGGCCTGCCTAGGGTCGGGACCGTGCTGCGCTTGCTCGGGATCCTCGTGACCGTGCTGTTCGCGATCGCCACCGCCATCGTCACGTGGCCGAGCTTCTTCCGCCTCGAGCAGACCTTCCCCGTCGCCCAGCTGGCGGCCCTGCGCGGCGCCGTGGTGGTGGTCCTCGCGGTCGTCACGATCTTCTTCCTCCTGCTCGCCGTCATCCGCCCGATGCGCGGATTCGCGCTCTCGATGGCGCTCGTGTCGGCGATCGGGGCGATCAGCGGCGGCGTCGTCCTCGGCGTGCGCGGCTACGGCACCGACTCGCTGCCGGAGGCCACCGACACGAGCGTGCGCGTCATGACGTGGAACACCGAGGGCAACGCGATGGGCGCCGACGAGATCGCGCAGACCGCCGTCGCGATGGGCGTGGACGTCGTCGCGCTCCCCGAGACTGCCGAGTACGTCGGCGAGGAGGTCGCCGTCGCGATGCGCGACCTCGGCAGCCCGATGTGGGTGCATCACGTGGCGCTCCGCCCCGAGGTGCAGGACGGCCCGCAGGCCTGGGAGACCACGGTGCTCATCTCCCCCGAGCTCGGCGACTACTCCGTCATCGAGGCGTCGAGCGACCTCACCAGCAACACCGAGGTCGTGCCGAGCGTCGTGGCGATGCCCGTCGACGGCGAGGGGCCGATCGTCGTGGCCGTGCACGCGGTGTCGCCGCAGCCCGAGTACATGGACGCCTGGGCGGAGGACCTCCGCTGGGTCGCCGACCAGTGTGCGGGCGGGAACGTCATCCTCGCCGGCGACTTCAACGCGACCATCGACCACATGGCGTCGCTCGGCGTCGACGGCGGCGACCTCGGCGCCTGCACGGACGCGGCCTCCGAGACCGGGAACGGCGGGGTCGGCACCTGGCCGACCGGCGTGCCCGCGTTGCTCGCCGCGCCGATCGACCACGTCATGCACTCCGCGGCATGGACCGCGACCGGGTCGCTCGTGCTCACCAACCTCGACGATGCCGGCAGCGATCACCGCCCGCTCGTCGTGCAGCTCGAGCCCGCCGGCTGAGCCGGCCGCTTCTCACTCCCTGCGGGTTTCAGCGCCGGGCAGCCGCGCGCAGGGAGACATGGGAGATCGCGCGCCAGCCGATGAGGAACGCGGCCAGCACGACGGCGGTCACGATGACGAACGGGATGGCCGCGCCCCCGCCGGTCGCGACGCGCAGCAGCAGTCCTCCGGCGGCCGTCACCGCCCAGACCACGGCACCCGTCCGCAGCGGCGCGAGCGGCCGGCGCCAGGCGCGCGCGATCGCCCAGCCCGCGGCGAGCGCGACGAGGAACGGCCACGCGACGCGGCCGAGACCGGCCGCATCGACGCCGCCCTCGTGACTGGCGAGTCCGAGCGCCGCGAACACGACGACGAGCACGATGTCGGCGACCGCGCTGAGGACGACGGTGCGGTAGCGAGCGGGTGCGGCCATCCCTCCAGCCTAGGCGGCACGGACGGTGCGGCCCGCGCGGTGAGAGACTGAGGGCATGACCACCGGCGAGACGAGCACCCAGGCCGCGACCGAGCAGAAGGCCGCCGACTCCAACACGAACCGTCGCCAGCCCTACCCGCAGGGCTTCCTCGACGTCATCTCCAGCGGATGGGCCGAGCGCGCCGAGCCGCTCCCCGCCGCGCGCGAGCAGGCCGCGCACGCCGCGCGCCGACGCGCCGCCGTCTCCGCGGCGTTCCCCGGGCAGCGCCTCGTCATCCCGGCGGGCTCCTTCAAGCAGCGCAGCAACGACACCGACTACCCGTTCCGCGCGCACTCCGCCTTCGCCCACCTCACCGGCTGGGCCGTCGACGCCGTGCCGGACTCGGTCCTCGTCTTCGACCCGCGCGACGACAGCGCCGACGGCCACGACGTCACCCTCTTCCTCCGCGATCGCGCGACGCGCGAGACGCCCGAGTTCTACCGCGACGCGTCGATCGGCGAGTTCTGGGTGGGCCCGCGCCCCTCGCTTGCGCAGGTCGCCGCCGACCTCGATGTGCCGACCGCCCGCCTCGAGGAGTTCACGGCGGGCGAGGACGACCGCGTGCTCGACGACGACCCCGAGCTCACCCGCTTCGTCTCCGAGCTCCGCCTCGTGAAGGACGCGTACGAGATCGAGCAGATGAAGCTCGCCGTCGCCGTCACGGCGGCCGGGTTCGACGACATCGTCCGCGAGCTCCCCCGCGCCGTCGCGCACCCGCGCGGCGAGCGGGTGGTCGAGGGCGTGTTCCACCAGCGCGCCCGCAGCGACGGCAACTGGGAGGGCTACGACACCATCGCGGCCTCCGGCGCGCACGCGTGCTACCTGCACTGGACGCGCAACGACGGCGCCGTGCGCCCCGGCGACCTCATCCTCATCGACGCCGGCGCGGAGGTCGACAGCCTCTACACCGCCGACGTCACCCGCACGCTGCCCGTGAGCGGCACGTTCACCGACATCCAGCGCCGCATCTACGAGACCGTCCGCGAGGCGGCCGACGCCGCGTTCGCCGCTGCGCGCCCCGGCGTGAGGTTCCGCGCCGTGCACGAGGCCGCGATGGGCGTCATCGCCGCCCGCACCGCCGAGTGGGGCCTCCTCCCCGTCACCGCCGAGGAGGCGCTCGATGCCGACCGCGGCGGACAGCAGCGCCGCTACATGGTGCACGGCACGAGCCACCACCTCGGCATCGACGTGCACGACTGCGCGCAGGCCCGCCGGGAGATGTACTACGACGGCGCGCTGGAGCCCGGAATGGTCTTCACGATCGAGCCGGGGCTGTACTTCCAGATCGACGACCTCACGGTGCCGGAGGAGTACCGCGGCATCGGCGTGCGGATCGAGGACGACATCCTCATGACCGAAGACGGCCCGGTGAACCTCTCCGCCGACATCCCGCGCACGGCCGACGAGGTCGAGGCGTGGATCGCGCGGCTGCGGAGCTGATCGCCCTCAGCGCGCGCGGATGAACCGGGCGACGGGATCGGCGAGCGCTGCGCCGATCTCGTCGGCGGGGCGCCTGCTCCCCTTCACCTCGAACCCGTGCACGGCGCCCGGCACCCACGTCACGGTCGCGTCCTGACAGGAGGCGACCGCCTCGTCGAACTGCGCGCGCGGCTGGATGAACGGGTCGTTCTCCCCCGAGACGAACAGCTGCGGATGGCCGATGGCCGGCAGGTGGTCCGCCCGCGGCTTCTCGGGTCTGCCGGGCGGGTGCAGCGGGTACGCGAGGTAGACGAGCCCCGCGACGTCGAAGCCGCCCTCCGCGGCGGCGACCGAGGCCATCCGCCCGCCGTACGACTTCCCCGCCGCCCACAGGGGCCCGGGAAGGCCCGCCGCGAAGTCGACGACCGCGCGCCATGCCGTCACCGCGTGCGCGGCGGGGCCGGGCAGCCTGCGCCCCGCGGCGACGTACGGGAAGTCGAAGCGCACGGTGGCGATGCCGGCTTCGCGGACGGCCGCCGCGAAGCCGACGAGGAACGGATGGTCCTTGCCCGCGCCGGCGCCGTGGGCGATCGCGAGAGTCGCCCACGCGCCCTCCGGCACGCCGACCGCGGCCGGGAGGTCCACGGACCCCGACGGCAGTTCGACCGGGATGGTCGCGGGGATCTCCGCGGTCACGCCCGCTCGTCGCGGTGCTCGCCGACCTGCCCGTCGTGCTGCCGGTCGTGCTGCTCGTCGGGCTCCGGCACGGCGACCGCTGCCGGACGCTCGCCGTCGTCGGGCAGCGGGGCGCCGTCCTCGGCCGCCAGCGGGGCGCCGTCCTCGGCCTGCTCGACGGGGGCCGCGACGGGGGTGCCGGTGCGGGGGTCGACGCGCACGCCGTAGCGCGGCGGCTCGCTCAGCGACTCGGTGTCCACGCGCACGGGGCGCTCCGGCGCGATGCCGAGCGTCTGCCGGGCGCGGCCGGCGCTCGAGCGCTGGACGGCGATCTCGTAGTGGTCGGCGGTCACCTGCATGACGCTCGCGAAGTCGCGGCGCCGGCGGACCATCATGTAGCTGACGAGGCGGAAGACCATCCCCATCGCCACGCCGAGGAGGATCATCCCCACGAAGGCGCCCATCGGCAGCGCCGGGGTCCAGATGACGACCATCGCGCCGAGGAGGAGCCCGAGGAGGACGCCGTTGAGGGCGCCCGACCACGCGGCCTGCGCCCAGCCGAGCCGCCCCGTGATCTTCTCCACCGATCGCAGCGCGGTGCCGACGATCGCGATGTCGCGCGCGGGGACATCCGCCTCGATGAGCTTGGACACCGCCTTCAGCGCGCCGTCGTAGTCGCGGAAGCTCGCGACCGTCTCCCCGACCTCCGGGGCCTTGCCCAGTCCGCTCCACATGCTCATGGCGGCATTGTCCCATGGGCATGCGACGGCCCTCTCTTCCCCGCCTATGCCCCGCCTGTGAGTCGCGCGCCCCGCGGAGGCCGGGGCGGGCGCATTACGCTGGGCAGGTGAGTACGCAGAGGGTGTTCGTGGCGCGCCTGGCCGGGTGCCCTGTCTTCGACCCCACCGGCGACCGGCTCGGTCGGGTCCGCGACGTCGTCGTCGTGTATCGAAGTACGGGTGCTCCGAGCGTCATCGGCCTCGTGTGCGAGATCCCGGGCCGTCGCCACGTGTTCGTCGCGATCGGCCGCATCACCTCCATCGCGCAGGGCCAGGTCATCACGACCGGCCTCATCAACGTGCGCCGCTTCCAGCCGCGCGCCGAGGAGGTGCGGGTGATGGCCGAGCTCATCGGCCGCCGCGTGCACTTCAAGGACGGCAGTGGGTCGGCCACGATCGAGGACGTCGCTATCGAGCCGAACCGCATCGGCGAGTGGTCGGTCGGGCAGCTCTTCCTGCGCAAGCCGAAGACCAGCGCGTCGCCGTTCGCCAAGGGGCCGACGACGTTCGCGCCGTGGAGCCAGGTGCGCGAGCACCACACGCCGGGCGAGGCGCAGTCCGCCGAGCACCTGGCCGCGAGCTACGCCGAGCTGCGCGCGGCCGATCTGGCGAACACCCTGCTCGATCTGCCCGAGGAGCGGATGATCGAGGTGGCCGAGGAGCTCTCCGACGACCGCCTCGCCGACGCCCTCGAGGAGATGCCCGAGGACGACCAGGTGCACATCCTCGAGAAGCTCGGCGACGCCCGCGCGGCGAACGTGCTCGACGCCATGGACCCCGACGACGCCGCCGACCTCCTCGCCGAGCTCGCCCCGCAGCGCAGCGAGGAGCTCCTCGACCTCATGGAGCCCGAGGAGGCGGAGGACGTCCGCATGCTGCTGCGCTACGGCGCCGACACCGCGGGCGGCCTCATGACGACCGAGCCGATCATCCTGCCGGCGGACGCGACCATCGCCGAGGCGCTCGCGCTCATCCGGCGCCATGAGCTGCACCCCGCCCTCGCCGCGAGCGTGTACGTCACGCTGCCGCCGTACGAGACCCCGACCGGACGGTTCCTCGGCGCCGTGCACTTCCAGCGCATGCTCCGCTACCCGCCCCACGAGCGGATCGGGGCCATCCTCGACGACACCATCGAGGCCGTGCCGGTGACCGGCTCGGCGTCGGAGGTCGCGCGTCGGCTCGCGAGCTACGACCTCGTCGCCCTCCCCGTGACCGACGCCGCGCACCGGCTCGTCGGCGCGGTGACCGTCGACGACGTGCTCGACTACCTCCTCCCGGAGGACTGGCGCTCGCAGGACCCCGATGAGGAGATCCCGCGGAGCCCCGCGACCGGCTCGATCCCGACGGTGCGCCGGTGATGGCGCGCGCATCCGAGATGCGGGGCCGCCGCCCCCGCATCGACACCGCCTACGACGGCCGCGACCGCGACCGCTTCGGCCGCGCCACCGAGTGGATCGCCCGCGCGATGGGCACGCCCTGGTTCCTCATCGGGCTCACCCTGTTCTGCGCCGCCTGGATGGCGTGGAACTCGCTCATGCCGGAGGGCTGGCGCTTCGACTCGGCGGCCCTCGGCTTCACCGCGCTCACGCTCGTCCTCTCGCTGCAGGCGTCGTACGCGGCGCCCCTCATCCTGCTCGCGCAGAACCGCCAGGACGATCGCGACCGCGTGGGCATGGAGCAGGATCGCCAGCGCGCCGAGCGGAACCTCGCCGACACCGAGTACCTCGCCCGGGAGATCGTGGCGCTGCGGATGGCCCTCACGGAGGTCGAGGAGCGCATGGTCTCGCGCGACGTGCTGCGCGACGAGCTCCGCTCGCTGCTCGACCGGCTCGACGAGCGGGATGGCCGGGCGGACGCCGACGAGGCTCGCGATGAGCGCTGAGCAGGTCGTCGACGCCGTCCGCGCCGCCGTCGGCCGCGTGTCCGACCCGGAGCTGCGCCGGCCCCTGTCGGAGCTGGACATGGTGCGCGAGGTGCGCGCGGACGGCGGCGCCGTGCGCGTGGAGATCGCCCTCACGATCGTCGGATGCCCGGCGGCCGACCGGATCGAGCAGGACGTGCGCGCGGCCGCCGAGCGCGCGGCGGGATCGACCCCGGTCGCGCTGGAGATCGGCGTCATGACGCCCGCGCAGCGGAAGGCGCTCACCGAGCGCCTCCGCGGCAGCCGCGCCATGCCGTTCGGTCCGGACTCGCTCACGCGCGTCATCGCCGTCACGAGCGGCAAGGGCGGCGTCGGCAAGTCGACCGTGACCGCCAACCTCGCCGTCGCGCTCGCGCAGCACGGGCTGAAGGTGGGCCTCATCGACGCCGACGTGCACGGCTTCTCCATCCCCGCGCTCCTGGGGCTCTCCGTCGACGGCGTCGCGCCGTCGCCCACCCAGGTCGGCGACCTCATCCTCCCGCCCGTCGCGCACGGCGTGAAGGCGATCTCGATCGGGATGTTCCTGCAGCGCCCCGACGAGGCGGTGGCGTGGCGCGGGCCGATGCTGCATCGCACGGTCCAGCAGTTCCTCACCGACGTGTTCTTCGGCGACATCGACGTGCTCCTCATCGACATGCCGCCGGGCACGGGCGACATCGCCATCTCGGTGGGTCAGCTCCTCCCGCACGCCGACGTGCTCGTCGTGACGACGCCGCAGGCCGCCGCATCCGACGTCGCCGTGCGCAGCGGTCTGGTGGCCCGGCAGACCGGGCAGAAGGTGATCGGCGTTATCGAGAACATGGCCGCGCTCACCCTCCCCGACGGCAGTTCGCTCGCGCTGTTCGGCGAGGGCGGCGGCCAGGCCGTCGCAGCGGCGCTCTCGTCGGCCGAGGCCGAGGTGCCGCTGCTGGCGTCGATTCCCCTCAGTCCCGCGCTCCGCCAGGGCGGGGACGCGGGCGACCCGGTCGTGGTGTCGCACCCGGACGACGTCGCCGCACGCGCGATCGCGGGCGTCGCGGCACGCCTGGCCGCAGAGCCCCGGCGCCTGGCCGGTCGCCGGCTGCCGGTCTCGCTCGCCTGAAGCGCGTCGCAGACGGCCGGAGGCCGGCCCTCGGTCCGGAAGGCGCTCAGGACCGGATCAGGTCGCTTCGGAGTCGAACGGCGGGGGCGCGTCGGCGGTGAACGTGCGCCGCGCGAGCGGGGTGGTCCGCCGCACCGCGGTCCTCGTCGGCGCGGGAGGCGGCGGCGCGTCGTCGAGGAGAGCCTCGCGGATGATGCGACGCGGGTCGTACTGACGCGGATCGAGCTTGCGCCAATCCACGTCGTCGAGGTCCTCGCCCATCTCGTCCTTCACGCGCGTGCGCGCGCCCTGCACCCACTCGCGCGTGCGCCGGGTGAACTGCGCGAGCGCCTCCGCATACCGGGGCAGCCGCTCGGGACCGATGATGAGAGCGGCGATGACGCCGATCACCATCACCTTCTCGATGGTCAGCCCGAAGAACATGATCACAGCGTACCGGGCAGACGTGGGATCCCCCCGGCGTGGCACGTAGGCTGGAGGGATCGTCAGGAGGAACCCATGAGCGAACTGGACGCCGTCGCGCGCTTCGCCCGCGAGACCGTCGTGGAACCCGACCACATCGCTCGTGCGCGTCAGCACGCGCTCGAGCTCGGCGCCGCGCCCATCAGCGCCGCCGTCGGCGCGCAGTGCGCGGTGGTCGCCGCCGCCACCGGCGCCCGCGCGATCATCGAGATCGGCACCGGCGCGGGGGTCTCCGGCCTGTGGATGCTGCACGGCGCCCCGCGCGCGGTGCTGACCACCATCGACAACGAGCCCGAGCACCTCTCGGCGGCGCGCGAGGCCTTCCAGCACGCGCGCGTGCCCATGGCGCGCGCGCGTCTCATCACCGGGCGCGCATCCGATGTGCTCCCCCGCATGAACGATGCGGCATACGACATCGTCCTCATCGACGCCGATGCGGCGAACGTCATCGACTACGTCGAGCACGGCCTGCGGCTGGCCCGACCGGGCGGCACGGTCCTCGTGCCGCGCGTGCTGAACGGCGGGCGCGTGGCCGACCCGGTGCAGCGCGACCCGATCACGCGCAGCTACCGCACGCTGCTGCAGGAGACGCAGGCGTCGCCCGCCGTCATCGCCGCCCTCTCCACGGTCGAGGAAGGGCTCCTGCAGCTGTACGTGTCTTCCCGGGCATGAGAAGAGCGGATGGCCGATGTCGTCTCGCGACTTCGGCCATCCGCTCTGGATCGTGCTGGGCTAGGCGTTCACGACGTCGCCCAGGACGCCGTACAGCTCCCGAGCCTCCTCGTCATTGACGGAGACGACCAGCCGCCCGCCCCCTTCGAGCGGGACGCGCACGATGATGAGGCGCCCCTCCTTCACGGCCTCCATGGGTCCGTCTCCGGTTCTCGGCTTCATCGCTGCCATCGCGGCATCCTTTCCGTTGTGGTCAGATGTCCAGTTTATCGGTCGCGGGCGCGCTCTCACGACCACCGCGTCGGTCCGGCTCGGCGCGGCACGTCATGGGATGAGCCAGAACGTGTTCCCGAGGCCGTACATGCCGTGGATCCACGCCCACTGACCGACGAGGCACAGTGCGAGCACGACCGCCCGGAGCGCGCGCGAACGCGGCCACGCGAGCAGCGCGCAGGCCAGCGGTGCGAGCGGCAGGAGCAGGCGGAAGACGCTGGACTGCGGGAAGAACACGGCCAGGAGATAGACGACGTACGCCGCGCCCCACAGCGACAGCACCGCGCCGGCTCGACGCGTCCCCCACAGGATGACCGCGGCCGCCACGACGACGAGCGCCGCCAGCAGCGCGTACCCGGCCCCGACGGGGACGCCCCAGATGTCCGCCCACACGGCGGCGGCCTGCGGCCATCCGGAGAAGGGCGCGAAGCCGCCGTCGTCGCCCGTCCACCCGCGGCGCCACGCCAGTTCGGTCTCGAGGTAGGCGTCGGGCTCACCGGTGACGAGGCCGGCGATGCGCGGCCACGCGAAGCCCACGACCGTCGCGAGCGCGCCCAAACCGAGGATGTGGCCGACCTCGGCACGGGTCGGGCCCCCCATCGTCCTGCGCACGACGGGGACGAGCCGCCACAGCCCGTAGAGGCCGATGAGGAGCGCGAGCGCGAGCACGCCCGGGCGCGTGAAGCCCATGATCGGGATGAGGAGGTACAGCCAGCCCCACCGGCGGCGCTCGATGCACAGGAGGGCCGCGATGAGGAGCGCCAGGAAGAGCGACTCGGCGTAGCCCACCTGGAACAGGGCGGCCAGCGGGCCGGCCGCGAGGAGCACGACGCCCCACGTCGCGCGGCCGTCGTCGAAGCGCGCGCGCAGCAGCGCATGCAGCGCGAGGCACGCGCCGTATCCGGCGGCGAGCGACACCAGGAGGGCGCCCGCCCACCAGGCGCCGAACACGCCCCCGATCGACGCCGCGAGCCAGGCGTAGAGCGGCAGGAACGCCCACGCGTTCTCCGCCACGTCGCCCGTGTCCGTCAACGGCAGGTCCGTCGGATAGCCGCTCGCCGCGACGGACCAGTACCACTGGGCGTCCCAGCCGAGGATGTAGTCGACGAGCCCGGGGTCCGGACCGTAGCGCGAGTCCGCTGGTGAGGTCTGCGCGACGAGGAGCATGATGCCCGTCGTCACCAGCCGCGCGGCGAGGTAGATCGCGCCGACGCGAGCGGCCGCCGGCCAGGACCGCACGTCCCGCAGGCGGGATGCGGTCAGCCGGCCGTCAGCCACGCGCGCAGGCTCCGCTCCACGCTCTCGATCTGCGCGACCGCCACGCGCTCCTCGTCGTGGTGCGCGAGGCTCGGGTCGCCGGGGCCGTAGTTCACCGCCGGCACGCCCAGCGCGGAGAAGCGCGCGACGTCGGTCCAGCCGTACTTCGGGCGCGGCTCGGCGCCGACCGCGCGCACGAACTCCTGGGCGATCGGCGCATCCAGCCCCGGGCGGGCGCCCTCGGCGAGGTCGGTGACCTCCACCTCGAAGCCCTCGAGCACCTCGCGCACGTGAGCCACCGCCTCCTCGCCCGAGCGGCTGGGGGCGAAGCGGAAGTTCACCTCCACCTCGCAGGCGTCGGGGATGACGTTGCCCGCCACGCCTCCGGAGATGCGCACGGCGTTCAGGCCCTCGCGGTAGGCGAGGCCGTCGACGACGATCTCCTGCGGCCGGTACGCCGCGAGCCGCGCGAGCACGGGAGCGGCCGCGTGGATGGCGTTCTCGCCCATCCAGGCCCTGGCCGAGTGCGCGCGGCGCCCGTGTGTGCGCACGACGACGCGGAGGGTGCCGTTGCAGCCGCCCTCCACCTGCCCGTTCGACGGCTCGCCGAGGATCGCGAAGTCGCCGGCGAACAGGTCGGGGCGGCTCGCGGCCAGTCGCGTGAGCCCGCTGCGCGAGGCGTCGACCTCCTCGTGGTCGTACCAGATCCACGTCACGTCGACGACGGGATCGGCGAGCTCGGCGGCGAGCTTGAGCTGCACCGCGGTTCCGGCCTTCATGTCGACGGTGCCGCGCCCCCAGATGAACGCCTCGCCGTCGATCTCGACGTCGCGGGTGGGGAGGTTCGCATTCACCGGGACGGTGTCGATGTGCCCGGCGATGACCACGCGCTGCGCGCGCCCGAGGGCGGTGCGGGCCACGATGGTGTCGCCGTCGCGATGCACCTCGAGGTGCGGCAGGGGGCGGATGGCCGCCTCGATCGCGTCCGCGAGCGCGCGCTCGTCGTCCGAGACGCTCGGGATGTCGCAGATCGCCCGGGTGATGTCGGCGGCGGAGGAGGACAGATCGAGCGTCGGCATGGCGTCGAGTCTAGCCAGGGGCCATCCTGGCCGCCGCCGCCCGCCCGATAGCCTGGAGGCATGAGCGATGAACGAAGGGTCTGGGGCATCGGCCTCGCGACGGTCGCCGGCGACGGCACCGTCCTCGACACGTGGTACGGCGAGCTCGGCACGGGCGCGGCGGGCGACAGCGCCGAGGCGCTCGCGCGTCTCGCGGGTCTCGCGGGCGGCGATGAGCGCCGCGCGGTCTCGACCGAGCCGGTGAGCATCGAGATCGACCTCGATGCGGCGCCCGCGTCCACTCCCGACGCGTATCTGCGGCTGCACGCCCTCTCGCACCGTCTCGTGCGCCCCAACGAGCTGAACCTCGACGGCATCTTCGCGCACCTGCCGAACGTGGCGTGGACCAACGCGGGCCCGATGCGCCCGGAGGACCTCGCGCGCCTGCGTCCCGCACTCCAGCAGGCCGGCATCCAGGTGCAGTCCCTCGACAAGTTTCCGCGGCTGACCGACTACGTGCTGCCCCCGGGTGTGCGCATCGCCGATGCCTCGCGCGTGCGGCTGGGCGCGCACCTCTCCCCCGGCACCACCGTGATGCACGAGGGCTTCGTGAACTTCAACGCCGGCACCCTCGGCGCCTCGATGGTCGAGGGCCGCATCTCGCAGGGCGTCGTCGTCGGCGACGGCAGCGACATCGGCGGCGGCGCCTCGGTCATGGGCACGCTCTCCGGCGGCGGCACGCACCGGGTGTCGATCGGCGCGCGCACGCTGCTCGGCGCGAACGCCGGCATCGGCATCTCGCTCGGCGACGACTGCGTCGTGGAGGCGGGTCTGTACGTCACCGCGGGCACGAAGGTCGCGCTCGTCGACGAGGCGCCGACGGCGGATGGCCGCCCGCGCTTCGTGAAGGCCGCGTCGCTGCACGGCGCCGACGGCCTGCTGTTCCTGCGCAACTCGACGACCGGGGCCGTGGAGGTGCGGCGTCGTCGCGGCGCCGGCGCCACCCTCAACGAGGCGCTGCACGCCTGATCGCACGGCGGATGCCGCAGAGCCGGTCCCGGGAGATCCCGGGACCGGCTCTGCGGCATCAGGGGCGCGTCACGCCGACGGGTACTGCCGCTCCGTCGCTCCCGTGAACAGCTGCTGCGGACGCCCGATCTTCGTCTTCGGGTCGAGCGTGAGCTCGCGCCAGTGCGCGAGCCAGCCCGGCAGGCGTCCCATCGCGAACAGCACGGTGAACATCCGCGTGGGGAAGCCCATCGCCTTGTAGATGACGCCCGTGTAGAAGTCGACGTTCGGGTACAGGCGACGCTCGCGGAAGTAGTCGTCCTGGAGGGCGATCTCCTCGAGCTCCTTCGCGAGGTCGAGCAGCGGGTCGGTGACGCCGAGCGCGGTGAGCACCTCGTCGGCCGACTCCTTGACGAGCTTCGCGCGCGGGTCGTAATTCTTGTAGACGCGATGCCCGAAGCCCATGAGCTTCACGCCGTCTTCCTTGTTCTTCACGCGCTCGACGAAGCGCTGCACGCCCTGACCCGAGTCGCGGATCTGCGCCAGCATCTTGAGCACGGCCTCGTTGGCGCCGCCGTGCAGCGGGCCGGAGAGCGCGTGGATGCCGGCGGAGACCGACGCGAACTGGTCGGCGCCCGTCGAGCCGACCAGGCGCACGGTCGACGTGGACGCGTTCTGCTCGTGGTCCTCGTGCAGGATGAGCAGGCGCTCGAGCGCTCGCGACATCACCGGGTTCACCTCGTACGGCTCGCTCATGACGCCGAAGTTCAGGCGGAGGAAGTTGTCCACGAAGCTCAGCGAGTTGTCCGGGTACAGGAACGCCTGCCCGATCGACTTCTTGTGCGCGTACGCCGCGATGACGGGCAGCTTCGCGAGCAGGCGGACGATGTTGAGCTCGACGTGCTCGGGGTTCGCCGGGTCGGACTGGTGCTCGTAGTAGGTCGAGAGCGCAGAGACGGCCGACGACAGCACGGCCATGGGGTGCGCGCCGTCGGGCAGCGCGGAGAAGAAGCGCTTGAGGTCCTCGTGCAGCAGCGTGTGACGGCGGATGCGCTCGTCGAAGTCCGCGAGCTCCGCGGCGTTCGGCAGCTCGCCGTAGATGAGCAGCCAGGCGACCTCGAGGAAGCTCGAGTTCTTCGCGAGCTGGTCGATCGGATAGCCGCGGTAGCGCAGGATACCCTGGTCGCCGTCGATGTACGTCACGGCGGACTGCGTCGAGGCCGTGTTCACGAACCCGTAGTCGAGGGTCGTGTGGCCGGTCTGACGCATGAGCGTCGAGATGTCGATGCTGGGAAGTCCCGAGCTGCCCTGCAGGACCGGGAACTCAGCCGTCCTGTCGCCGATCGTGAGGGTGGCCTTATCGGCCGGGATTCCCGCGTCGCTCACAGCGCCTCCTGGCGGATCGTCTTCGCGACTTGTCTGTCGCCTGGATCTCGTTCGGCCGCCGATCGGCAGCCCGGCACATGCTCGGTCGAGTGCGCGAACGCTGTGCCTCTACAGCCTAACGGTCGTGTCGCCCACCTGCGAAAACGCCCAAAGGATGGCCCGCTCCGATGAAGGAAACCTACGAGGACGCGAGCCGGCGGGCGGCTTCCGCGATCCGCTCGTCGGTCGCGGTGAGCGAGAAGCGCACGTGGTGCGGGAAGTGCGGCCCGTAGAAGACCCCCGGTCCCGCGAGGATCCCGAGATCGGCGAGCCGACCCATCGAGTCCCAGGCGTCGCGCCCCTCGGTCGCCCACAGGTACAGCCCCGCCTCGCTGCGGTCGATCCGGAAGCCGGCGGCCTCGATCGCCGGGCGGAGCGTCTCGCGGCGCGCACGGTACCGCTCCTTCTGCTCCGTCACGTGCGCGTCGTCGCGGAGGGCGACCGCCATCGCGTGCTGGACCGGCGCGGGCGGCATGAGGCCCAGGTGCTTGCGCGCGGTGAGGAGGTCGCCGACGATGCGCGCGCAGCCGGCGACGAACGCCGCCCGGTATCCCGCGAGGTTCGACTGCTTGCTCAGCGAGTACACGCTGAGGAGATTCGCGCGGCTGCCGCCCGTCGCCCGCGGGTCGAGAACCGACGGGACGCGCTCATCCGCCCACCGGCCATCCCACCCCAGCTCGGCGTAGCACTCGTCGCTCGCGAGCACGGCGCCGAGCTCGCGCGCCCGGCTCACGGCGACCGCGAGCTCCTCGACGCTCCACGTGCGCCCGTCGGGATTGCCCGGGGTGTTGATCCAGATGAGTTTCGCGCCTTCCGGCCACTCGGCCGGGTCGTCCGCCGCCATCGCGGTCGCGCCCGCGACCCGCGCGCCGACCTCGTACGTCGGGTAGGCCGCGCGGGGGTGCACGACGATGTCGCCCGGGCCGAGACCCAGCAGGGTCGGCAGCAGCGCCACCAGCTCCTTGGAGCCGATCGTCGGCAGGACGTTCCGCGGGGCGAGGTCGTCCACGCCTCGACGCCGCGCGTACCATTCGACGATCGCCTCGCGAAGGGCGGGCGTCCCCACCGTCTGCGGGTAGGCGTGCGCGTCGGTCGCCTCGGTCAGCGCCCTGCGCACGACCTCCGGCGTCGGGTCGACGGGCGAGCCGATCGAGAGATCGACGAGACCGCCGGGATGGGCGGCCGCACGTTCGCGAAACGGGACGACGGCGTCCCAGGGGTAGTCGGCGAGGTCCCGGACGCCCATCGGCTACTCGCCCTGCGGCGGGAGGGCGGCGATGACCGGGTGGTCCTTGGGGATCACGCCGACCTTCGACGCGCCGCCGGGGGATCCGATGTCGTCGAAGAACTCCACGTTCGCCTTGTAGTAGTCCTGCCACTCGTCGGGCAGGTCGTCTTCGTAGTAGATCGCCTCGACCGGGCACACCGGCTCGCAGGCGCCGCAGTCCACGCACTCGTCGGGGTGGATGTACAGCGACCGCTCGCCCTCGTAGATGCAGTCCACCGGGCACTCATCGATGCAGGCGCGGTCCTTGACGTCCACGCAGGGAAGGGCGATCACGTAAGTCACCCCTCGATCCTACGCGTGCCGGGCGTGCGCCGCCCGGTAGGCGGTCCTAAGCTGCGCGGGTGCGCTCGGAGAGGGCGCGCAGCTTCGCCATGTCGGGCCAGGCGACGGCGACGAGCACGATGCCCGCGAGCAGGAAGGTCCACACGTATCCGTAGGGGAAGTCCCCCGGCGCCGGCATCGGGACGACGACCGATCCCCCCGGACCGCGGCCCGAGTAGATCGTCAGGGCCGCGAGCATCCCGAGTCCGGCCGCGAGGGCGGACCAGCGGTCGTCGGTGAGCAGTCGCAGCGCGGCGAGGAGGCCCGCGCACGCGATCGCGGCCAGGGCCATCCCGACCGGGAGCACGCCCCACGTGTACGCGTGGCCGATCGTGCCGGCGACCCCGAACACGGCGCCGGCGAGCAGCGCGACGAGCCAGGTGATGACGTGCGCGAGGCGGTCCATTCCCATGGTTCCAGGGTAGGCGCTCAGGCCGCCCAGCCCAGCGCGCGCAGCAGCGCGGCCGCGACCGCCGCACCCACCACGACGACGAGGAACGGCGCGCGCATCCGCAGCAGCGCGAGTGCGACGGCGATCGCCGGCAGACGCGCGTCGAGCCGGATGGCCTGCCCCGCTCCCAGGGTCTGGGTCGCCACGAGCGCGCCGAGGAGGGCGACCGTGAGGAGGTCGACGATGCGCGCGGGTCGCGCGGCGTCGAACCAGCGCGGCGGGATGGCGTAGCCCACGAGCTTCAGCGCCGCGCACGCGACCGCCGCCAGGAGGATCGGCGTCCACATCGTCATGCGTGTTCTGCTCCTCGTCGTCCGAACGCGTTCGTCCAGCCCACGACGACCGCGACGAGAGCCGCTGCGAGAACCGGGAGCCCCGCGGGCAGCGCGGGCGTCGTGGCGGTCGCCACCACGGCCGCCGCGACGCCGACGGCGACGGCCTGCCGGTCGCGCAGACGCGGCCACAGCAGCCCGAGCATCGCCGCCGCCGCCGCCGCGTCGAGACCGTACGCGCGGACGTCGCCGAGCACGTCGCCCACGAGGGCGCCGACGAGCGTCATGAGGTTCCACGCGAGGTAGATGCCGACGCCCGTGACCCAGAAGCCCGCTCGGCGCCCCTCGGGCGTGCGGTGCGCGAGCGCGACGGCCGTGGACTCGTCGATCGTGAACGTCGCCGCCAGCAGCCGACGCCCCCAGCCACCCCCGACGAGCGGGTTCATGCGCACCGCGTAGACGGCGTTCCGCACGCCCAGGAGGGCGGCGGAGGCGATGGCGGAGGGCGCCGCGGCGAGGCCGCCCGAGGCGATGACCCCGACGAACGCGAACTGCGATCCGCCGGTGAACATCAGCAGGCTCAGCACGCAGGTCTGCCACACGTCGAGGCCGGCCGCGACGCCGAGCGCGCCGAAGGAGATGCCGTACAGCCCCGTGGCCGCGGACACGGCCATCCCCTGCCGCCAGGCGCTCTGGACATCGGGCGTGCGGGTCATCCCTCGAGCCTACGCAGAAGCGCCCCCGGTCCGCGGACCGGGGGCGCTTCTGAAGAGCACTCAGCTCTGGCGCTTGAGGCGCGAGGCGGCGCGGCCGCGCTCGGTGGCGTCGAGGACGACCTTGCGAATGCGCACCTTCTCGGGCGTGACCTCCACGCACTCGTCCTCGCGGGCGAACTCGAGGGACTCCTCGAGGGAGAGCAGACGCGGCGGCGTCATCGACTCGAACGTGTCGGCCGTGGCCGAGCGCATGTTCGTGAGCTTCTTCTCCTTGGTGATGTTCACGTCCATGTCCTCGCTGCGCGAGTTCTCGCCGATGACCATGCCCTCGTAGACCTCTTCGGTCGGCTGCACGAAGAACGACATGCGCTCCTGCAGGGCGATCATGGCGAAGGGCGTGACGACGCCGGAGCGGTCGGCGACGATCGAGCCGTTCTGGCGCGTGACGATCTGACCGGCCCACGGCTCGTAGCCGTGCGAGATGGCGTTCGCGATGCCGGTGCCGCGCGTGGTGGTGAGGAACTCGGTGCGGAAGCCGATGAGACCGCGCGAGGGGACGATGAACTCCATGCGCACCCAGCCGGTGCCGTGGTTCGTCATGTTCTCCATGCGGCCCTTGCGGGCGGCCAGCAGCTGCGTGATCGCGCCGAGGTACTCCTCCGGCGAGTCGATCGTGAGGTGCTCGAAGGGCTCGTACGTCTTGCCGTCGATCTTCTTCGTGACCACCTGCGGCTTGCCCACGGTGAGCTCGAAGCCCTCGCGACGCATGTTCTCGACGAGGATGGCCAGCGCCAGCTCGCCGCGGCCCTGCACCTCCCACGCGTCGGGCTTTCCGATGTCGACGACCTTGAGCGAGACGTTGCCGATGAGCTCGCGGTCGAGGCGGTCCTTCACCATGCGCGCGGTGAGCTTGTGGCCCTTCACCTTGCCGACGAGCGGCGACGTGTTCGTGCCGATGGTCATCGAGATGGCGGGGTCGTCGACCTTGATCTGCGGCAGCGGCCGGACGTCCTCAGGGTCGGCGATGGTCTCGCCGATCATGATGTCGTCGAAGCCGGCGATGACGGCGATGTCGCCGGGGCCCGCCGACTCGGCCGGGTAGCGCTCGAGCGCCTTCGTGAGCAGCAGCTCGGTGATGCGAGCGTTCTGCGTGGTGCCGTCCTGACGCACCCAGGCCACGGTCTGGCCCTTCTTCAGAGTGCCGTTGAACACGCGCAGCAGCGCGAGGCGGCCGAGGAACGCGGAGGAGTCGAGGTTCGTCACCCACGCCTGCAGCGGCGCCTCGTCGTCGTACTCGGGCGCGGGCACGTGCTCGAGGATGGCCTCGAACAGCGGCTCGAGGTCGTCGTTGTCGGGCAGCGAGCCGTCGGCGGGACGAGTGCGCGAGGCGGCGCCGGCACGGCCGGAGGCGTACACGACCGGCACGTCGAGCAGCGCGTCGACGTCGAGGTCGGGGACGTCGTCCTGCAGGTCGCTCGCGAGGCCGAGGAGCAGGTCGTGCGCCTCCTCCTCGACGGCGGCGATGCGCGCGTCGGGGCGGTCGGTCTTGTTCACGAGCAGGATGACGGGGAGCTTGGACTCGAGGGCCTTGCGCAGCACGAAGCGGGTCTGCGGCAGCGGGCCCTCCGACGCGTCGACGAGGAGCACGACGCCGTCGACCATGGACAGGCCGCGCTCGACCTCGCCGCCGAAGTCGGCGTGGCCGGGGGTGTCGATGACGTTGATCGTCACCGGCACGTCGGTGTGCACGCCGTTGTAGGTGATCGCCGTGTTCTTGGCGAGGATCGTGATGCCCTTCTCGCGCTCGAGGTCGTTCGAGTCCATCGCGCGCTCCTCGACGTGAGCGTGCTCTCCGAACGAGCCGGTCTGGCGCAGCATCGCGTCCACGAGGGTGGTCTTGCCGTGGTCGACGTGCGCGACGATCGCGACGTTGCGGAGGTCGGAACGATGGGCGAGCGCCATGAAGGGTCCTTCTGATGTGGGGATTCGCCCCGAAAGCGGGGCGCTCCATCCTATCCCCCGCTTCCGCGACGGCGCTCAGCCTGCTCGAAGGCGCGGCCTCAGCCCCCGAAGAGCCCCGTGACGGCGAGCGACCAGAGGGCCCAGACGACGATCACGGCGAGGAGCACGAGCGACGGCGCGTGCCACCCGCGTCGCACCGGCTCGTCGGAGGCGGGAGCCCGCTCGCGGAAGAGCTCGAGCGTGGCCGCCTGGTCGTCGCCCGGCTGCTCGCGGCGGTTGACGTGCAGGTGCCGCGGGGCGGCGCCGAGCGCCGGCAGGACCCGCCCGTCGTCGAGGACGAGCTCCAGCTGCCAGCGCATGCGGATGGCCGCGATCCGCGACCAGGGGATGTCGGCCGTGCGCAGCGTGTTGCGCACCCGCACCCGATCGTCGACGGCCACGACGCTGGGCGCGGCGAGGAGGACGTACACGCCCCAGCAGAGCGCGAGGAGCCACGGGGCGACGAGGACCGCGTCGAACGCGCGCCCGCGGACGACGGCGTCGCCCAGGAGGTAGAGGGAGAGAGCCGCGGCGACGGCGAAAGCCACCCAGCCGGATGGCCGCCGGAACGCGACCCGGTACGCCGACGGCGCGCTCACGACGTGACCGCCACCGCCGCGGCGGCCCACACGACGAGAATTGCCAGCACGATGAGCTGGGGCGCGTTCCACGACGTGCGCACCCGGCCGGCCGCCCCGCTCCCACCCGCCGGCACCGCGCCATCCGACACCGCGCCATCCGACACCGCGCCATCCGCCGCCTGCTCGTGCAGCTCGCGCAGGATCTCGGTCTCGCGCTCGGACGGATGCGGCACCCCGCGGCGGGTCGGCTTGCCCGCCGGGATCGCCCAGGCCTGGACGGTCCGCCCGCTGTCGAGCACGAAGGCCACCTGCCACGTGAGAGCGATGCTCTCGACGGCGGCCCAGGGGATGTCCGTGGTGCGCAGGGGGTTCCGCACGATCGCGCCGCGCGGGTCGGCGACGACGCTCGGCGCGTACAGGAAGGTCCAGACGAACCACAGCGGCAGCAGGAGCCACGGCGCGATGAGCGCCGCCTGCTCCGCGCTTCCACGGATGAGGACGTCGCCGAGCAGGAACGCCACGACGACGGCCGCGAGGAGGAGCCAGACCAGGCCGGCGTTGCCGCGGATGGTTCGGCTCCTCTCCCGCGGGTGCGTCATCGGCTGCCGATCTCCATCGTCTGGCCGGGGATGGCCTCGAGGAGCCGACGCGTGTACTCCTGCTTCGGGTCGGCGAAGATCGTGTCCACCGCACCCTGTTCGACCACGCGCCCCTGCTCCATGACGCAGACGAGGTCGGCGGCCACGCGCACCACCGCGAGGTCGTGCGTGATGAACAGGTACGTCAGGCCCAGCTCGCCCTGGAGCTCGGCGAGGAGCTTCAGGATCTGGTCCTGCACGAGCACGTCGAGTGCGGAGACCGCCTCGTCGAGGACGACGATGTCAGGCTTGAGCGCCAGGGCGCGCGCGATCGCCACGCGCTGGCGCTGGCCGCCGGACAGCTCGTTCGGGTAGCGCCACGCCAGCTCGCGCGGGAGGGCGACCTGCTCGAGGAGCTCGAACACCCGCTCGCGACGCGACGCCGTGTCGCCGACCTTGTGCACGTTCAGCGGCTCGGAGATGAGCGCGCCGATCGAGCGCAGCGGGTCGAGGGATCCGTACGGGTCCTGGAAGACCGGCTGCATCCGCCCGCGCAGGTCGAACACCTCGCGCGACGACAGGGTCGTCGCGTCCGTGCCGTCGATGAGGATCTGCCCGCTCGTCGCGGGCTCCAGCTGCAGCACCATCTTCGCCACGGTGGACTTGCCGGAGCCGGACTCGCCCACGAGCGCGAGCGTCTTGCCCTTGGGGATCTGGAAGGAGACCGCGTCCACGGCGCGGAACGGCTCGCTGCGGAACCCGCCGCGGCGGATCTTGTACTCCTTGACGAGATCGCGCACCTCGACGACGGGCGCTGCGGTGTGCAGCACCTCGGTCGTCGTCGCCACGCCGCGGTCCTCCGCGGTCGCCTGGATGCGCTGCGAAGCCAGGCTCGGCGCCGCGGCGACGAGACGCTGCGTGTAGGGGTGCTGCGGGTTCTGGAGGATCTCGCGGCTCGGCCCCGACTCCACGACCTCGCCCTGGCTCATCACGACGATGGTGTCGGCGCGGTCGGCGGCGAGGCCGAGGTCGTGCGTGATGAAGAGCACCGAGGTGCCCTTCTCGCGCGTGAGCGAGGCGAGGTGGTCGAGGATCACCCGCTGGACGGTGACGTCCAGAGCGCTCGTCGGCTCATCCGCGATGAGCAGCGCCGGGTCGGCCGCGAGGCCGATGCCGATGAGGGCGCGCTGGCGCATGCCGCCCGAGAACTGGTGCGGGAACTGGTGCAGACGCCGCTCGGCGTCGGCGAGACCCGCCTGCTGCAGCACCTCGATCGCACGCTTCTCGACCTCCTTGCGCCCGGTGGCCAGCCCGTTCGCACGGACGGCCTCCTTCACCTGGAAGCCGATCGACCACACCGGGTTGAGGTTCGACATCGGGTCCTGCGGCACGTAGCCGATGCGGCGACCGCGGATCGACTCCATCTCTCGACGGCCGACCTGGGTGAGCTCGACGCCGTCGAGCTGGATCGACCCTGCGGTGACCTCGCCCGTGCCCGGCAGCAGGTCGATGATCGCCGTCGCGGTCGTCGACTTGCCCGAACCGGACTCGCCGACGATGGCCACGGTCTCGCCGCGGTGCACGTCGAGGTCGACGCCGTGGACGACCTCGCGCTGCTTCTTGCCGGTGCCGAACGCCACCTTCAGGCCGCGGATGCGGAGCAGGGGCTCGTTCATGGTGGTGTCCTTCATTCCGCTCATCGCTGCGCCCTCGCCTTCGGGTCGAGGGCGTCGCGGAGGAGCTCGCCCAGCATGATGAAGGCGAGCACCGCGAGGGTGAGCGCCAGCGAGGGATAGATGAGAGCCATCGGCGCGGTGCGGATGGCCGTCTGCGCCTGGCTGATGTCGGCGCCCCACGACACGGTTCCGCCGCCGAGGCCGACGCCGAGGAACGACAGCGTCGACTCCGCGACGATCGCGCTTCCGAGGCTGATCGTCGCCACGACGATGACGGGCGCGATGGCGTTCGGCAGCACGTGGACCACGAGGGTCTTGAACCGCGAGAGGCCGAGCGAGATCGACGCCATGACGTAGTCCGACTGCTTCACGCGCAGCACCTCGGCGCGGATGATGCGCGCGGTCGAAGCCCATGAGAAGCCGCCGATCGCGAACGCGAGCGTGAGCTCGTTCCGCTGCGTGGAGAGCACCGTCATCACGACGATGGCCGCGACGATGTAGGGGATGGTGAAGAACACGTCGCCGACGCGCGAGAGCAGCGCGTCGACCCATCCGCCGTAGAACGCCGCGATGGATCCCATGATGACGCCGATGACCGTGCCGATGATCGTGGCCAGCAGGCCGACGATGAGCGACGTGCGCGTGCCCCAGACCAGGCGCGACCAGATGTCGCAGCCCTGGCGCGTGAAGCCGAGCGGGTGCCCGGCGGTCGGGTCGCCGTTGCTGTTCGCGAGGGTGCAGGCCCCGCCGCTGGGCGCGACGCTGGTGAAGAGCGTCGGGACGACCGCCATCACGATGAAGAGCGCGGCCAGCGCGAGCGACGCCCAGAAGAGCGGCCGGCGGCGCAGGTCGCGCCATGCGTCGAGCCACAGGTTGCTCTTCTTGCCGTCGACCCGCACCGCGTCGACGACGACCTCGGACGCCTTCACGGGCGCCACGTAATGCGTACTAGCGGACATAGCGGATCCTCGGGTCGAGCAGACCGTAGAGCAGGTCGATGAGCAGGTTGATGAGCACGTAGACCACGACGAAGATCGTGACGAACGACACCACGGTGGGCGTCTCGTGCCGGATGATCGCCTGGTACAGCGTGTTGCCCACGCCGGGGACGTTGAAGATGCCCTCGGTGACCGTCGCGCCGACCATGAGCACGCCGAACTGCGTGGCGGTGTCGGTGACCATCGGGATGAGCGAGTTCCGCAGCACGTGCACGGGGATGACCCGGCCGCGCGAGAGGCCCTTGCTGTACGCCGTCCGCACCCAGTCCTGGCCCAGCGTCTCGATCGTCGACGAGCGGGTCAGGCGCATGCTGGTGGCGTAGATGCTGAGCGCCAGCACGATCGCCGGCAGCCAGAGGTCGCCCCAGTCGTTGTTCGCTCCCACCGTCGGGCTGAACCAGCCGAGCTTCACGCCGAGGAAGAACTGCGCGATGAACGACAGCACGAAGATCGGCACGGCGACGAAGATCAGCGCGACGACCAGCATCGCGTGATCGAAGATCGTCCCCTTCAGCAGCGCGGAGCCCGCGCCCACGGCGATCGCCAGGACGAACGCGATGAGGATGGCCAGCACCGCGAGGCGGAGCGTCACGGGGAACGTGCGGGCGAGCACGTCGAGCACGTCCTGCCCCGAGAACGTCACGCCGAAGTCGAGGCGGAAGATGCCGCCCAGGTAGTTCAGGTACTGCACGATGAACGGCTGGTCCAGCAGATACTGGGCGCGCAGGCGCTCGAGCACCGCCGGCGGCGGCTGCTTGTCGCCGAACAGTGCGGCGATGGGGTCTCCGGGCATCGCGAAGACCATGAAGTAGATCAGCAGAGTGGCACCCAGGAAAACCGGAATGACCTGCAGGATCCGTCTGAGGATGTAAGTGGCCATCCTCGACCTCCCTCCGGGGGTTCTATCGTCCGTGCGGGCACACAGCGATAAGGGGCCCGCACGACGGAGCCCCAGCCACTCATCCTCCCCCTCTTTTTCTGGGAGAGGGGTGAAACGGCTGGAGCATGATGCGAGGCGGTGACGTGGTGACGTCACCGCCTCGCGGGGGTAAGGGGTGCTTACTCGGCCTTGGTGACCTCGTAGTAGAGCGGCACCGAGTTCCAGCCGAACTCGACGTTGTCGACGGTGTCAGCCCATCCGCCGGTCACGTTCGAGTACCAGAGCGGGATGGCCGGGAGGTCCTTCAGGAGGACCGTCTGCGCCTGGGCGAACAGCTCGTTGGCCGCGTCCGCGTCCGTCTCCGAGATGCCCTCGGCCAGGAGCGAGTCGAACTCCTCGCTCGAGTAGTCGCCGTCGTTGGAGCCGGCGTTCGTGGCGTAGATCGGGCCGAGGAAGTTGTACAGACCCGGGTAGTCCGCCTGCCAGCCGGTGCGGAAGGCCGAGGTGATGGTGCGGTTCGTGATCTCGTCGCGGAGACCCGCGAAGTCGGGGTAGGGCTCGCCCACCGCATCGATGCCGAGCACGCCGGAGATCGAGTTCACGGTCGCGTCGACCCAGGCCTGGTGGCCGCCGTCGGCGTTGTAGGCGATCTTGAACTCACCGTCCCACGGGCTGATCTCGTCAGCCTGCGCCCAGAGCTCCTTGGCCTGCTCGGGGTCGTAGTCGAGGACCTCGCCGCCCTCGAGCGACTCGCTCCAGCCGTCGATGACCGGCGACGTGAAGTCGCTGGCGGGGGTGCGGGTGCCCTGGAAGATCACGTCGGTGATCTCCTCGCGGTTGATGGCCATCGAGATCGCCTGGCGGCGCAGCTGGCCCTCTTCGCCCTCGAAGTGCTCGAAGTACTGGGGGATGGTGAACGACTGGAAGATCGCGGCGGGCTGGTTGACCCAGTTCTCGCCGAGCTCGTCCTGGTAGGTCTCGAACGCGGAGTCCGGGATCTGGTCGAGGATGTCGAGGTTGCCCGCGAGCAGGTCCTGGTACGCGGCGTCCTGCGTCGCGTAGAAGACGATGCGGAGGCCGCCGTTGGCCGCCTCGCGCACGCCGTCGTAGTCCTCGTTCTTGACGAGGTCGATCTGCACGTCGTGCTGCCACGCGCCCTCGTCGGCCAGCTTGTAGGGGCCGTTGCCGATCGGGTTCTCGCCGAACGCCTCCATGTCGTCGAACGCGACGTCGGGAAGCGGGTAGTACGCGGAGTAGCCCAGCCGCTGCGCGAAGTCCGAGGCGGGCTTGTTGAGCGTGATCGTGAACGTGTAGTCGTCGACCTGCTCGAGACCGTTGAGCTCGGAGTCCTCGTCGTAGCTGAAGCCCTCGATGTCCTCGAAGAAGTAGCTCGACAGCTGGCCGTTGGAGGCGAGCGCGCCGTAGTTCCACGCCTTGATGAAGTTGTCGGCGGTGACCTCTTCGCCGTTCGTGAACTTCAGGCCCTCGCGGATCTTCACGGTGAGCTGCGTGGGCGAGTCGACCGTGATGTCCTCTGCGACATCGTTGACGACCGCGCCGTCGGCCTCGTACGAGATCAGGCCGGCGAAGATGCTGTCGAGCACCTTGCCGCCGCCGACCTCGTTGGTGTTCGTCGGAATGAGCGGGTTCTGGGGCTCGTTGCCGTTCGTCGTGACGATGGCCGTCGACGAGCCGCCGTCCGAAGCCGTGTCCTCCCCGGTCGAGCCGCCGCCGTCGCTCGCGCAGCCGGCGAGCGCGAGGCTCCCGACGCCGAGGAGCGCGAGACCCGAGAGGGCGATCTTGTTGCGCTTCACTGTGTTCCTCCGATGGAAGGGGATGGGGGTGCCGCGGGGCGCGAGGCCCCGGTAAGCGATGTCTGAAATCTAAACTCACCGACGGTGTGTTCCAAACTTTCAGCAGAACCGTTACAGACCCTTTACGGGCACGACTCGTGATTTGGCAATATGCGCCAATCGCAGCCGCCTCTTATGCGACCGCATCGAGAACACGCCGAGTGGCGCGCGGGGGGTGCTCCGGAGGGCATGACAGGCTCTCCGCGTGAGCGTCCCCTCCCCCACTCGTCGCCGATTCGCGTGGGAGGTGGCGATCGTGCTCGCGCTCTCGCTCGGGCAGTCCGCGCTCTACGCCGTGCTCTCGCTCGTGCGCGCGCTGCTGCGCCCGGAGGCGCTGTCCGAGCAGTCCGCGGCGCTCAATCCGTCGCGCGCGGAGGAGCCGGTGTGGGACGTCGTCTACCGTCTCCTCGACATCGGGTTCGACCTCTGCCTCGTCGCGCTGGTGGTCTACCTGCTCTGGGAGCCCGGTCGCAGCGCGCTCCGGCGCATCGGCCTGGATCTCCGTTCCCTCCCTCGGGATCTCGGCCGAGCGGCCATCCTGCTGGTCGTCATCGGCGTGCCGGGGATCGCGCTCTACGTCGGAGCGCGCCTGCTCGGACTCAACGTCGACGTGCAGGCGTCGTCGGGGATCGACGCGTGGCTCGTGCCCGTGCTCGTGCTGTCGGCCCTGCGCGCGGGACTCCTCGAGGAGGTGATCCTCGGCGGCTACCTCTTCGACCGGCTCGGCCGCATCGGATGGCGGCCGTGGACGATCATCCTCGCGGTCGCGGGCCTGCGCGCGGCGTATCACGCGTACCAGGGCTTCGGCGCGATCGTCGGGAACTTCGCGATGGGCGTCGTGTTCGGCTGGTGCTACCGCCGCTGGGGACGCGTGATGCCGCTGGTGCTCGCCCACGCGCTGATCGACGTCTTCGCATTCGTGGGCTATCCGCTGGTGGCCCCGTTCCTCCCGTGAGGCGCTCGGGGCGGGCCCCCCGGGCCGGTGGATTCCGGTGACTAGCGCTCGGAGCACCAGGGCTAGCGTTCGGAACGCTAGGGCTAGTGCTGGTCGCTCAAGCTAGCGCTCGGAACGCTAGCCTCGACGACGAGCGCTAGCCTCGTGGGCGCTGCGGCTGATCGGAACGCGGATTTCGCAGCGCCGCGTGGATGTTGGGCGCGGCTGGGCGCGGACGCGGCACGCCGGCCGCGAGCAGAATGCGCTCCAGCGGTGTCACGCGCACGACGTCCGACCAGTCCCAGCGGATCACTCGGCCGGCGGCGACCTGAAGCTGCTTCTCTCGTCGGCGCTCATCGACGAGGACCGCGGACGTGAGCGACGGGTCGTCCTGCTGGTACTTGACCTTGCCATCCGCTTCGCCGATCACACCGACGGATGGCCACCACGCGTCGACCCGGCGGATCTCGCCGTCGATCTCGAACTCGACCTGCAACTCGGGTGCCTCGAACCCCAGGAGATGGATCACCACGCGGCTGATGCTCTCGAGGACCGACTCCGATCGGACATCGGACATCTCCAGCGCCCGCCGCAGCGCTTGCGTCCCGCGGCACCCGACGGCCTGCTGGACTCGGCCCTCGATGTCTCCCACCAGGAGACCCATCCGAAGGGCTCGGTCGAACACGGCGACCGCGAATGCCAGGGGCATCACGCGCGCGAGATCGATCGTCGTCTCGAGAAGAGACGTGACGCGCACCCCGCGGATGCGGACGATATCCCGACTCCTGCTGCTGGTATGTGCGAAGACGTCCTTCCGGCGGTAGGAGTGCCCGCGCCCGACGTGCAGCGTGTGGATTTCGTTCGGCTCGCCGAATACGGGCAGGCCCCAGACCACAGCCGCGGACTCGAGACACAGGATCGGGTCGCGCAGCACCGCGATAGCCGCGGCGACGCGCAGGGCGTAGCGCTCGTGTGACGGCAGCACATGCCATTCCTCACTCGACGCGTGCATGCCTCGCCGCAGGTCTTCGAGCGGCCCGAGCTCCTGTCGAAGCGCCCGGACGCTCGAATCGCGGCCCGTGCGGTGCAGCTGCATCTCCTCCGTCATAGGAGGAGCATGACGAGCCGCGCCCCCGCGACATGCGCGACAGGGAATCTGTGGACGTCGACACGCTGCGCGGCGCGGCTGTGCACGCGCCGTGGGGCTCCCGCGCTGCCGCCGAGATGTCCGAACGTGTCGCGATACGCCCCGCACCGACACGCGACTAGCGTTCGTCGCCGAGACTAGCGCTCCGAGCGCTAGCCTCGCCGCCCGACGCTAGTCCTAGCGCTCCGAGCGCTAGCCCCAGTGCTCCGAACGCTCGTCACGCGTCGGGGATCAGCCGCTTCCCCGCCACCAGGACCGCGTCGCGGTCGTAGCCGAGGGAGTCGTAGTAGCCGAGGACGCCGGCGTTGTCCGAGCGCACCATGAGCATGACCTTGGGGCAGCCGAGGGCGACGAGGCGCCGCTCCGCCTCCGCCACGAGGGCGCGCCCGGCACCGGGTCGCGCGCTCGCGACGTAGTGGAGCCAGCCGCGGTGACCGTCGTAGCCCGCCATCACCGTGCCCACGACCGCACCATCATGCTCCGCGACGAGCAGGAGCTCGGGCGACACGGCGCGGGCTCGCCGGATGTCCTCATGCGGGTCGTTCCACGGGCGCGTGAGACCGACGGCGTGCCACAGCGCGAAGACGGCGTCCACGTCCGCGTCGACGAGGGGGCGGATGGCCGTGGTCGCGGCGGCGTCGGAGGTCACGCCGCGCCCCGCCGCGCCAGACGCGCCTCGAGACCCCGGCGCACGGCGGGCCACTCCGGCTCGATGATCGAGAACATCACGGTGTCGCGGACGTGGCCGTCCGGGAAGATCGCGTGGCTGCGGAGCACGCCGTCCTGCTTCGCGCCGAGCCGGGCGATGGCCGCACGCGACTGGTGGTTGTGCCAGTGCGTGCAGAGCTGCACGCAGATGCAGCCGAGCACGTCGAACGCCCGCTCGAGGAGCAGCAGCTTGGCGGCGGGGTTGATGCCGGTCCCCTGCGCTGCCGTGCCGATCCACGTCGACCCGATCTCCAGGCGCCGGTGATCCGGCTCGATGTGCAGGTACGTGGTCATCCCCACCGCCCGACCTGAGGCGGCGTCGACGATCGCCCACGGCGCCATCCGCCCCGCCTCCTGCTCGGCCAGACGGCGCACGATCTCCTCGGCCATCCGCTCGGGTGCAGGGATGCGCGTGTACCAGGTGCGCCAGAGGTCGTCCACCGCCACCGCCGCGGCGAGGTCGTCGGAGTGCGCGGGGCGCAGCGGCTCCAGCCGCACGAAGTCGTTCTCGAGCACGGGGGTCGCAGCGAAGTCCACGCGTCCACGCTATCGGGGCGGCCGCATAGGATCGGGCCATGGCGACCCCCGACTTCATCCTCCGGCTGCGCGAGAAGATCGGGACGGAGCTGCTGTGGCTGACCGGCGTCACCGCGGTCGTCCTGCGCGGCGAGGGCGCGGAGCAGGAGGTCCTCCTCGTCCGCCGCACCGACAACGCGCGCCTCACGCCCGTCACCGGGATCATCGATCCGGGCGAGCAGCCCGCAGCGGCCGCCGCGCGCGAGGTGCTCGAGGAGGCCGACGTCATCGCCGAGCCCGAGACCCTCGTGTGGGTGAACACCCTGCCGCCGATGGTCTACCCGAACGGCGACCGCTCGCAGTACCTCGACCTCGTCTTCCGCTTCCGGTACGTCGCCGGCGAGCCGCGCCCCGCCGACGGCGAGAACACCGAGGCGCTGTGGCGCCGCGTGGACGACCTCGACGACGTCGACCCCGAGATGCGCGAGCGCATCCGGATGGCCGTGGCCGGCTCGGATCGCGCCCGCTTCGAGCGCTGACGGGTCCGTTCACGCCGCGAGACCTCACCCCCGGCGCGAGACCCCACGTGGCCGTGGAGGTCTCGCGCCCGGGATGAGGTCTCGCGGGAGGAAGCGCCGGGGTTAGGCGAACGCGTCGATCGGCGGGCAGGCGCAGACGAGGTTGCGGTCGCCGTAGGCCTGGTCGATCCGGCGCACCGGCGGCCAGTACTTCGCCTCGCCGACGCCGGCCGGGTACACGCCCGTCTCCCGCGAGTACGGATGGCTCCACTCGCCGACGAGCGCCGACGCTGCGGTGTGCGGCGCGTTCGCCAGCGGGTTGTCGTCGTGCGGCCACTCCCCCGCGTGCACGCGCTCGGCTTCGCGGCGGATGGCGATCATCGCGTCGACGAAGCGGTCGAGCTCGGCGAGGTCCTCCGACTCCGTCGGCTCGACCATGAGGGTTCCCGCGACGGGGAACGACATGGTCGGCGCGTGGAAGCCGTAGTCGATGAGGCGCTTGGCCACGTCGTCGACGCTCACGCCGGTCTCGGCCTTGAGCGGCCGCAGGTCGAGGATGCACTCGTGCGCCACGCGCCCCTCCTCGCCCGCGTAGAGCACCGGGTAGTGCTCGGCGAGGCGCGCGGCGACGTAGTTCGCCGCGAGGACCGCGGCGTCGGTCGCCTGCGTGAGGCCCTCGAGCCCCATCATCCGCACGTACGCCCACGAGATCGGCAGGATGCCGGCGGAGCCGTAGGGCGCTGCCGAGACGGGGCCGATCCCCTCGGTGTCGCCCTCGCCCTGCGCGAACGCGTGCGACGGCAGGAACGCCGCGAGGTGCGCCTTCGCCGCGACCGGGCCGACGCCCGGTCCGCCGCCGCCGTGCGGGATGGCGAACGTCTTGTGCAGGTTGAGGTGCGAGACATCGCCGCCGAGGTCGCCGAAGCGGGCGTGCCCGAGCAGCGCGTTGAGGTTCGCACCGTCGATGTACACCTGACCGCCGGCGTCGTGCACGGCCGCGGTGATGTCGAGCACGTCGTGCTCGTACACGCCGTGCGTGGACGGGTAGGTGATCATGAGCGCCGACAGCGCCTCGGCGTGCGCGGCGATCTTCGCGCGCAGGTCGTCGAGGTCGACGTTGCCCTGCTCGTCGCACGCCACCACGACGACCCGCATGCCGGCGAGCACCGCGGACGCGGCGTTCGTACCGTGCGCGGACGAGGGGATAAGGCACACGTCGCGGTTCTCATCGCCGCGCGAGCGGTGGTAGCCGCGGATGGCGAGGAGCCCGGCGAGCTCGCCCTGCGACCCGGCGTTCGGCTGCAGCGAGACCGCGTCGTAGCCGGTGAGGTCGGCGAGCCATCCCTCGAGCTGGTCGATGAGCTCGAGGTAGCCCGCGACGTCCTCCCGCGGCGCGAACGGGTGGATGCGCCCGAACTCGGGCCACGTGATCGACGCCATCGCGGTGGCCGCGTTGAGCTTCATCGTGCAGGATCCGAGCGGGATCATGCCGCGGTCGAGCGCGTAGTCCTTGTCGGCGAGCCGCTTGAGGTAGCGCATCATGGCGGTCTCCGAGCGGTGGCTCGTGAAGACCGGGTGCGTGAGGAACGGCTCGGTGCGGCGCAGCTCCTCCCGGATCGACTCGCCAGTGCGGGCGACACGATCCGCGGCGGTTTCGCGGCTCCCCCGCACTGGCGAATCGGAAGCGGCCCCGGCATCCGCAGCCCCGAACGCGCGCGCGACGGCGGCGAGGTCCGCCTCCGTCGTCGCCTCGCCGACGGAGACCCCGACTGTGTCGGCGTCCGCGCGGTGCAGCAGCACGCCGGCGTCGTGCGCGGCGGCGACGACCTCGGCCGCGCGACCCGGCACGCGCACGCGCAGCGTGTCGAAGTGCGCGCCGTCGACGACGTCCGCGCCCGCGGCCACGAGCGCCGCGCGCAGCCGCGCCGTCTTGTCCTGCACGTCCGCGGCGATCGCGCGGAGGCCATCCGGCCCGTGATAGACGGCGTACATCGCCGCCATCACGGCCAGCAGCACCTGCGCGGTGCAGATGTTGCTCGTCGCCTTCTCGCGGCGGATGTGCTGCTCGCGCGTCTGCAGCGCGAGCCGGTAGGCGAGCTGCCCGTCGGCGTCCTTCGAGACGCCGACGAGGCGCCCCGGCAGCTGCCGCTCGAGGCCCTGGCGCACGACCATGTAGCCCGCGTGCGGGCCGCCGAAGCCGAGCGGGACGCCGAAGCGCTGCGAGGATCCCACGACGATGTCCGCGCCGAGCGAGCCGGGCGAGGCGATGAGCGTGAGCGCGAGGAGGTCCGCCGCGACGACGGCCTGCCCGCCCGCGACGTGCACGGCGTCGATGACGCCCTGCGGGTTCCACACGCGGCCCGAGGCTCCCGGGTACTGCACGAGCGCGCCGAACACCGACTCCGGCAGCTCGGCGCCGCCGGCGAGGTCCACCTCGACGAGCTCGACGCCCACGGCCTCCGCGCGCACGCGCAGCACGGCCTTCGTCTGCGGCAGCGCGTCGGCGTCCACGACGAACACATCGGAGCCGCCGCGCACCGCACGGCGCGCGACGAGCATGCCCTCGACGGCGGCGGTGGCCTCGTCGAGCATGGACGCGTTCGCGACGGGCAGCCCGGCGAGGTCGGCGACCATGGTCTGGAAGTTCAGCAGTGCCTCGAGGCGCCCCTGCGAGATCTCCGGCTGGTACGGCGTGTACGCGGTGTACCAGGACGGGTTCTCCAGCACGTTCCGCTGGATGACCGACGGCGTGAGCGTGTCGCTGTAGCCCAGCCCGATCATGGGCGAGAGCACGCGGTTGCGGCCGGCGAGCTCGCGGAGCTCCGCCAGTGCGGCCGCCTCCGACACCCCCTCCTGCGGGATGGCCGTGCCCGCCTCGCCGAGGCCGCGGATGACCCCGGGGACGGCGGTGGACATGACGGTGTCGCCGGCGCGCACGCCGACGGCGGCGGCCATCCGCTGCTGGTCGTCGGCGCTCGTCCCGATGTGGCGGGCGGCGTACTCTCCGAAGGCGCCGGCGCTCACGCCTCGGCACCCGTGAGAGCGGTGTACGCGGCGCGGTCGAGGAGGCCGGCGGGGGCGCCCGAGAGGCGCACCTTCACGAGCCACGCGTCCTCGAACGGCGAGGCGTTGACCGTGTCGGGGTCCGCGTCCACGGCCTCGTTCACCTCGACGACGGTGCCGTCGACGGGCGCGTAGAGCTCCGAGACCGACTTCGTCGACTCGATCTCGCCCATGACCTGGCCCGCGGTCACGGCGGCGCCGGCCTGCGGCAGGTCGACGTAGACGACGTCGCCCAGCTGGTCGGCGGCGTAGTCGGTGATTCCGATCGTCGCGATGTCGTCGTCGATGCGGATCCACTCGTGCTCGGGGGTGTAGAGCAGCGCGTTGAGGTCGGTCATTTCTTCCTCCGATAGAAGGGCAGGGTGGTCGGGTGGGCGGGGATGCGCGTGCCGCGCACGTCGATGGTCAGGTCGGCCGCGTCGGCCGCGTCGTGCTCGACGTACGCCAGCGCGATCGGATGGCCGAGGGTGGGGCTCAGGGCGCCGCTCGTGATCTCGCCGACGAGCGCGTCGCCGCGGTAGACGCCGTAGCCCGCGCGCCCTGCGCGGCGGCCGTCCATGGTGAGGCCGACGAGCAGCCGCTCGCCCGGGCGCTCGTCGAGGGTGCGGGCGCCGACGAAGTCGCCCTTGTCGGCGGCGACGACGCGGCCGAGCCCGGCCTGCGAGGGGAAGATGTCGCGCGCGAGCTCGTGTCCGTAGAGCGGCATGCCCGCCTCGAGGCGCAGGGTGTCGCGGGCGGCGAGCCCGGCGGGAACCAGCCCGCGCTCGGCGCCCGCGGCGAGGAGCGCACGCCAGAGGTCGGCGGCGTGCTGCGCGTCGACCAGCAGCTCGAAGCCGTCCTCGCCGGTGTAGCCGGTGCGCGCGACGAACAGGGGCACGCCGCGGAACAGGGCGTCGGTCCACGCGTAGTTGCGCAGCTCGTCGAGGCCCGGCGCGTCGATGCCGGGGGTGCTCGCGAGGATGGCCGCGGCGGCCGGCCCCTGCAGGGCGATGAGCGCGAACCGCTCGGACGCGTCCTCGAAGGTGGCGTCGAAGCCGGCGATGCGGGCGGAGATCTCGTCGGCCACGACGCGCCGGTTGCCGGCGTTGGCGATGATGAGGAACTCCTCGTCGGCGAGCCGGTAGACGACGAGGTCGTCGATGATGCCGCCGTCCTCGGCGAGGATCATCGTGTACTTCGCCCGTCCCACCGCGACCGCCGACAGTCGCCCGGCGAGCGCGTAGTCGAGGAAGGCCGCGGCCCCCGCACCCCGCACGAAGATCTCGCCCATGTGCGAGATGTCGAACAGGCCGGCCGCTTCCCGCACCGCGCGGTGCTCCGCAAGGTCGGAGGAGTACCGCACCGGCATCCACCACCCGCCGAAGTCGGTGAACGAGGCGCCCAGCGCCTCGTGCTCGGCTTGCAGCGGCGACTGCCGCAGCCCCTCCCCGGAGGGAGAGGTGGGGGTGTCTTCTGCGCTCACGCGTTTCTCCTCAGCATTCGACCACGTTGACGGCCAGTCCGCCCCGCGCGGTCTCCTTGTACTTGTCGCTCATGTCGCGGCCGGTCTGCCGCATGGTCTCGATGACGGCATCCAGCGAGACGCGGTGCGTCCCATCTCCCCAGAGGGCCATCCGCGCGGCGTTGACGGCCTTGCCCGATCCGATCGCATTGCGCTCGATGCAGGGAATCTGCACCAGACCCCCGACGGGGTCGCACGTGAGGCCGAGGTTGTGCTCCATCGCGATCTCGGCCGCGTTCTCGACCTGCGCCGGCGTGCCGCCGAGGACCGCGGCGAGCGCGCCCGCCGCCATCGACGACGCCGAGCCCACCTCGCCCTGGCACCCGACCTCGGCGCCGGAGATCGACGCGCGGTTCTTGTAGATCGACCCGATCGCGGCGGCGGTCAGCAGGAACTCGACGGCGATGTCATCCCGGTGCCGGCCGGCGGCCGCCGCGGGCGTGTAGTGCGTGGCGTAGTGGAGGACGGCGGGGATGATCCCGGCCGCGCCGTTCGTGGGCGCCGTCACGACGCGGCCGCCTGCGGCGTTCTCCTCGTTGACGGCCAGCGCGACGAGGTTGACCCATTCCTGCGCGAAGCCCGGTCCGCGGTCGGCGTCCTCCTGCAGCAGGCGCGCGTGCCATCCCGGCGCGCGTCGATGCACGCCGAGGCCGCCCGGCAGGTCGCCGGTGTGACGGGTGCCCGCGGCGATGCACTCGTCCATGGCGTCGCGGATGCGCAGGATGCCCTCGCGCACGTCATGCGCGGAGCGCAGCGCGCACTCGTTCCGGTGCGCGATCTCCGCCACCCCCGCGCCCTCGGCGGCGCAGATCGTCAGCAGCTCGGCGGCGGTGCCGAACGGGTGCGGCACCGGCGCGGCCCGACCCGCCGCCTCCTCGCCGTCGCGCACGATGAAGCCGCCGCCGACCGAGTACCAGACGCCCTCCTCGACGACCTCGCCCCGGCCATCCCGCGCGGTGAACCGCATCGCGTTGGTGTGGCGGGCGAGGATGGTCAGCGGCCGGAGCCGGATGTCGGCCGCGCGCAGCGGCACCGCGACGACCCCGCCCAGCAGGACGGTGCCCTCGCGTTCGATGCGGGCGGCACGGGCGGCGATCTCGTCGGCGCGGACCGCCTCGGGGCGGCACCCCTCGAGCCCGACGAGCACCGCCGTGAAGGTGCCGTGCCCGGCGCCCGTGGCGGCGAGCGATCCGAACAGGTCGACGTCGACGCGGGCGACGTCGGCGAGCCGGTCGCCGAGGCACGCGATGAACGCGCCCGCGGCGCGCATGGGACCCACCGTGTGCGAGCTCGACGGTCCGACGCCGATCGTGAAGAGGTCGAACACCCCGACGAACGGCGGCCGGTCGTCGAGGGCGCTCGGTGCACGGCCGACGTCGTCGTCTGTCGTGTGCGTCATCGAGGAACTCCCGTCTTCGGCACCCTCGGGCGAGGGTGCGTCGAGTTCCTCCCGCTCTGTCATAGGCCTGAGAGTTTCCACGGCGCCGGAGCGCCGCTTGCCCCGTCGGCGGGCGCAGGTGCGCCGCTTTCCAGAGTGACCTGCCGCCACGGTACGTGGGCCTGAGAGATTCCGGGAGGGGTTGCTCCTACGGCAGCAGCGCGAGCGCTGCGTTCTCCCGTGACGGGTGGACGGTCATGTGCAGTTGTGGAGCCGATCCTACCCGGCGGCCACCCGCTCTCGCGACCGGTCCGCCGCCGGATCAGCCGCCGCGACCCGCCGCTGGGCGAAGAACGCGAGCTCGTGACGCGACGACGCGTCGAAGGCCGCGCGCATGCGCGCGAGCCGCGCGTCGTCGGCTGCCCGGGCATGGCCCTGCGTCCAGCGGATGGCCTCGCGCGTCGCGAGATCGAAGCCGTCCGACGCGTAGGTCGCGAGCCAGTCGGCATACGGATGGCCGGGGCGATTCGCCGCGGCCAGTCGCGCCCCGACATCCTGATAGAGCCAGTAGCACGGCAGGACGGCCGCGGCGAGGACGCCGAGGTCGCCGGCCGCCGCGATCGCCCGCAGATGGTCGAGGTACGCGACGGTCTCCGGCGAGGCCGGCGCCGGGTCGACCTCGTCGTCGCCGAGCCGGGATCGGTGCAGGGCGAGCTCGGTCTCGAGGCACCGGTGCGCGGAGGCCGCCCAGAACGTCTGCTCCTCGAGCGACGGCGCGAGCTCGGCGGCACGGCTCAGCACCCGGGCGTACGTGCGGAGGTAGCGGGAGTCCTGCGCGAGATAGTGCGCGAAGTCGGCCCGGTCCAGGCTCCCGTCGCCGAGCGCCCGGACGAACCAGACGTCGTCGATCGCCGCGCGGAGCGGCGCGATGTCCTCCCACCACGCGTCGAGCTCGGCGTCGCGCCGGGGCAGCCCGCCGGTGCGCCAGAGGGCGGCGGCGTGGTGCAGCGGCCCGTGGCCGCCGGGAGCGCCCACCTCGAGATCGGCGGCCGACGCGATCGCGTCGCGCAGCCATCCGCGGGCGAGACGGGCCGCCCAGACCCAGTCGCGCTCGCGGGCGACGAGGGTCGCGAGCGCCGCCGAGAGCGAGCAGCCGGTGCCGTGGGTGCTGGTCGTCTCGATGCGATCCGCCACGAACTCGGCTCGCACGCCGTCCGCTCCGACGAGCGCGTCGGGGCAGGCCGGACCGTCGAGGTGCCCGCCCTTCGCGAGCACGAGCACGTCGTGCCGGCGGGCGAGGTCCGCGGCATGTGCCAGGGCCTCTGCCCACGAGTCGATGCGCGGCACTCCGCAGAGCACCGCCAGCTCGGGCAGGTTGGGCGTGACGACGTCGGCGAGCGCGAGCAGGTCGTGCAGGGCGCGCTCGGCGTCGACGTCGAGCAGCCGGTCGCCGCTCGTGGCGACCATGACGGGGTCGAGCACGACCGGTGGCCGGCCCGGGAGGCCGCGGAGGAAGGCGGCGACCTCGTCGACGATCTCGGCGCTGCCGAGCATGCCGACCTTCACGGCGTCGATGCGGATGTCGGCCGCGATCGCGTCGAGCTGGGCGCGGAGGAACGGCGCCGGCGGCACGTGCACGCCGCTCACCCCCTGCGTGCTCTGCGCGGTGAGCGCGGTGATCGCCGCCATGCCGTAGCCGCCGCACGCCGCGATGGACTTGAGATCGGCCTGGACGCCCGCCCCGCCCGAGGGGTCGGAGCCGGCGATCGCGAGGATGTTCGGGACGGCGCTCATGCCGCCGCCTCCGCATCCGCCCACTCGGAGCGCAGGGCGGCCGCCGCCGCCGCGGGGAGCTCCGCCGAGCAGATGGCGCGGACGACCGCGATGCCCGCGGCGCCCGCTCGTCGCGCGGCCGCCGCGTCGCCCGGGCCCACGCCGCCGATCGCCACGCAGGGGAACTCGTGCGCGAGTCGGGCGAAGGAGCCGAACCCCTCCCATCCGATGGGGGTGGGATGGTCCTTCTTCGTGGGCGTGGCGCGCACGGCGCCCACGCCCAGGTAGTCGACGGTGCCGGCCGGCAGCCGGCGGAGCGCCTCGAGCTCGGCCGGGAGGCTCGCGCTCAGTCCGATGATCGCGCCGTCGCCGACGAGGCGTCGCACGCGATCGACCGGCAGGTCGCTCTGGCCGACGTGCACGCCGTCGACGGCCGCGCCCGCCGCGCGCGCGGCGAGGTAGACGTCGACGCGGTCGTTGACGAGCAGCGTCGCTCGGCCGCGGACCTGATCGGCCGCGGCCTCGACGAGGGCGAGGAGGTCCGCCGCGGGGAGGTCCTTGCCGCGGATCTGCACCGTGGACGCGCCGCCGTCGACGGCGGCGGCGACGACGTCGACGAGAGAGCGGGCGCCGATCGTCGCGGCGTCGGCGACGAGATAGACCGAGAGGTCGGGGCGACGCGCGCTCATGCGGGCACCGCCGTCGTGAAGCGCTCGGGACGCGCGACATCGGCCGGCTCGACCGCGGCGAGCGCGTCGAGGAACCCCACCGCGAAGGAGCCGGGGCCCTCCGCTCGGGCAGCGGCGCGCTCGGACGCCGCGGCGTACAGCGCGTGCGCGGCGACCGCGCCCGCGAAGGCCGCGCTCTCGCCATCCGAAACCTGGCCATCGGAACCCCGGCCATCCGAGACCTGGCCACCCGAGACGAGGCCATCCGCCGCGGCCAGGCAGGCCGCGACGACCGCCCCCAGGGAGCAGCCGCCGCCGGTGACCCTCGTCAGCAGGGCGCTGCCGCCGGTCACGCGGACCGTGCGAGCGCCGTCGCACACCGCGTCGACGGGGCCGGAGATGGCGACGACCGCTCCGGTGCGGCGCGCGAGGTCGTGCGCGGCCGCGACCGCGTCGTCGACGGCATGGGCGGCATCCACGCCGCGGCCGCCGGCGCCCGCCGCGGCGAGCGCGAGGATCTCCGAGGCGTTGCCACGGATGACGGCGGGCCCGAGCTCGAGCAGGCCCTGCGCGAAGTCCGTGCGCAGGGCGAGCGCGCCGACGCCGACCGGGTCGAGCACCCACGGGGTGCGCGCGGCGCGCGCGGCGGTCACGGCCTCGATCATGGCGTCGCGCTGCGCCGCGGTCGGCGTGCCGAGGTTCACGAGCAGGGCCGACGCGAACGCCGCGCACTCCCCCGCCTCCTCGGGCACATCGGCCATGATGGGCGCTGCGCCCACGGCCAGCAGCGCGTTGGCGGTGAAGTTCACCACCACGGCGTTCGTGATGCACTGCACGAGCGGCGCGGTCTCGCGCAGTCTCCACAGCACGGCCCCGGGGCCTTCGGATACCGACAGGTGCGCGTCACTCATCAGCGACATCCCTCCGCTCGTTCTAACGAGATCAGGTGCATACGGGTGTGATCTCAGTCCCCGGAAGGGGACACCCCGTGCCACTGCGAAGGAGCATAGCGGGTGCGCGGAAGCCGCGTCGCCCGTCGCCTACGCTCGAGGGGTGAGCGCTTCCCCGATCCGCGTCGCCGTGTCGACGGTGATCTTCTCGCTGCGATCGCGACCCGAGGCCGACACGCTGATGATCCCGCTGGTGCGTCGCACCCGCGATCCGTTCGCCGACGCGTGGGCCCTCCCCGGCGGATGGCTGGACGAGCGCGAGGGCCTCGACGATGCGGCATCGCGCACCCTCGCGGAGACCACCGCGCTCAGCCCGAGCTACCTCGAGCAGCTGTACGCGTTCGGCGACGTCGACCGCTCCCCCACGCGCGTGGTGTCCGTCGTCTACTGGGCGCTGCTGCGCTCCGACCTCGTCGACGCGCAGCGGGCGTCCGAGGACGCGCCGGAGAACGTCGAGTGGTTCGACGTCGACGACCTTCCCGCGCTCGCGTTCGACCACAACCGCATCGTGGAGTACGCGCTCTGGCGCCTCCGCAACAAGGTCGGCTACAGCCGGATCGCGCACGGGCTCCTGCCCGACGAGTTCACGCTCACCGAGCTGCGCGAGGTGTACGAGGCGGTGCTCGGCCGGCGTCTGGATCCGTCGAACTTCCGCCGCCTGCTGGAGGGCTCCGAGGCGCTGCTGCCGACCGAGTCGTTCCGCACGGGCAAGCACCGCCCCGCACGCCTGTATCGGTACAACTCCGACGTCGCGCTGGCCGACCGCGGCCCGCTCGAGCGACGGTGAGCTCCTGACGTGAGCGCCCTCGTCACCGTCATCGTCCCCGGCTTCGACGTCGAGGAGTACGCCGCCGAGGCGCTGGACTCCCTCCGCGCGCAGACCCTCCCGCACTGGCGGGCCATCCTCGTCGACGACGGGTCGGCGGATGGCACGGGCAGGGTCTTCGACGACGCCGCCCGTCGCGACGACCGCTTCCGCGTCGTGCGGCACGGTCGCCGGCGGGGGCTCGGCGCCGCGCGCAACACCGCGCTCGATCTCGTCGACACCCGCTACGTGGGCTTCCTCGACGGCGACGATGTGATGACGCCCGCCGCCCTCGCGACCCTCGTCGGCTCGCTGGAGGCATCCGGCAGCGACCTCGTCGTCGGCGCATACGTGCGCCTGCGGCCGGAGGGCGCGCAGTACCTCCCCGGTCCCGTGCAGCCGTGGGTGTCGGCGTCGACGGATCCGCGTCGGATGGGTGTCGACCTCGACGCGCATCCGGAGGTGACCGCGAACGTGGTCGCGTGGTCGAAGGTGTCGCGCACGGAGTTCTGGCGCGAGCACGGGCTGCGCTTCCCCGAGGCGGCGCTCTACGAGGACCAGGCCATCGCGCAGCGGATGTACACGGCGGCGCGCGCGTTCGACGTGGTGCCCGACGTCGTCGTGCAGTGGCGCGTGCGCGCCGACGGCTCCTCGATCACGCAGCGCGAGGCGGACCCGCGGGTGCTCCGCGCGTGCCTCGCGGCCATGCGCGACGGTCTCGACGTGCTCGCCGCGCACGGCGCCGCTCGTCGCGCCCGCGCCGCCCAGATCCTGCGGATGGACGTGCCGCGGCTGGCCGCGCTCCCGCTGGCCGACGACGACCGCGCGCTGCTCGCGGCCTTCGCCGCGCACGTCGCGGCGCTCTGACGGTCACTCCTCCAGCACGCGCGTGGCCGCCAGCTGCTCGGCGGCGAGCTCCGCGTAGAGGCCGCCGGCTGCGACGAGCTGCCCATGGGTGCCCGACTCCACGATCCGGCCGGCGTCCACGACATGGATCACGTCGGCGTCGATGACGGTGGACAGCCGGTGCGCGATCGAGATGGTCGTGCGACCGCGGGCCGCGCTCTCGAGGGCCTCCTGCACGATGCGCTCGGAGACCGTGTCGAGCGCGCTCGTCGCCTCGTCGAGGAGCAGCACCGGCGGGTCCTTCAGCAGCACGCGCGCGATGGCGATGCGCTGCTTCTCGCCGCCCGACAGGCGGTAGCCGCGTTCGCCGACCACCGTGTCGTAGCCGTCCTCGAAACCCGCGATGATGTGGTGGATGTTCGCCTGGCGGCAGGCGTCCTCGATCTGCTGGTCGGTGGCGTCCGGACGCGCGTAGCGGAGGTTCTCCCGCACCGTCGCGTGGAAGAGGTACGTCTCCTGCGACACGATCCCGACGTGGTCGACGATCGACTCCTGCCTGAGGTGGCGCACATCCTCCCCCGCGAACAGCACCTGGCCATCCGACGCCTCATAGAAGCGCGGCGTGAGGTAGAGCACGGTCGTCTTGCCCGCTCCGGACGGCCCGACGAACGCCACGTGCGATCCCGGCTCGACCGTGAAAGAGACGCCCTGCAGGGTGGGGCGGGTGTCGACCGCGGCGTCGGGGTAGCGGAACGAGACGTCGCGGAACTCCACGCGCCCGATCGGGCCGGGGGCTGCGGCGACGTCGATCGCACCGGGGGCGTCGGCGATGGCGGGCTTCAGGTCGAGGTACTCGAAGATGCGCGCGAACAGGGCCGATGACGTCTGCACGTCGAGCGCCACCCGCATGAGGCTCGTCAGCGGCTGCAGCAGCCGGGCCTGCACGTTCGTGAACGCGACGATCGTGCCCGCGGTGAGCAGCCCGGTGTCGCCGGCGAGGAGGAAGCCAGCGACGAGGTAGATGATCGCGGGCACCGACGCCATGAGCACGTGCACGACGGCGAAGAACCCCTGCCCCGTCATCGCCTGGCGGATCTGCAGCCGGATCTGGTTGGCGTTCTCCTCCGCGTAGCGCGCGGACTCCGTGCGCTGGCGGTTGAACGACTTCGAGAGCATGATGCCCGAGACGCTCAGCGTCTCCTGCGTGATCGCGGTCAGCTCCGACAGCGACTGCTGCGTCTCCCCCGCGATCCGCGCGCGCACCTGCCCCACGCGCCGCTGCACGAAGACGAGCACGGGCATGATGACGACGGCGATGAGGGTGAGACGCCAGTCGATGAGGATCATGGCCACGAGCGAGGCGATGACGGTCACGGTGTTGCCGAGGATGCTCGTCACCGTGTTCGTCAGCACCGATGAGACGCCGCCGACGTCGTTCTGCAGCCGCGACTGGATGATGCCGGTCTTCGTGCGCGTGAAGAACCCGAGCTCCATCGCCTGCAGATGCTCGAACATCCGCACGCGCAGGTCGCCGGTGACGCGGTTGCCCACGTTCGACGTGAACCAGGTCTGAGCGACGCCGACGATCGCGCTGCCGAGATACAGCGCGATCATGAGCGCGACCAGGCGCACGAGCAGCGGGATGTCCACCGGCGAGCCGTCGGTGGGGAACAGCGCGTCGTCGAACACCCGCTGGATGACGAGCGGAGGGATGACGCCGAGCGCCGCGCCGACGACGACGAGCGCGGCGGTGACGCCGATGCGCGCGCGGTACGGCCGGAACAGCGCGACCACACGGCGCCCGAGCCCAGGCACGCGCGGCGCCTCGGCGTTCAGCCGCCGCTGCGCCTCCTCGTCGATCGGTCGGCTGCCGCCGCGGCCGCCGCCCATCCCTCGCCCCATACTCATGTCAAAGAGCATACATATCGTCGTGGGCACGGGCGCCGAACTGACGGGAATACCGCCGCAGGGAGCGCCGTTAGGCTCTTACGTCTGCGCGGAGTCCGCTGCGCCGCCTTTCTTCTCCAGGAGCCCCATGACGTCCACCGATACTGGCGCCATCCGCGCCCGCCCCCAGTCCGGCGTCGATCCGAAGAGCATGCGCGTCATCTGGCTGCTTCTCGTCGCCGCCTTCGTCGCCATCCTCAACGAGACGACGATGGGCATCGCCATCCCCCATCTGAACGCTGACCTGGGTCTCGCTCCCGAGCTCGGTCAGTGGCTGACGAGCGCCTTCATGCTCACGATGGCCGTCGTGATCCCGACCACCGGCTTCCTGCTGCAGCGCTTCACCACGCGCCAGGCGTTCCTCGCCGCCATGACCGCCTTCTCGCTGGGCACCCTCATCTGCCTCGTCGCGCCCGGCTTCGCCGTGCTGCTCGTCGGCCGGGTCGTGCAGGCCGCGGGCACCGGCATCATGATGCCGCTGCTGATGACCACCATCATGAACGTCGTGCCGCCGCGCTCGCGGGGTCGGATGATGGGCCGCGTCGGCCTCGTCATCTCCCTCGCCCCCGCCATCGGCCCGACCCTGTCGGGCGCCGTGCTCGAGACGCTCAGCTGGCGCTGGCTCTTCGGCATCGTGCTGCCGATCGCGGTCGTGGCGCTCCTCATGGGCGCGAAGTGGATGACGAACCTCGGCGAGACCAAGAGCGCACCCATCGACGTGCCGTCGATCGTGCTCTCGGCGCTCGCCTTCGGCGGCATCGTGTACGGCCTCAGCCAGTTCGGCGGCGGGCACGGCGGCGACTCCGCGGGATCGAGCATCTCGCCCATCGCGACGGGCGCCATCGTCCTCGGCGGCGGCCTCGTCATGCTGGCCGTGTTCGTATGGCGCCAGATCGTGCTGCAGCGCGTGGACGACGCCCTGCTCGATCTGCGCGTGTTCCGCTCCGGCAACTTCACCGTGTCGGTCGTCATCATGTCGCTGGTCGCGCTGACGATGTTCGGCACGCTCACGCTGCTGCCGCTCTACCTGCAGAACGTCGTCGAGCTCGACGCCCTGCAGTCCGGCCTCATCCTGCTTCCCGGCTCCGTGCTGATGGGCCTCCTCGGCCCGGTCACCGGCCGCATCTACGACGCGCGCGGCCCCCGCACGCTCCTCGTGCCGGGCACGATCATCGTCGCGGCGGCGATCTTCACCTACTCGACGGTCACCGAGCACACCCCGTGGTGGCTGCTGATGGCCGTGCAGACGGCGATGTCGATCGGCATGGCGATGTCGTTCACCCCGCTGTTCTCGGCGTCGCTCGGGTCGCTCGAGCGCTCGCTGTACTCGCACGGCTCTGCCGTGCTGAACACCCTGCAGCAGGTCGCGGGAGCAGCGGGCGTCGCCATCCTCATCGCGACGTACTCGAGCTTCCTTCACGACGGCGAGCAGGCCGGCGTCGCGTCGGCGGTCGCGGGCGCGTCCGGCGCGCGCACGGCGTTCCTCATCGCGGCGATCATCTCGCTCGTGTCGGTCGTGCTGGCGTTCTTCGTGCGGAAGCCCGAGGAGACCGACGACATGCCCGCCGTGCACGGGCACTGACCCGCTTCACGCAGAAGCCCCCGCGACCTTCGGGTCGCGGGGGCTTCGTGGTTCTGAGATCAGGACGGCTGGGCTCCCGGCCATCCGCAGACGCCGTCTGCGCAGACGGGCGCCTCGTCGGTCGCGACAGGCAGCAGCGGGATCACCCTGATCTCCTCGTTCTGAGACATGCCGACCATGCTACGCCCGGTGGCGGACACCGGCTCCGGGCGGTCAGTCGTCGCCGTCGAGGTCGTCCTCCGCTCCTGCCGGATAGGCCGCGACCTGCGGCCGCGCCGACAGGAAGAGGATGCTCGCCGCCAGGCCGCCCCAGATGAGGACCGCCGCGATGACGAAGAACAGGATCGCGATGGGGGTCATCGCCGTGCTCCCTTCGTGGTGAGGGTGGCCGTCGCGGGCCAGGGCTCGAACAGCTCGGGGTCGTGGCGCCAGCGCGTGGCGGTGAGGACGACCGCGCCGACGATCATGAGGAGGACCGAACCCCAGCCCGCGATGCCCAGGTAGGCGGTGGGATACCCGCTGTATCCGTCGGTGAGGAGCTCGACGATCTTCGAGACGAGCATGTACACGAGGACGACGGGCGCGACGACCGACACCAGGGCCAGCCAGATGCGGCCTACCTTGAACGTCGACAGCACGCTGAGGTGCCCCGCGAGTTCGGGCCCGGCGCGACGCACCCAGAGGATGACGATCGACACGGCGATCGCGGAGGCGACGATGCCGATGTTGTTGGCCCAGTTGTCGATCGTGTCGAGCGCGGTGAGGCCCGAGGTGGTCGCGAAGAGGAGGATCGAGACGACCGCGAGCACGCCGCCGAGACCGTAGACGACCTGCGCGCGGGTCAGGCCGAACTTGTCGCGGACGGCCGCGATGACGACCTCGAGGATGGAGATGAGCGAGGTCAGGCCCGCGAGGACGAGCGCGCCGAAGAAGAGGGCGCCGAACCACTCGCCGCCCGGCATCTGCGACACGATCGCGGGGAACGTCATGAACGACAGCGCGACGCCGGTCAGGCCCTCGAGCTCGCCGACGCCGATGCCCTGCTGATGTGCGAAGAAGCCGAGGGTCGAGAAGACGCCGATGCCGGCCAGCAGCTCGAACGACGAGTTGCCGAAGGCGACCACCAGGCCGGGCGCTGTGAGGTTCACGCGACGCCGACGGTACGAGGCGTACGTCACCATGATGCCGAACGCCACCGACAGCGAGAAGAAGATCTGGCTGTAGGCCGCGATCCACACCGACGGGTCCGCCAGCGCGGCGAAGTCGGGCGTGAAGAACGCGGTGAGACCGTCGATCGCGCCGGGGAGGAACAGCGCGCGGATGACGAGGATGAGGAAGCCGATGACCAGCAGCGGGATGAAGACGACGTTCGCGCGCTGCACGCCCTTCACGACGCCCGCGCCGAGGACGACGAGCGCGACGATCCACATGATGACGAGCGGGATGAGCACGCTCGGCACGAAGTCGAAGGTGATCGGCGCCGCCGCCACCTGGAGGTAGTCGCCGGTGAAGAAGCCGGCGGGGTCGTCGCCCCAGCGCAGATCCCACGAGAACACGAAGTAGCTCGACGCCCACGCGAGGACGGCCGTGTAGTAGATCGCGATGAACACGCAGATCATCACCTGGAACCAGCCGACGCCCTCACCCAGCTTCCCGGCGATGCGCCGGAAGGCCAGGGGCGCAGACCCGCGGAACCGGTGCCCGATCGCATAGTCGAGGAAGAGGATGGGGATGCCCGCGGTGAGGAGCGCGACGAGATACGGGATGAGGAACGCCCCGCCGCCGTTCTCGTAGGCGACGCCGGGGAAGCGCCAGATGTTGCCGAGCCCCACGGCCGATCCCAGTGCCGCCAGGATGAAGCCGATCTGACCGGTCCACTGCTCCCGTGCAGGCACCGCTTCGGCTGCCGTCGTCCGAGACATGCTCTTCTCCTCCGCCGGGCGTTCGTCGCCCGGCTCCGCTCGGGTGAGCGTAGCAAAGTGCTCATCTCCGGCGCGGGAGGACATCGCCGGTGTGGCACATTGGAGAGGTGAACAGCTCGACAGCACCACGGCCATCCGCATCGCCCGGCCCCGACCGCACCGCCCGGCTCGCCGTCACGCTCTTCCCGATCCTCGTCCTCGTCGCGGGTGTGATCGGGTTCCTGTTCCCCGGCACGTCGGCCGTTCTCGGCCCCGCGGTCCCCTGGCTCCTCGGCGTGATCATGTTCTGCATGGGCCTGACGCTGACCCTGCCCGACTTCACGCGCATCGCCAAGCGCCCGTGGATGGTGCTCATCGGCGTGGTGCTGCAGTACCTCATCATGCCGCTCACGGCATGGGCCATCGCCTTCGCGCTCGGGCTTCCGCCGGAGCTCGCCGCCGGCGTCATCCTCGTCGGCTGCGCACCGGGCGGCACCGCGTCGAACGTGGTGACCTACCTCTCCCGCGGCGACACGGCTCTGTCGGTCACCGTCACGACCTGCTCGACGCTGCTCGCGCCCATCCTCACGCCGCTGCTCACGCTGTGGCTGGCGGGCACGTTCCTCGAGGTGCCGTTCCAGTCGATGATGGTGTCGATCCTGCAGACCGTGCTGCTGCCGGTCGTCGGCGGGCTCATCGTGCGCCTTGTGCTGCGCGGGTTCATCGACCGGATCCAGGGCGTCTTCCCGTGGCTCTCGACCGTCGCCATCTCGCTCATCGTCACCGCGGTCGTGGCCGGCAGCGCCGACCGCATCGTGCAGGCGGGGCTCGTCGTCCTCGTCGCCGTCATCCTGCACAACGGCCTCGGGCTGCTGCTGGGCTACCTCGCGGCGCGTGCGCTGCGCATGACGCAGCGCGAGCGCCGCGCGATCGCGGTCGAGGTCGGCATGCAGAACTCGGGGCTCGCGGCATCGCTCGCGGCCGCGCACTTCTCGCCGCTCGCGGCGCTGCCGGCGGCCGTCTTCTCCGTCTGGCACAACCTCTCCGGCGCCGTGTTCGCCATGATCATGGGTCGCCGTCCGGTGACCGACGAGGAGCCCCTCACCGAGAGGGCGCCCGCGCCGGCCGCCTGAGGTCAGACCTCCTCGCGCCGCTCGGGGAACAGCTCGTCGAGGTCGAGGTCGGGGTTGTCGTCCTGCGTGCGGACGAGGTCGATCGCCTCCTGCTGGGTGGCCACGGTCGGCATCGCGCCGGGCAGCGGCCGTCGCGCCGATTCACGCAGGGCGAGGATGGCCAGGAAGCCGGCCGCCGAGGTGCCGATCACGTAGAACGCGGGGGCGAGGGCGGAGCCCGTCATCTGCACGAGCGCCTCCATGATGAACGGCGCGGTGCCGGCGAAGATCGCCACGGACAGGTTGTACGAGATGCCCATCCCGCCGTAGCGCGAGCTCGTCGGGAACAGCGCCGGCAGCGACGAGGCGAGGTTCGCCACGTAGAACGTCACCGGCACCGCGAGCAGGATGAGCCCGAGCAGCGTCGACCAGATCGCGCCGTGCATCATGAAGAGGAACGACGGGATGGCGAGCACGATCGCCGTGACCGCGCCGATGAAGAGCACCTTCCGGCGCCCGATGCGGTCGGAGAGCATGCCGGTGAACGGGATGGCCGTCGACATCGCGACGAGGACGGGGAGCGTCAGCAGCGTGCCGTGCACCTCGTCGTAGCCGAGCGTGCCGGTGAGGTAGGTGGGCATGTACGACGTGAGGGCGTAGCCGACGGTGTTCGCGGCGGCGACGAGCACGAACGCCGTGAGGAGCTCGCGCCAGAAGCTGCGCAGCAGCTGGAGCACGCCCTTCGGCGCCTCCGCGGAGTCGCGGGCCTCCTCCTGCGCGCGCTCCGCCGCCTCCTGAGCCTCCCGGAAGGCCGGGGTGTCCTCGATCTTCAGCCGGAAGTAGATGGCGATGGCGCCGAGGGGCAGCGCGACGAGGAACGGGATGCGCCAGGCGAAGCTGTCCATGGCGTCCGGCGAGAGCGTCAGCTGGAGCACGGAGACGAACGCGGCGCCGATCGCGAAGCCCATGTAGGAGCCGCAGTCGAGGAGCGAGGCGTAGAACCCGCGTCGGCGGTCGGGCGCGTACTCCGTGATGAACGTCGTCGCCCCGGCGTACTCGCCGCCCGTCGAGAAGCCCTGCAGGAGCTTCAGCACGATCAGCAGGATCGGCGCCCAGATGCCGATGACGGAGTAGTCGGGCAGCACGCCGATGAGGAAGGTGGCCGCCGCCATCATGATGAGCGTGAACGCGAGGACGCGCTGGCGCCCCAGCCGGTCTCCGAGCTGCCCGAGCACCACGCCGCCCAGCGGTCGCGCTACGAAGGTCACGGCGAAGACACCGAGGGAGAAGAGGGACTGCGCGCCGGCCTCGGCGTCGGGGAGGAACATCCGCCCGATGATCACGGCGAGGTAGCCGTAGATCCCGATGTCGTACCACTCCATGAGGTTGCCGACGACGGTGCCGGCGATCGCCTTCTTGAGCATGGGGCGGTCGACGATCGTGACGTCGTCGATGGTGAGGCGCCTCTCCTCGGCCTCCTTGCGACGGAGACGATCGAGCAGGCGGCGGCGCCAGGGTGCGTGCGAGGGCGGAGTCGACATGGATCCACTTTCGCGCGACGCGCGCGGGAGTGGCGAGGGGCTTGACCGCGGCGGCACCTTCGGCGATGCGCGAGCGCTCACGACGGCGGCGCCGCCGCCGCGCGGACCGTCGGCATCGCGAGCTGCGCCATCCGTCGCCTCGCGGACAGCCGATGGACTGCGAGGGCGCCGCCTGCCGCCGCCGCTCCGCCCGCGGCGGCGATCGCCGCAGCGAGGAATGCCGTCGACAGCCCGGCCTCGGCCGCCCGGACGGCGGTGCCGCCGGCGGCCGAGACGGCCGCACGCCGCCCGTCGTCCGCCATGCCGAACACGGCGACGCCGATCGCGCCACCCAGCTGCGCGGTGGCCGAGGCCAGCCCGGAGCCGGCACCGGCGTTGCGGGCGGCGATCCCCTCCGCGATGACGAGCGTCGTCGGCGTGAAGCTGAACGCCACGCCCGCCGCGGCCAGCACCAGGGCCGGCAGCACGGTCGTCGGGTACGCGTCACCGGCGCGGATCGTCGCCAAAAGCAGGTGCGCGGCGCACAGGAGTACGAGCCCGAGGACGGCCACCCGGCCGGCACCCAGCCGGGCGAGTGCCCGCGGAAGGAGCAGGGTGCTCACGGCGAACCCGGCGAGCGAGGTGGGGACCATGGCCCATCCCGCCTGGTCGGGGCCGTATCGGAGCACCTGCTGCAGAAGGAGCGCGACGAGGAAGAAGCATCCGATGCGCGCGGCCCCGCCGAGCAGATTGGCGACGATGCCGCCGACCACGCGCGCGTCGCGGAACGTCGACAGGGGAAGCACCGGATCCGCGCTGCGACGCTCCACGAGCGCGAAGCCGACCAGACACCCCGCCACGACCAGTCCGGCGAGCACGGTCTCGCCGCCGAGGAGTCCCGCTCGCGGGAGTCCGAGGATCCCGAACGCGGTCGCCACCGCGCCGCCGGTGAGCAGCCCCGCACCGGCCACGTCGAAGCGGCGGCGGGGTGCCGGAACGTCGAGCGGCACCAGAGCGCGGGCGGCGGCACCCGTCAGGATGGCCACCGCGGCCGTCAGGACGAGCACGCTCCGCCATCCGAGCGCCGCCGTGAGCACTCCCCCGAAGGCGACGCCGGCTGCACCGCCGGCGGTGGAGGCGGCGCCCCAGCAGCTCATCGCCCACGCGCGCGCGGGTCCGCTGAACCGCGCGAGCAGAACCGACATCGCGGCGGGACTCAGCATCGCGGCTCCCGCGCCCTGCAGGACGCGCGCCACGACGAGCGCCGTGCCGGAGGCAGCCGCCGCGCCGAGGATCGACCCGGCGACGAGGACCGCCGTCCCGATGAGCATCATGCGACGGCGGCCCAGGACATCGGCGGCACGGCCGGAGAGCAGAAGCAGGCCGCCGAAGGTCAGGAGGTACGCGTTGACGACCCATGCCGCCCCGACGGCGTCCAGCTGCAGGTCGCGCCCGAGGGACGGCAGGGCGACATTGAGGATGCTCGTGTCCATCATCACGACGAACTGCGCGCAGACGAGGGCGAAGATGAGCGGCAGGCTGCGAGGCTCAGACATGCGCGGTCGCCTCCAGAACGGGCACCCGGGCCGCGCGACGGGCGGGAAGCACGCCGGCGAGCAATCCGGCCGCCACGACGACCGCCGCGACGACGATGATCTGCGGCCAAGGGATGACCATGTGCAACGGCGCGACGGCGGACAGTGCCGCCACACCGGCGGCACTCGCCGCGAGGCCCAGCGCCGATCCGAGGAGTCCAGCGACCACGCAGACGATGCCCGTCTCGATCCGCACCATCCGCGCGACGGCGCGCTGACCCATCCCGATCGCGCGCAGCAATCCGATCTCGCGCGTCCGCTCAGCGATGGAGAGCGCGAGCGTGTTGGCGACGCCCAGCGCCGCGATCAGCAGGGCGAAGGCGAGCAGAACGCTGACCAGCCCGAAGATCTGGTCCACGGCCTGAGTGCGGCCGGCGACGACGGCCGCCTGATCGCGGACCTGAACCGACGGATGGTCCGCCAGGGCGCTCTCGAGGGCGGCGGCGAGCCGCGCGGGCGCGACGCCGTCGGCAGCGCGCACGAAGACGCTCGCGTCCATGTCCTCGGTGTAGAGCCCCGCGTAGGTGCGCAGCGACACGAAGTAGTCCGTCTGCAGCGCCTGGGCGGAACCGTCCTCGACGACTCCCACGACGGTCAGCGCACGTTCGCCGGTACGAGCGAACGTCATCGGCAGCTCGTCGCCGATGGAGAGGCTCCGGTCCCGTGCCACGCGCTCGGCGATCGCCACACCGCCCGCCTCGAGGGCGGAGAGGTCTCCCATCGTCATCCGGATGGCCGCGACCTCGCCGATCGAGGCGGGATCGAACGCGGTCAGCGCGCTCGTGGTCTCGCCGTCCCGCCAGTGCCCGTACTTCAGTCGGCTCACGCTGCCGACCTCGGCCACCTCGGCGATCTCATCGAACACCGCGGCGTGCACACCCCCGAGCATCTCCTGTCCTGCGCTCTCGACCACCGCGTCCGCGGAGACGACCTCGCGATACTGGGCCCCGGTCGCGGTCTTGACGGAGGCGCCGACGACCGACACGAAGGTGAGCATCGCGAGCCCGAGAGCGAGGGCCATGGCGGTCGTGGCCGTCCGCCGCGGCGAGCGCAGCGCCGCCTCGCGCGCGAGCTGGCCGGTGAGGTGGCGGGACGCGACCCCTCCGATGGCGGACACGAGGGGACGCAGGACCAGCGGCGCCACCAGGACGATTCCGGCGAGCGCGGCGACCAGTCCTCCGCCCAGGAGGACCAGCGGACCGCCGAACGCGGGCGCCGCGGCGGCGGTGGTGCCGAGGGCGACGAGCACGGCACCGGCGCCGACCCGCGCCCGCCCGAGATGCGGCGCCTCCGCGGCGCTCGCCCGGAGCGCCGCGAGCGGCGACACGGCCGCTGCTCGGGCGGCCGGAGCCAGAGCGGCCCCCACGGTCACCGCGATGCCGAAGCCCAGAGCGAGCAGCACGGTTCCCGGCTCGACGACGAGGTCGCCGTCGGGGATGAGCACGCCGAAGGTGCGCGCGAGGCCGCGCAGCCCGTGTGCGCCCAGCACGCCCGCCGCCGCGCCGGCGGCAGAGGCGACGACGCCCACGACGAGGGCCTCGACCAGCACCGACGTGCGCACCTGCGCCGCGGTGGCTCCGACCGCCCTCACCAGCGCGAGCTCGCGGGTGCGGTGCGCGATGACGATCGTGAACGTGTTGGCGATGAGGAAGGAGCCGATGACCAGAGACGCGATACTCAGGGCCACGAGCACCACCTGCAGCATCTGCAGACTCGATGCCGCCTGCTCGCGCCCGGCAGCCGCCAGGTCCTGAGCGGTCGCGACCTGCACCGCGTCGCCGAGGGCGTCGGTGAGGAGCGGCTGCAGTCGTGCCACCGGGAGGTCGGAGGTGACGAGCACCTCGGAGATCCTGTCGCCCATCCCGAGGGCGTGCTGAGCGCCGGCGAGCGTGGACAGGACCACGACGCCGACGGGGGGACCGTCGCCGTCTCCGAACCCGACGAGTCCGACGATCCGTGCGGCCGTCCGACCATCGCCGAGCACCTCGACCTCGTCGCCGATGCGAAGCCCGAGAGTGCCGGCAGCCGCGCGGTCGACGACGATCTCGTCCGCCGCAGCGGGCGCCCGCCCCTCGAGAAGCGGGTACGCGCCGGTCGGCTCGTCCACCCACGTGCTCAGCTGCACGCTGCCGAGGTCTGCGCCGTCCCGTGCGAGACGAGCGGCTCCCTTCGCCACGGGGACGGCCGCGGTCACCCCCTCCGCATCGGCGACTCGCGGCAGGACGTCGGCCGGCAGCGGGTCCCGCTCGACCTCCACGCCCATCCCCGAGTCGAATGCGGTGGCGGTGCGGACAGTCACGTCCACGCCGGCTGCCGCGGTCGCGAACTGCTCGTCGAAGAGCTTCTGCGCGGTGCCGCTCAGCACGAGCGCGCCCGTGACGAATGCGACGCCGAGCAGCACCGCGATCACCGTCAGCGCGAGCCGGACACGGTGCGCGATCACCTGCGCGAAGGCGAACCGGATCATGCCGTCACCGCCTCGGCACCGCGCTCGACCTCTGCCATGCGGGCCAGCACCGTCTCGGGAGTCGGGTCGTCCAGCGCCGCGCGCACACGGCCATCCGACAGGAACTCGACGCGGTCCGCGTAGCCCGCCGCCGAGGGGTCGTGGGTCACCATCACGATGGTCTGGCCGAATTCGTGAGCCGCACGGCGAAGGAAGGCGAGCAGAGCATGGCTCGCTCGCGAGTCGAGAGCCCCGGTGGGCTCGTCCGCGAACACGACCTCCGGCCGCGCGGCCAGGGCGCGGGCCACTGCCACGCGCTGCTGCTGTCCGCCGGAGAGCTCGGCGGGCCGATGCGCGAGCCGATCGTCGATGCCGAGGATGGTCGTGAGCTCGCGCAGCCACTCCGGCTCGACGCGGCGTCGGGCGAGCCGCAACGGCAGCTCGATGTTCTCCTGGGCGGTGAGTGCGGGCACGAGGTTGAACTGCTGGAAGACGAAGCCGATGCGCGTTCGCCGCAGTGCCGTGCGCTGCCGCTCGCTCATGCCGACGATCTCGAGATCGCCGATCCGGATGCTGCCGGAGTCCACGGCGTCGAGCCCGGCCATCGCGTGCATCATCGTGGACTTTCCCGATCCGGAGGGCCCCATGATCGCCGTCAGGCGCCCGCCGGGAATGGACAGGGAGGCGCCGTCGAGCGCACGCACCGCGCTCGCTCCGGTGCCGTAGGTCTTCTCGAGGCCGAGGGCCTCGATGACGGGCGAGGTGAACATCGTCGTCGACCTTTCCAATCGTCAGCGGCTCGTCGCCGCGAGGTGCCGTCGGTACCCCTCGGGGGCCCACGCGGCCGTCATCTTGGTGCTGAGAGTGGCGCCGAGCCGGGCATAGAAGCGCTGGCCGGCGCTGTTGTCGAGCCGCACGCCCCACACGACGAGGAGGTCGTCCGCCGCGGCGAGACGCGCGACCGCGGTCATCAGCTGCGCTCCCACGCCGCGGTCGCGGCGCTCGGGGCGCACGTAGAGGTCGTCGAGGGCCAGGAGGTCGCCCCCGCTCCAGAGATGCAGTCGACGCGTGGTCGAGGCGAATCCGACCGCTTCGTCGTCGTCTTCGGCGAGGAGGACGACGACATCGGGACGAGCGAGCTGCCTCTGCCATCCGGTCGCGTCGACCTGCACGTGCTCGAGCGAATTCTCGTGCGCAGCGAGCTCGCGCACCATCGCGTCGATCTCGCGGGCATCGGCCGTGCCCGCCTGGCGGATCCTGATCATGACATGCTCCCTTACGGTGTCAATCTGCAGCCGTACGGCGTACGGTACGACGTACATAGTGATCCGTACGGTGTACGCTGTCAAGGGGGAGGTCGATATGGCGGAGAAGCTCTCGCAACGGACCATCGCGGAAGCCGCGCTGGCCGTGATCGATGCCGAGGGCGAGGACGCGCTGAGCATGCGGAAGCTCGCGCAGACCCTCGGCTCGTCGGCGATGTCGATCTACACCTACTTCCCCGACAAACAGGCGCTCCTCGACGGCGTCACGCAGCTGCTCCTGGCCGAGGTCGCGACTCCGACCGATGAGCTCCACTGGCGCGACGCGATGCGCTTCATCATGCGATCGGTGCGCGACGTCGCGCTGCGTCATCCGCGAGCCGCGACTCTCATCCGCCGGTTCCCGCCCCACACCCCGGACGCTCTCGCCTTCGTGGAAGCAGGGTTCCGTTGCTTCCGTCGAGCCGGCTTCGACGCGCTGAGCACCGCCCGCTGCTACCGGGCCCTCGCCGCATACTCGCTCGGCACCATCGACGTCGAGCTGGGCGGCTACTTCGGGGCGGAGGCGCGGCGCATCACTCCTCCCGCGCGCGAGAGCATCGACGAGCTGAGTGCCGCCAGGCTCCTCCCTCTCGTCACGGAGATCGGCCCCACTCTCAATGGGCAGGACGATACGGCCGAGTTCGAGTACGGTCTGGAGCTGCTTCTCGACGGCTTCGCCGACGCCATGTCGCGGGCGGGGCGCCCCGTGTGACGCCGACCCCGCCCGCGCGGGCGTCGTACCGACATGACAGGATGACGGAGGACCGTCGCCTCCGAAAGGACCTGCTCATGCCCTTCCCGCTCCGGCGCGGCGCCAGCGCGGCCATCCTCGCCCTTCTCCTCCCCCTCGCCGCGTGCTCTCAAGCGGACGATCAGGCCGAGGCTGCCGCAGCTGATCTGACCGCGGCGCTGAGCGAGCACACGCTCGGCGGCGTCTCCCTCGCCGACCCCGCGGCGGCAGCCGCGTTCGAGGAGCAGGTCGCGCCGCTGGCCGACTACGACGTCGAGGTGTCTGCCGACGAGGTCGAGCGCGAGGGCGATGAGGGAACGGTCGCCCTGCACTGGACGTGGGACGTCGAGGGTCACGAGTGGGCGTACGACACGACCACGGCGCTCGCGGAGGGTGAGGACGAGTGGGTCGTGCAGTGGGACCCGGCGGCCCTCGCTCCGGATCTCGCCGCGGGCGAGCGGATCGAGGTGAGCCGCGAGTTCGGCGAGCGCGCCGGCATCCTCGGCGAAGGCTCCGAGCCGATCGTCGCCGAGCGCCCGGTCGGCCGCTACGGACTCGACAGGACGCGCATCACGGCGGATGAGGTCGGCGCGTCCGCCGAGCGGATCGCCGGCGCCGTCGGCATCGACCCTGCGGCCTTCCGCGCCTCGGCCGAGAGCGCCGGCCCGCAGGCCTTCGTCGAGGCGATCGTCGTGCGGGAGGGCGAGGAGGACCAGCACGTCGCCCCCGACTTCCTGGAGATCCCCGGTGCGATCGTGGTACCCGACACCCTGCCGCTCGCGCCGACGCGCGACTTCGCGCGCGAGCTGCTCGGTGCGGTCGGCGACGCCACGGCCGAGATCGTCGAGGCGTCGGATGGCTCGGTGCGCGCCGGCGACGTCGTCGGGCTCTCCGGGTTGCAGCAGACGTTCGACGCCCAGCTGCGCGGCACGCCGAGCATCGCGATCGAGGCCGTGGGCGACGACGACGAGCGGCGCACGCTGGCGGAGTTCGACGGCGCGGATGGCCGGCCGCTGTCCCTGACGCTCGATCCGGCCATCCAGTCGGCCGCGGAGGAGATCGTCGCAGGGCTCGGCGAGGATGCGCCCGCCAGTGCGATCGTGACCATCCGCCCGTCGACCGGAGAGGTGCTGGCGCTCGCGAACGGCGCCGGCGGTCTCGACATCGCCTCGACCGGGCAGTACCCGCCGGGGTCGACCTTCAAGCTGGTGACCTCGCTCGCGCTGATCCGCGCGGGCGCGTCGCTCGACGACGTGCTGTCGTGCCCCGAGTCGCTCGAGGTCGACGGCTTCACCTTCCGCAACTACGACGACTACCCCGCGTCGGCGCTCGGCGACGTCACCTTCCGCACGGCGATCGCAAACTCCTGCAACACGGCCGTGATCGGCGCGCGCGACCGCATCGGAGACGGCGAGCTCGCCGCCGCGGCCGCGTCACTCGGACTCGCGCCCGACGCCGACCTCGGCTACCCCGCCTCTCTCGGTCAGGTGCCCGAGCCCGAGGGCGAGACCGAGCGCGCGGCCGACCTCATCGGACAGGGTCGCATCCTCGCCACGCCGCTCGGGATGGCCACGGTCGCCGCCTCCATCGGCGCCGGCCACACGGTCGCCCCGCAGCTCATCGCCGACGACGACACGGATGCATCGGCGAAGCCCGAGGCGGACGCGACGGCGCAGCCCGCGCAGCCCCTCGCTCCCGAGGAAGCCTCGGCTCTGCGGGAGCTCATGCGCGCCGTGGTGACGGAGGGCTCGGCGACGTTCCTCGCCGGCATCCCCGGCGAGCCGGTGGGAGCGAAGACGGGCACGGCCGAGTACGGCGAGCCGGATGGCGATGGCGAGTACCCGAAGCACAGCTGGATGGTGGGAACGCACGGCGACCTCGCCGCCGCCGTCTTCGTGGAGGACGGCACGTCTGGCGCGGAGACCGCCGGACCGCTGCTGCAGGCGCTGTTCGAGAGGTTCTGAGGCGACCGGCATGGAGATCTTCCGCGTCGACGGCGCCGCGATCGCGTCGATCGACGACCTCTACGAGCAGCTCAACGACCTGCTCATGACCGGGGAGGACTGGCGCATGGGCGCGAGCCTCGATGCTCTGGATGACGTGCTGTATCGCTTCGAAAGCGCCCCGGAGCCGGCCGCGATGTTCATCTGGGCCGATCACGAGCGCAGTCGGCAGGCGCTCGGAGTCGCGGCGACGCGAGAGTGGCTGCAGGGCAAGCTCGACCGCCCCGGCGTGTTCGACGACCAGCGCATCCGCCGCCAGCTGACCGCGCTGGCGGCCGGCAGCGGCCCGACGTACTTCGATCTCGTCGTCGAGGTCTTCGCCGGGCACCCGGGCGTCCGGCTCGAGCTGCGCTGAGCGCGTCGCGAGGGCGGTGCGCGGCCGCGAACGCGCGCGTACCCTGGGCGTCATCGCGGTCGGGCGACCGCGACCGACGGAGGGACGACGATGGCCACCGTGATGATTCACGCCACCGTGACGCTCGACGGGTACCTCGCCGATCCCGACGGCGGCGTGGACTGGATGTTCGACTTCCCGTCGGCCCCGGAAGACGGGGATGTCGTCGCGCGCGTCTGCGAGCGGATCGGCGCCATCGTAGGCGGCGCGAACAGGAGCCGGACGATCGAGGAGGGCGAGATCCCGTACGGCGGCATGCTCGAGGTGCCGGTGTTCCTCATGACGCATCAGGCGACCGACCCGATCGAGAGGGACGGCGTCACCTACACGTTCGTCGTGGACGACATCGCCGCGGCGGTGGCGACCGCGAAGGAGGCGGCGGGAGACGGATGGGTGAGCCTGCTCGGCGGCAGCATCTCCCGCCAGTGCCTGCGGCTCGGTCTCGTCGACGAGATCCACCTGGACGTGGTGCCCGTGCTGCTCGGCGACGGGATCTCCCTGTTCGCCGGCCTCGGCATCCGGGTCGATCTCGAGCGGCTGGAGACCTCGGCGTTCGCCAGCGAGACGCACCTGCGCTTCCGCGTCCTCGAGCGGTGAGGCAGGGCCGACGGTGTGGGAATTCGAAGCAGAGCTGATCGAATGGCGAGGCCCGGCGCCGTTCGTCTTCGCACCGCTGTCGAGCGACGTCTCCGAGGACATCAAGGAGGCCGCGCGAGGGCTGGTGTACTGGGGTCAGGTGCCGGTGACCGCGACGATCGGCGACACCGAGTTCGACACCGCGATGTGGCCGCGTGAGGGCCGATTCCTGCTGCCGGTGAAGGTCGCCGTCCAGCGCGCCGAGCGCATCGACGTCGGCGACGTCGTCGGCGGCGTGGTGCGGCTGCGCGGGGAGATCGCCTGAGCATGCCCGCGAGACAGGAGGGCCCTCAGCGCAGATTCACCCAGTACCGGCGCAGGAGCGTGTCGCCGTCACGGCGCTTGTCCTCCAGAATCCCGCCGTTCTTCTCGATCACGCGCGCGGACGCCGCGTTGTCGTCCCGGCACACCAGCAGAACACGGGGGTAGCCTCGCTCCCGCGCCAGGTCGAGCGTGCACCCCAGGGCCCACGAGGCCAGTCCCCTGCCCCGCGCGGATGGCCGCACGCCGTACCCGATGTGCCCGCCGAAATCATGCAGCCATTCCGTGAGCTCGTGCCGGAACGACACGGCGCCGAGGTACTCGTCTCCCTCGACGATCCAGCGATACGTGTCCGGCACGAGACCGGGCCGTCGAGGGGTGTGCTCCGAGGCGACGAGTTCCGCGACCCACCGCTCGAACCCGCCCGGGGTCACGATGTCATCGTCCTCATGGAGCCCGGCGCCGTCCTGCCCCGCACCCGCCCATTCGCGGTGAGACTCGAGAAAAGACGTGTGGAAGCGGACGTCGGGCACGACGAGTTCAGCCATCCTCCGAGCATGCCAGAACACCGACACCGGCGATCTCGAGCTGACCGCGGCCGCGGGCCTCACCCGGTGTGCTGACCGTGGTCCTCGACGTCGGGGGTGGCGCGGAGAGCGTCGGCGATCTCCTCCTCCGGACGCGGCGCGATCGTCTCGTCCTCCTCGAGTTCGGGGATCTCCGGCTCGCCCGGAGCGGGAACGTGTCGGTGCGAAGAGCTCTCGTCGTGATCGGTCACGGTGCATCCTTACGTCGGCGGCACCCACAGCGTACGCCGCGCGCCGGGGGCACCAAAGCACAGCCGCCATTGCGGGCCGGCACCGCGCCGAGGACGATATGTGAGCGTGAGGGGCGGAGCGACGACGCATCGTCCGCAACGGAAGGATCTGGGCATGGACTGGAAGCTCGAGCTCATCGCCGTGCCGGTGAGCGACCTCGACCGAGCGAAGGACTTCTACGTGAAGATCGGCTTCAACGCCGACCACGATCACACCGTGTCGGAGGAGGTGCGCTTCATCCAGCTCACGCCCCCGGGATCGGCCTGCTCCATCGTGCTCGACACGAACTTCACCGAGATGCCCCCTGGCTCGGTGAAGGGCCTGCAGTGCGTCGTCAAGGACGCCGCCGCAGCCCGCGAGTCCCTCCTCGCAGCGGGCGTCGAGCCGAGCGAGCTGGACGAGCAGGCATGGGGAACGTTCGTGTACTTCTCGGACCCCGACGGCAACGGCTGGGCCCTGCAGCAGCTGCCGGAGTGGTCGCCGAGCTACCAGGAGTAGGCGAGCCGCGCGGGCAGCCCGACCGGACCTCGCCCCGAGTCAGACGTTGAAGCGGAACTCCACCACGTCGCCGTCCTGCATGACGTAGTCCTTGCCCTCGATGCGCACGCGGCCCTTGGACTTCGCCTCGCTCATCGAGCCGGCCTCGTCGAGGTCGGCGAACGACACGATCTCGGCCTTGATGAAGCCGCGCTCGAAGTCGGTGTGGATGACGCCGGCGGCCTGCGGGGCGGTCCATCCCTTGCGGATGGTCCACGCACGCGCCTCCTTCGGCCCCGCCGTGAGGTAGGTCTGGAGGCCCAGGGTCTGGAAGCCCACGCGCGCGAGCTGGTCGAGACCGGACTCCTCCTGGCCGAGCGACTGGAGGAGCTCGAGCGCCTCGGCGGGCTCGAGGTCGATGAGCTCGGACTCCACCTTGGCGTCCAGGAAGACCGCCTTCGCGGGGGCGACGAGCGACGCGAGCTCGGCCATCCGATCGGCGTCCGTCAGGACGCCCTCGTCGACGTTGAAGACGTAGAGGGTCGGCTTCGCCGTGAGCAGGCCGAGCTCCTTGATGGGGGCGACGTCGAAGCCGGCCTGGAAGAGCGTCTTCCCGGTGTCGAGCACGGCCTTCGCCTCCTGCGCGGCGGCGAAGACGGCGGGGTCGGTCTTCTTGCCCTTGACCTCCTTCTCGAGGCGCGGCAGCGCCTTCTCGAGAGTCTGGAGGTCGGCGAGGATCAGCTCGGTGTTGATCGTCTCCATGTCGCTCGCGGGGTCGACCTTGCCGTCGACGTGCACGACGTCGGCGTCGGCGAATCCGCGCACGACCTGGGCGATCGCGTCGGCCTCGCGGATGTTCGCGAGGAACTGGTTGCCGAGGCCCTCGCCCTCGCTCGCGCCGCGGACGATGCCGGCGATGTCGACGAACGACACCGGCGCCGGCAGGATGCGCTGCGATCCGTGGATCTCGGCGAGACGGTCCAGCCGCGCATCGGGCAGCTCCACCACGCCGACGTTCGGCTCGATCGTCGCAAACGGGTAGTTCGCAGCGAGAACCGTGTTCTTGGTCAGGGCGTTGAAGAGGGTGGACTTGCCGACGTTGGGCAGGCCGACGATTCCGATAGTGAGAGCCACGGGCGACCATCCTACGCGGCGGCGCCTGCGAGGCGGGTGGACCGGATCCGCGGGGCGACGTCAACCCTCTGCTCCGCTGCGGATGGCCCGGGTACCGTCATCGGGGTGACGCTTCGCTCTCGGTGGGATGCGCTGATGAGGCGCGGACAGGAACTGGAGGGACCCGGGCGGGTCCTGCTGGCCGTGAAGGTCGCGCTCGCCTGCGGCCTCGCGCTCCACTTCGCGCCGCTCGTGCCGTTCGCGGCGGACGAGTACTCGTACTACGCCCCGCTCGGCGCCCTCGTGAGCATGTACCCCACGCTCATGCGCTCGGTGCGGACGGGCCTGCAGACGCTCGCGGGCGTGGCGATCGGCATCCTGCTCGGCACCGGCGGCCTCGCACTGGTGTACGCCGGCGGCCCGGCTCTCCTCGCACTCGCGCTCGTCGTGGGCATCGGCGTCCTCGTCGGCGCCTTCCGCTGGATGGGAGCCGGTCGCGACTGGATCGCGATGGCGGGGATGTTCGTGCTGCTGATCGGCGGCGGAGGCGACCCCGACGAGTTCTCGGTGTCGTACCTCGTCACGCTCGCGTTCGGCGTGATCGTGGGAGTCGCCATCAACCTCCTCATCGTGCCGCCCCTGCACCTGACCTACGCGGGTCGCCGTCTCTCCGACCTGCGAGACACCGCGGCTCGCTCGCTGCAGGACCTCGCGGATCTGCTGGAACGCGGCGAGGGCCCGCAGGACGAGATCGACGGCATCGTGAGCTCGCTGCGCCGAACGGCGTCGGCCGTGTCGGACGACGTCCTCGATGCCGACGAGAGCGCGCGCGGAAACCCGCGGTCCCGCCGCCACCGCGAGGAGCGGCGCATCAACGACCGCCGTCTGCGGGCGCTCGAGCGGACGGTGTTCGCCATCCGCAGCCTCAGCGACGCCCTGTTCCGCGACGCCCCCGCCGACGAGGGCGAGCTCACGCCTCCCGAGCCTGCGCAGCCGACGCTGGTGTCGGCCATCCGCGCCTGTGCCGACCTCGTCGCGGCGCCCGTCGGCGACGAGCAGACGGAGGACCTGGCGAACGCCGCCCAGGAGGCACTGGATCAGTACCTCGCCGAGGTGCGCGAGAGCGGAGCGGCGGACGCGGACGCCGTGACGGTCGGCTTCTGCCTGCGCCGCATCATCGACAGCGCCCGCTCGGTCGACGCGTGAGCGGACGCGTCGCGTTTCGCGCTCTCAGGGAGCATCGGCGAGACTGAGGGGGTGCCGCTCGATTTCACCGCCATCGACTTCGAGACGGCGAACTCCCGACCGGAGTCCGCGTGCCAGGTGGGGCTGGCGAAGGTGCGAGACGGCATGGTCGTGGATCGCGCGGCCTGGCTCATCCGGCCGCCGATCGGGTTCGACGAGTTCTTCCCGTTCAACTCCACGATCCACGGCATCTACGCCGAGGACGTCGTGAATGCGCGCGGCTGGGCGGAGCAGTTCGACGAGCTCCGCGACTTCGCGGGCGACGATGCCCTCGCCGCACACAGTGCGACCTTCGACATGGGCGTGCTGCGTCGCGCCTCCGAGGCCACCGGCGTCGACTGCCCGCCGTGGCGCTCGATCTGCAGCCTGCAGCTCGCCCGGCGCACCTATCGTCTCGAGTCCTACCGGCTGCCGATCGCGGCAGCGGCGGCGGGCTTCACCGACTTCGCCCACCACGACGCGGGCGCCGACGCCCTCGCTTGCGCGCACATCCTGATCGACGCGGCCTCGCGGTTCGCGGCGTCGGACATCGACGCCCTCGCGGAGTCGGCCGGCATCTCGATCGCGCCCATCCTGCAGCCGGTCGCCTGACCTGCCGTGCCGCGGGTCAGCCGGGCAGCAGGCTCAGCAGCGCGACGACGGCGGCCGACGTGAAGACGAAGGCGCCGATGTGCCACCACGGGCTGAGCTCGTGATCCGGTGCGCGACGCACGCGGAAGAGGACGTCGGGTCGCCGGGCCGGATCCTTCGCGGCCGCGACGACGGCCTGCGCGCCCGCGCGAGGCGCCGGCTCCTGAACGACCTGCTGTGCGTGCTGCGCTGACATGTGCGGGTCCACCCTCCCCTGGCGCGCGAGGGCCGCGTGCCCCCTCCATTGTCGCCGATGTTCCTGAGGAGGCCCATCACAGACGGGTCACGAAAGAGCGCGCCACCGGGATCTCCCTCGGCGGCGCGCTCCCGCCATCCGTCAGTCTGCGGTCAGAACCACTTCGACTCGAGGTGGTCCGACGAGATGCGGCGCAGGGTGCCCGAGTGGCCGCGCAGCACGACGCTCTCGGTGTAGACGTAGCCGCCCTGGCGGCGGACGCCCTCCACGAGGGCGCCGTCGGTGACGCCCGTCGCGACGAAGATCGTGTTGCTGCCGGCGACGAGGTCGTCGGCCTCGTAGACGTGGTCCATCTTGAGCCCCGCGTCGATGCCCTTCTGAGCCTCTTCGTCGTGCCGCGGCCACAGCCGGCCCTGGATGTGCCCGCCGAGCGCCTTGATCGCGCACGCGGTGACGATGCCCTCGGGGCTCCCCCCGACGCCGACGCACATGTCGGTGCGCGCATCGTGGCGCGCGGCGTTGATGCCGCCGGCGACGTCGCCGTCGCTCATGAGGCGCGTGCCCGCGCCGGTCTCGCGGATGTCGGCGATGAGCTGCTCGTGACGCGGACGGTTCAGCACGGAGACGACCATCTCCTCGACCGGCTTGCCGAGCGCCTTCGCCAGGCGGCGGATGTTCTCGCCGATGGGGAGGCGGATGTCGACGACGCCGACGCCCGCGGGACCGGTGACGAGCTTGTCCATGTAGAAGACAGTCGACGCGTCGAGCATCGTGCCGCGGTCGGACAGGGCGATGACGGAGAGGGCGTTGTTGCGGCCCGCCGCCGTCAGCGACGTCCCGTCGATCGGGTCGACGGCGATGTCGTATGCGCGCCCTCGGCCGGTGCCCACGTGCTCGCCGTTGAAGAGCATGGGCGCGTCGTCCTTCTCGCCCTCGCCGATGACGATCACCCCGTCGAAGTCGACGGTGGACAGGAACGCGCGCATGGCGTCGACGGCGGCACCGTCGGCCGCCTCCTTCGCGCCGCGCCCGATGAAGGGCACCGAGCGGATGGCCGCGGCCTCGGTCGCGCGCACGAGCTCGAGCGCGATGTTGCGGTCGGGGTGAAGCGGGATCAGGTCTTCGGCGCTCGTGATCTCGTGGAAGTCGGCAGTCATGCCTCAGACAGTAGCGGCCTGAGACGGCGCACATCCCGCTTCTTCTGTCGCGCTCGCGCGAAGGAATCGCGATTCTTGCGCTGACGTGAGGAACCGCCCGGAATCACGTCATCGCATCGGAAAGAGCCGCCTTCGCTAGGCTGAGACTGCACTCACGTCGCCTCTCGAAGGAGCATGCAATGCCCGTCGCCACACCGGACCAGTACGCCGAGATGTTCGACCGCGCGAAGGCGGGTGGGTTCGCCTACCCCGCGTTCAACGTGTCGAGCTCCCAGACGATCAACGCCGTGCTCCAGGGCCTGACCGAGGCGGGTTCCGACGGCATCCTCCAGGTCACCACGGGCGGCGCCGACTACTTCGCCGGACACACCGTCAAGGGCCGCGCCACGGGCGCGATCGCGATGGCGCAGTACGTCCGCGAGGTCGCGAAGAACTACCCCATCACCGTCGGCGTGCACACCGACCACTGCCCGAAGGACGCCCTCCCCGGCTTCGTCCTGCCCCTCGTCGAGGCATCCGAGGAGCGCGTGAAAGCCGGCGGCGAGCCGCTGTTCAACTCCCACATGTGGGACGGCTCTGCCGTGCCGCTCGACGAGAACATCGAGATCGCGGCGGACCTCCTCCCGCGCATGAAGAACATCCACGCGATCCTCGAGATCGAGGTCGGCGTCGTCGGCGGCGAGGAGGACGGCGTCGCTCACGAGGGCTCGAACGACGCGCTCTACACCACGGTCGCGGACGTGACGAAGGCCGTCGAGGTGCTCGGCCTCGGCGACAAGGGCCGCTACATCGCCGCGCTCACCTTCGGCAACGTGCACGGCGTGTACAAGCCCGGTGGCGTGAAGCTGCGTCCGGAGCTCCTCGGAGAGATCCAGGAGGGCATCGCCGCGCACTTCGGCACCGGTGCGAAGCCGCTGGACCTCGTCTTCCACGGCGGCAGCGGCTCGACCGACGAGGAGATCGCGCTGGCCGTGGCCAACGGCGTCGTGAAGATGAACATCGACACCGACACGCAGTACGCGTTCACGCGCTCGATCGCCGGCTACATGTTCTCGAACTACGACGGCGTGCTGAAGATCGACGGCGAGGTCGGCAACAAGAAGCAGTACGACCCGCGCGCGTGGGGCAAGGTCGCCGAGTCGGCGATGGCCGCACGCGTCGCGGAGGCGACGCGCCAGCTGGGCTCGTTCGGCAAGTCGCAGAGCTGACCGCTCCCGATACGCGAAAGCCCGGTGCCGAGCGGCACCGGGCTTTCGCGTCCTCGGGCGCTCGAGGTCAGGAGCCGAGAGCGTCCTGCGTGCGCAGGAGGGCGTCCATCACCGCGGGATCGCCCACGAGCGGGCCGGCGACGATGAGGCTCGCGATGACGTTGAAGACCACGGCTCCCACGATGGGGATCCAGAACGTCATCCGGCGGCGGCGCGCTCGGCGCCAGGCGAAGAGCGCCGTCGCGATCCATCCCAGGGTCAGCACGACGACCGCGAGGACGCCCCACCCGCGCATGCCGGCGGGGTCGGCGAGCTCCGCGTCGATGCCCATGGTCTGCAGCAGCCGCGTCGCGTCGAGCACGACGGGGATCGACTGCACGACGCTGACGATGCCGTAGACGAGCAGCGCGACGGTCGCCGCGCGGTCGATGAGGCGCCCCGGCGACAGCGCGGGCCTGGCTGCGACCTCCGGAGTGGGCGGCGACACCGGCCGAGCGGCGGGAGCCGGCTCGCCCATCCGCGCGCGCTGCTCCTCGCTCGTCGCGTACTGGCCGTAGCGGGGCTGCGGCGGGCGGGCCTCGTCGCTCATGGGCGGCCTCGGCCCCCCACCGCACGCGCGTCGCGGCGCCCTGTCGCGTCCTGACGCAGCTCCTTGGGAAGCGAGAAGAGCAGGTCCTCCTCCGCGGTGCGGACCTCCTCGACGTCGCGGTAGCCGGCGGACGAGAGCGCCTCGAGCACCTCGGTCACGAGCACCTCGGGAACCGAGGCGCCGCTCGTGACGCCCACGACCTCGACGCCGTCCAGCCACTCCTGCTCGATCTCGTGCGCGTAGTCGACGCGGTACGCGGCCTTCGCGCCGTGCTGCAGCGCGACCTCGACGAGGCGCACGCTGTTGGAGGAGTTCGCGGACCCCACGACGATGACGAGGTCGGCTCCCGTGGCGACCTTCTTGATCGCGACCTGACGGTTCTGGGTCGCATAGCAGATGTCATCGGACGGCGGATCGTGCAGCTCGGGGAACCGCGCACGCAGCCGGTTCACCGTCTCCATCGTCTCGTCGACCGAGAGGGTGGTCTGCGACAGCCACACGAGCTTCGAGGGGTCGTCGACCTCGACGGTGTCGGCCTCGGCCGGGGAGTTCACGATGGTGACGTTGTCGGGAGCCTCGCCCGC